>NZ_LDTE01000044.1 GCF_001476905.1 Sphingomonas sanguinis | reverse complement strand
GTGCCGGGGCGGAGGGCGATGGGCTCGCCGGGTGTCGCGCCCAGCATCGCCGCGGCGTCCGCGTCGGCCATATGCGCGGCGCTATAGGCGATGCCGACCTGCTCGCCGCTCGACCAGCGCCAGCCCGCCGCATGCGCGGTGACATCGGTCAGCACTGGCGCGCCTTCGCCCGATGCCCGGGTGCCAAGCAACACCCGGTCGCAAGGCAACCAGTCGTGCCAGTCCTGCCACTCCCGGTCGACCGCATCCCGCAGGTGCGCGGCAGGACCGGTCGCATCAATATACAGGTCGGCGCTGATCCTTTGTCCGTCGGCCAGCCGCACTTCGCCGATAAAGCCGCGTGCATCGACCACAGTTTCCGCGATGGTGCCGGGTCTCTCGATCACGCCGACATGGCGGGCAAAGGCGCGGACCATCGCCAGATGCCGCTCGAGATCGAGGGTCAGGCCATAATCATGCTGGGCAAAGGGCGTGTTCGGCGTCGGCGGGACGAAGCGCCCGGCGCGGGCCAGATGCGCGGCAGGGGCATAGCTGTCGAAAGGGGCCGCCTCGCCGTCCAGCGCCGCGCGGACCCAGTGCAGATGAAAGGCCGCCGACCCGATCGGATGACCATAGCCGCCATAGGCATGGACATAATCGGGCAACCCCTCGGCCCAACCGATGAAGCGCGTGCCCAGCCGATAACCCGCCCCCGCACGGGTCACGCCATCATCCTCGCCGATGCCCAGATCGGCCTGGAAGCCCAGCAGCGAGGGCAGGGTACAGGCGATCCGGTCCGCCAGCGCGTCCGCCGCCGGAGCGGTGGCGAGCAGCGTGACGGTCAGGAACGGCGCGCGCCGCTTTAGCGCGGCGGCGGCGTACCAGGCGGTCAGTCCGCCTCCGGCAACCAGCACATGCGCGATCCGATCGGTGGCGTTCATGCCGCGACCATCGGGCAATAGCGTTCCAGGAACGCGCGATGCTCGGGCCGCGCACCGACATCGGCGGCGATCTCGGCGCGCAGCTCGGTCACCGCGCGCAACAGGTCGGGGGTGCCCGCCACATCGGCGCGCGGGTCCCAGCCTTCGGGGACGATGCCCTGGCCCAGATAGACCGCGATCCAGCTGGCATCCAGGAACACGCCTTCGCGGTACTTCACCACCCGCGCGCGCCGGCGCCACAGCTCCATCTTCTCGGCCAGGCTGTCCGGGATGGGCATGGTGCGGACATAGTTCCAGAAGGGCGAATCGTCGCGCGTCGTCGCGTGGTAATGCAGGATCAGGAAGTCGCGGATGCGGTCATATTCCAGGTCGATGACGCGGTTGAACTCGTCGCGGTCGGATGCGGCGATTTCGCGGCCGGGAAACAGCTCGATCAGCGCGGTGATCGCCTGCTGCACGAGGTAGATGCTGGTCGATTCGAGCGGCTCGAGGAAGCCGCTGGCCAACCCGATCGCGACGCAATTGCCGACCCAGCTGCGGCGCCGCCGCCCCGCCTTGAAACGCAGCAGGCGCGGCTCGGCGAGCGGTTCGCCCTCAACCGCCGCCTCCAGCGCACGCGCGGCATCGGCGTCACTGATGAAGTCGCTGGCATAGACATAGCCATTGCCCGTGCGATGCTGCAGCGGGATGCGCCACCGCCATCCGGCGGGCATCGCGATCGCGCTGGTATAGGGCGTGACGGCGGTTTCGGTCCGGCACGGCATCGCCACCGCCCGGTTGGTCGGTAGCCATTTCGACCAATCCTCGAACGGCTCCTCCAGCGTCTGGCCGAGCAGGAGCGAGCAGAAGCCCGAGCAGTCGATGAACAGGTCGCCCTCGACCCGCTCGCCATCGGCCAGCGTGACCGAACGGATCAGGCCGGTTTCGCCGTCCCGCTCGACATCGACGACCATGCCTTCGGTACGGACCGCACCCGCCTCCTCGGCCAGCCCGCGTAGATAAGGCGCGAACAACAGCGCATCGAACTGATAGGCATAGCCGAAGGTCGAGGACAGGCCGTCGCGCGTCTGGTCGGGATGGTTGAACCGTGCATCCCGGGCCAGGGCACAGGCATAGGACAGAGCGTCGAGCGGCGGCAGGTCATGCCCCTCGCGCAGCAGACGCGCCCAATAATGGTGGAAGTCGATCGCCCCGGTGCCGCGCCCGAACGTGCCGAACGGATGGATATAGCTGTCGCCGATCCGGCCCCAATCGCGAAACTCGATGCCCAGTTTGAAGGTGGCGCGGGTGCGGGCCATGAACTCGGCCTCGGGGATGCCCAGCCGTTCGTTGAACGCGCGGATATGGGGCAGGGTGGCCTCGCCCACGCCGACCACGCCGATCGCTTCCGATTCGATCAGGCGAACGCTGCATTGTCCCGAAAGAAGACGGGTCAGTGCCGCTCCGGCCATCCAGCCTGCCGTCCCGCCGCCCACGATGACGACCCGAACCCCGTCCTCTGTCACCTTTGTCATCCACCCCCGACCCGCCGATTCACGGGTCATTTCTCTATTTCATGCCGCGCGTTACGCCGTCCCGCAATCCACCGAAGCGGCCAGCGTGGCAGGAATGTCGCACCTTGTCCCGGATCGGACGTTTATAAGTTAAACATCTTGTCGAAATGTTGCTGGTAGCGCAATCATGAGTCTGCGGATCGTGCCGAAAGGCGTGAACGCGACCTATTCTACGCGACGCCGCAGGGGCGCGCGACAAGGGGGGGATGACCATGATGCGCAGCGCTGCGCCCTTCACTGCCAATGCCAATCGTTTTAATCGGCTGCTCCTAGGGGCCTCGGCCGGTGCCTTGTGCATCGCGGCGCTGACGAACCCGGCTCTTGCGCAGACCACGACCGATGCGGACCAGAGTGCGTCCTCGCCGACCGGTGCGGTCGCGGGCCAGGGTACGGCGGGTTCGGCCACGCCGCGCACCAGCGCCAGCGTCCAGGCCGCTGGGGCCCAGCCGCCGGCCGGCGATGAGACCGTTAACGAGAATGAAGTCGTCGTCACCGGCATCCGCCAGAGCCTGGCGAATGCGCAGTCGATCAAGCGCAACTCCGACACCGTCGTCGACGCGATCACCGCGTCCGACATCGGCGCACTGCCCGACCGCTCGGTGACCGAAGCGCTGCAGCGCGTGCCTGGCGTGTCGATCAGCCGCTTCGCCGCTGCCAACGATCCCGACCACTTCTCGGTCGAAGGCTCGGGCGTCGCGGTGCGCGGCCTGACCTTCGTCCGCTCCGAATTCAACGGCCGCGACACCTTCTCGGCCGGTATCGGCGGCCAGGCGATCAACTTCTCCGACGTCCCCGCAGAACTGCTCGGCTCGGTCGAGGTGTACAAGAACGCTACTGCCGAACTGATCGAGGGCGGCCTGGCCGGTACGGTCAACCTGAACACCCGCAAGCCCTTCGACAACAAGGGCTTCCACCTCGGCTTCACCGCCGAGGGCAATTATGGCGACTTCAAGAAGAAGTGGTCGCCGACGGGTTCGCTGTTCGTCAGCGATACGTGGGATACGGGCATCGGCCGCTTCGGCCTGCTCGGCAACATCTCCTATTCGCGCGTCCAGAGCCGCGCGGACAGCATCCGCATCACCAATATTCAGACGCGCGACAACGCGCTGGCGCTGCAGGCGAACTCGACGACCGCCACCACCTGCCGCAACCCGCTGCCCGGCACGGTCGACCAGACCACGCTGCCCGCCAGCGGTTCGGCCTGCGGCACCGCCAGCACCGCTGGCGCCGACGGCTTCCTCGATCCGGCCTCGCTGCGCTACGCGCCGATCGGCGGTCAGTTCGCGACCCAGGAATTTGATCGCAAGCGCGATGGCATCGCGCTGGCGGGTCAGTGGCAGAGCATCGACGAGCGCACCGTCCTGACCGCGCAGTTCCTGCGCACGCACACGGTCAACAACACCTCGGAGCGCACCTTCGAGACCGCGCCCGATCTGTCGGAATACAATACCTATCCGGTGGGTTGCGTCCAGAACAACGCAGGCCCCGGCGGTACGACCGAGGCGCAGTGCCCGACCGGCACGACCAAGAACTATGTCTATGATGCCAACGGTCTGTTCCAGTCCGGTTACATCACGGCACCGGGCAATGGTTTCCGCGGATCGTGCAGCGGTACTCCGGCGTCCTGCTACCTCGCCTCCGGCGGTACGCAGCAGTCGTTGGCGCGCGGCATGACCCGTGACGAGAATACCGTCACCGATTTCGGCCTGAACCTGAAGACCCAGCTCGACGATCATTGGTCGGTCAACCTGGACGGCGACTATACCCGTGCCAAGAAGACTAGCACCGATTTCCGGGTGTTCGGTTCGACCTTCGCGGACTCGGAGCTCGACCTGTCGGGCAACCTGCCCGTCGTGATTCCGCACAAGCCCTCGACGCTGCAGGCCAGCTGGACCGCGCCGAACACCTCGGCGCTGAGCAACCTGACCGACGCGCAATATTTCACCAACCGCAACGTCCAGTTCTGGCGCGCGGCGATGGATCATTTGGAAGATAGCGTCGGCCGCGAATATGCGTTCAAGGCGGATGTCGACTATAAGTTCGACGACGGCAGCTTCTTCACCCACGCCAAGTTTGGCGCGCGTTATGCTGACCGCTCATCGCAGGTCCGCTACACCACCTACAACTGGGGTGCGTTGTCGGAAGTCTGGTCGGGCAGCAACCCGGTTTCGTTTGCCCAGGCTCCTGGCCAGACCGAGCTGTATACCTTCCCGAACTTCTTCCGCGGGGCGACCAATGGTCCGCCGTCGGCTTTCTATTACACGGGCGACCTGAGCGGTAACTATCAGCAGTCGGCCGCCTATATCCAGTCGATCGGCCAGCTGTGGAAGTCGGCAAATGGTTCGACGGCTGCCACCTGGGCACCGCTGGCGCAGCGTGCAGGCGTAGTTGCTGGTACGCCGTACCTGCCGTCCGAAATTCAGGACGTGTCGCAGCAGGACAAGAACCTGTACGGCCAGCTGAACTTCGCCACGCCGGGTAACCTGTTCGGCAACGTGCGGATGAGCGGCAATATCGGTGTCCGTTACGTCCTGACCGACCTGACGTCGGCCGGTTCGATCGGTGCCCCGACGCCGCAGCAGACGGGTACGGACGGGACGTTCGGATCGCGCTGTGCCCCGGTGCAGGCGACGCAGAACGGTCAGCCGCTGGTGGTTAATGGCCAACCCGTGTTTCTGGCGCCGACCGGTATCTGTAAGTTGGGTCCCGACGGCTATGCCGCGATCCAGCAGTTCTCGACCGGCATCACCGTGCCCGATACGGCGCGGAACCAGTATCATTACTTCCTGCCCAGCGCGAACCTGAAGTTCGGCATCGGGCGCGACGTGGTGCTGCGCCTGGCGGCGTCGAAGGTCATGACCCGCCCGGACTTCGCGAACATCCGCAACTTCCTGCAGCTCGGTTTCGATTCGGCCAGCGGTCAGATCACGGCGACGGCGGGCAACCCCTACCTCAAGCCCGCGACCGCGTGGCAGTTCGACGCAACCGTCGAATGGTACTTCGCCCGCGTCGGTCAGCTGTCGGTCGACGTCTTCTACAAGTCGGTGAAGAACTTCTTCTACCAGTCGGTCACCACCCGCAACATCACCAGCAACGGCATCACCCAGGCGGTGCTGGTGCGTGGGCCGTCCAACTATGACGGCACCGGCAAGATCAAGGGCGCCGAGGTTGCGTATCAGCAGACCTTCGACTTCCTGCCGGGTCTGCTCAGCGGGTTTGGCGCCAGCGGCAGCTACACCTATATCGACAGCTCGGGCCTGCCCAACTCGTTCCTGAACGGTGGCGCGCCGGCCAGCACCTCGAACATCAAGCCGGGCAACATCCCGCTTGAGGGGCTGTCGAAGCACACGGTGAATGCGGCCGTGTTCTACGAAAAGGGTCCGATCTCGCTGCGGGCCGCCTATAACTGGCGCTCGAAGTATCTGCTGACCCCGGCGGATGTGATCTTCCCCTACACCTCCATCTATCAGGATGCGGGCGGGCAGCTGGATGCGTCGGCGTTCATCAACATCAACAAGTACCTCAAGATCGGTGTGCAGGGCGTGAACCTGGCCAATCAGGTCGTGAAGACCGAGCAGGCCTATATCAGCGGTTCGACCGCGACCGCGCCGCGCTCGTACATCGTCAACGACCGCCGCTTCTCGTTCGCGCTTCGCGGCACGTTCTGATGCAGCTGTCCGGCCGGGCCCTTCGGGGTTCGGCCGGGATGACGGACGGAAAAAACCGCCCGCTTCCATTTTGGAGGCGGGCGGTTTTTCCGTTTGAAAGATCGGCTGGCGGAGACCCTCACCCTTCCGGGCCCGCCCGCATCAGCGGGTGAGAAGGGTGAGGGCGGCCGATCAAGCCGCCGATGGCCGGGTTAGTTATGCGGCAGTTTCGACCGGTCGAAATTCGGACCCAGATCGAGCAGGAAGGCCGGGCCGACCTCGATCACTTGCTTGGCACCGGCCAGCTGGACCGAGATATTGGCCTTGCCCGCGGCAAAGGCCTGGCCCGCGACACCGGTCACGAAATAGCGTTTCCAGGTCGATCCGACCTGAAGCGGTTCGCTGGTGATCGAGGGGTAGGGCGGCTCGGAACCGCCCATGGCGACGGGGATGGTCACCGTCTGTCCCTCGGCGGCGTTCGGCGCGCGGAGATAGACCATCGTCACCAGCGTATCGCCGGACGCGATCGGCTTGATCGTCGGATAGGTCACGCCGCTGTCCCAAGGGTTGGTCCCGGCCTTGGCGACCTTGACCTGCACGGCATTGCCGCCCGGCACTTCGGGCGCGGGCACTTCCTTGGCGCTCTGGTTGGGGCCATAGGCAGTCCAGCCGATGCCGGGCGTGTTGATCGCCTTGTCGAAGATGCTGGGCTGAGCCGCCGCGCTGGGGGCCGCCTGGACGGCCGCTCCCGCTGGCAGGGCTGCGATCAGCAGGGCCACACATCCGATCATGATCCTTCTCCTCCTCTTTCGGCCGGTTTGTCCGGTCCGTCCACAAAAACGATTGTACTCCATGGGTTAAGAAAAGCCCGGCCCCCCTGGGGGGAGCCGGGCCTGATCTTACTGTCCCACGATCCTGACCAGCGGCTCGACCGACTGGCCGGTGGGCAGGCGGCCGCTGGCGTTCAGGCGACGCGCGCTGTCGTCCCAGCGCAGGGTCGCGCTGCGCCCGCCCGTCTGGCGCCAGGCGTTGGTGGTGCCGTCATCGTCATAGAGCGTGAAGCTGGCATCGCGGCCCGGATAGACGCGGATGCTCTCCAGGTTTTGCGCGGTCGCGGTGCTCGGCACGGCCACGCCCATCGGCACGATCGAGCCTGCTCGCACGAATAGCGGAATATGGTCGATCGGGGCCGCCGCCTCGATCCACTGGCCGCCGGTGTAGCGCTTGTCGGTCCACCAGTCATACCAGTCCCCCCCTGCGGGCAGATAGACGCGGCGCGACGTCTGCCCCTGTTCGGTGACGGGCGCGACCAGGAGGGCGGGGCCGAACATATATTCGTCGCCCAGATCCTTCACCGCCTGATCGTTGGGGAAGTCCATGAACAGCGCGCGCATGAAGGGCGCGCCGGTCTGGCTGGTCTGCCGCCCCAGCGCATAGAGATAGGGCATCAACGCGTACCGCAGCCGCAGGCTATTCGCCAGGATCGGCTCGGCGGCGGTGCCATAGTCCCACAGCGCGGTGCCCGGCCGCTGGCCATGGATACGCAGTGTCGGCGTGAAGGCGTTATATTGGAACCAGCGGACGAACAGCTCCGGGTAATCGCGATAGGAGGGCGCCATCGCGGTCGCACCGGCCGGATCGACCAGCACCGGGTGTTGCGCCTCCGGCCCGTTCGGCCATTGCCAACCGCCCGTATCGCTCGACCAGTAAGCGATGCCGCTGGCCGTCATGCCCAGGCCGGCGGGCACTTGCCGCCGCAGCGCTTCCCAGTTGGACTGCACATCCGACGACCAGAAGAGACAGCCATTGGCCTGGGTGCCCAGATAGGCGGCGCGGCACAGGATCAGGTTGCGTTTGTCCGGCCGGTCGCGCGCCGATCCTTCGGCGACGCTGGAGGTGTGGAGCAGCGGATAGACGTTGCGATAACGGTCACCCGAGCCGATGGCGTAGAAATGCCCCTCGGGCACCAGATCGGGCTCGGTTTCGTCCAGCCAGGCATAGTCGAACCCCTGGGAAAAGATATTGTCGCGGATCTTGTCCCAAAACCATTCGCGCGCCTGCGGATTGGTGCTGTCGATCAGCGCGCCGGCCCGGTCGGAGCGGATCGGCAGGCCGTCGACGGGGTTGCCGTCCTTGTCCTTCATCAGCCAGCCCTTGGCGGCCAGCGTATCGAAATATCGGCTTTCCCGCTCGAAACGCGGCCAGATGCTGATGATGCTTTGCATCCCCATCGACTTGAGATGGGCGTTCATGCCCGCCGGATCGGGAAAGGCGGTGCGGTCGATGTCGAGCTGCCCCATCCGCGTCCAGTAGAACCAGTCGAGCACCATGATGTCGAGCGGCAGGCCGCGCTTGCGATAGCCATCGGCGATCTCGGTCAGCTGGCCTTGCGTCTCGTAGCGCGCCTTGCTCTGGATCAGGCCGAAGGCGGCCTTGGGCGGCAGCGGCGTCGCGCCGGTCAGGCGGGCGTAACCGGCGTAGAGTTCGTCGGTCGTCTTGCCGGCGATGACGAAGAAGGACACGCGTTCGCCGACGTTCGAGGCGAATTTGGTCGCGTTCAGCAGGCCCGGCGACACGGTGGTCGCCGACGGATTGTCCCACAGGATCGCATAACCCTTGTCCGTGACCGTGAACGGTACGCAGACCGACTCGCCGCCGGGCCGGTCATAGTCGTGGCGGCAATCGATGGTCCGCCCGCGCAGGTCGAGCACGCCGTCCTGATATTGGCCCAGCCCATAATAATGGGTGTCGGGCGTGTCGGCGAAGCTGGCGCCGACGCGGAAGGTCTTTTCGTCCGAGACGGTGTGCGGCGCCTTTTCCCAGCCGTTCATCCGGGTCAGCACCTGGCCGTCCGCCCCTGCGAAGGTGATCGAGACGGGGGGCAGCGAGGGGGCGAAATAGCGCTCCATTTGGCTGGGCGGCTTGGGCCAGGGCTGTGCGGCCACGGTCACGGTCATGCCGGGCGAGGCGAAGATATCGCCGCTCGCATCGGTGCGGTGCGTCCAAGCGCTCGCGTCGCTCTTGGCAATCAGGCCATAGCCGGGCTTGCCCTCCGCCTCGGCGCGGTCGGTGGCGATGGTGACGCGGACGATGCCGGGGGCGTAGGGCTCGACCGAGACGAGCGCGCCGTTACGCTCGACGGTCGCCAGCGGATCGGCGGACAGGGCGAGGGGGGCGGTGCCGGTCAGGAGCGCCGACGCGGCCGCGGCCCAACGCCACCGACCGCCCAGCGCCGTGGCGCGTGCCTTGCCCCGCATATCCATCCCCCGAATAACCAAATTGATTTGTGTGAACGCTACCCTATCGCTGCTCCATCGGGTGGGGAAGAGGGAATAGGATCAGGCTCGAAACGGATCGCTGACCGTCGCCCGGCCCGGCCGATCATGCCGCCCGGCCAGCCGCCACCGATAGGATGGATCGCTCGCGCGGGTCAGGGTGACGTCGTACCAGCCCATCGCCTCGTCCAGCGGCCAGTGATGACGACCGGGTTGAAGCGGGCTGGGCGGGGGCGGGGCCTTGCCGGGTTCGAGGCGGACGATCATCACGTCGTCCAGCGTCTTGGGAATGGTCAGGCTCAGGCCACGATCCTCGACCCGTGCCTCGATGAGCGGAGGCGTGCCGCGTCCGGCGAAATGGCGGTGGAAGCCATTGGGGCCGAGCACCCACAGGTCATGGCCGGTGGCCGGATCGGACGGCCACACGCCCTCGATACCGGTGCCTGCCGCCAGCGTGTAGCGGCGTGGAGCCTGATCCAGCGCGTGCCGGTCATAGACATGGAAGACCGCCCCTGCGCCCTCCGCCCGGAAACGTAGCCGCACGCCCTGCGGATCGGCGACCGGGGTCACGTCCAATCGGTAGGGAAGGGGGCGGGCGCGCCGGATGCCGGGTTCCTGCGCCGGTGCTCCCGGTGTCGCGGGAGCCAGGGGCGCGACCTGCCCCTTGATCGCGGCGGCGCGGGCGGCGTCCTCGCGTGGGTCGGGCAGAACGGGTGCCTCCGCGTCCGTCGCGGCGAAGTCGAACGCACTGGTCAGGTCGCCGCAAATCGCGCGCCGCCAGGGCGAGATATTGGGTTCATGAAAGCCGAACCGTGTTTCCAGGAAGCGGATGACGCTGGTGTGGTCGAACACCTGCGAGTTGACCCAGCCGCCCCGGCTCCAGGGCGAAACCACATACATGGGCACGCGCGGGCCCAGGCCATAGGGGCGGCCGCGATAGGCAGGCTTGTCGACATCCGCGTCGCCGGTCGAGGGCACGTCATGATATTCCCCCGCCAAGTCGACGGTCGATCCGCCCAGCGGCTGGCCGTCGGCTCCACGCGAGGGCGGGGCGGGCGGCGGGACATGATCGAAAAACCCGTCATTCTCGTCGAACATCACGAACAGGGCGGTGCGCGCCCAGATTTTGGGATCGGCGGTCAGTGCGTCGAGGACTTCGGCGGTATAGGCCGCGCCCTGTGCCGGGCTGGAGGGCCCCGGATGCTCCGACCCTGCGGCGGTCGCGATGATATAGGACACCTGCGGCAATCGCCCGGCCAGCACATCCGCTTTCAGCATGTCCAGCCCGCGCGTCGTGATCGCCCGGTCTTTCAGCGCAGGATCGCCCTTGCCGTGATGCGCGTCGCGGAACGCCGCAAAGCCGACCAGCGGGTTGTCGGTGAAATTGTCCGCCATGTCCTGATAGATGCGCCAGTCGATCCCCGCCGCCTGCATCCGCTCGACCACCGTCGTCCAGCGATAGGGATCGGCCGCGCCGCCATTTTCGGCAAAGCTGTCATGCGAGTTGCTGATCGCCGGACCACCCGCCTTGCCGGAGGGGTCGTTGGTGCCGGTCCACAGGAACAGCCGGTTGGTGTTGGTCCCCGTCTGGACTGCGCAGTGATAGGCGTCGCAGATCGTGAAGGACTCGGCCAATGCGAACTGGAAGGGCAGGTCGGCGCGGGCATAATGGCCCATCGACCGCTGCTGCTTCGCCTCGGGCCAATGTGCCATGCGGCCCTCGTCCCAGGCGGCCTGCGCATCGGGCCAGGTGTGCGGCGTGCCCGCCATGCGCATCAGCGCGAACTCTTTGTCGGTGTCGAGGTGGAAGGGCGAGACGAGGCGGGGACCGCTCTCGGCCTTACGGTCCAGTTGCTGCCAGACGCTGCGGAATGCGCCGTCCGATGACGCTACGGGCATGGGGAAGCGGTCGCCGAACCCGCGTACGCCGCGCATCGTGCCGAAATAATGATCGAAGCCGCGATTTTCCTGCATCAGGATGACGACATGCTCGACATCGCGGATCGTGCCGGTCCGCCGGTCGGGCGCGATGGCGGCGGCGCGGGCGATGGCCGGGGGCAGGGCGGCGGCACCGGCCAGAGCGGCAGCGGTGGAAAGGAGGGAGCGGCGGGAGACGGTGACCATGTCCCGCCATGGCCGACATCGTTGACGTTTTGGTGACGGCATTCTCTTCCTCCCCTGTAAGGGGAGGTGGCGCGCGCAGCGCGTCGGAGGGGTGTCCCGCTATCGAGAGGGTGACACCCCTCCGTCAGGCCTGACGGCCTGCCACCTCCCTTTACAGGGGAGGAATGTAAGAAGCCACTATATGCCGTCTATATGCGAAACCGGGGGATCGCCCTCGAATTCCTACGCCCCGTGCGCCTAATTGCTCGGCCCTGGAGGTCGCCCCACTCATCCCGGCGGCCTGTCCATAGGGGCATATATGAAGACCATCACCTTTTGCGCCGCCACGGCGCTGTTCGTGCTTCCGGCCACCGCATCGGCGCAGACCGCCGAGACCGCGCCGCCGCCGCCCGTGACCGTCAGCGGTTCGGCCGCGATCGTCTCCGACTATCGCCTGCGCGGCATTTCCCAGTCGGACGAGCATATGGCGGTGCAGGCGGGCATCACGGCGACCCATGAAAGCGGCCTCTATGTCGGCACCTGGGCGTCGAACCTGGCGGGGTGGGGAACCTTCGGCGGCGCGAACATGGAGCTGGACCTGATCGGGGGGTACAAGACGAAGATCAGCCCGACCGGCACGCTCGACGTGGGCCTGACCTGGTACATGTATCCGGGCGGTGCGAACAAGACCGACTATGCCGAGCCTTTCGCCAAGCTGTCGGGCACGACCGGCCCGGTCTCGCTGACCGCCGGTGTCGCCTATGCGCCCAAGCAGCAGGCGATCGGCAAATGGTACAATAACGGCGCCAGCGCCGCCGCCGGTGTCTATGACCGTCCCGGCGCGAAGAGCGACAACCTGTACCTTTGGGGCGACGGCGCGGCGGCGATCACCGGCACGCCGTTCACCGCCAAGGCGCATATCGGCCATAGCTGGGGCATGGACGGCTTGGGCCCGAACGCCACCGCCCCGACGCCGACCGGCGATTACTGGGACTGGTCGCTGGGCGCGGACACGAGCTGGCACAATCTGACGCTGGGTCTGTCCTGGGTCGACACCAACATTTCCGACCGCAAGGCCGCCTATCTGCGGCCGAGCTTCAGCAAGGGGCAGGACGGCACCGGCAATATCGCGGGCAGCACCTTCCTCGCCACCCTCACCGCCGGTTTTTGAGGAGCATCGCACATGGACGATCTGATCTGGTTGCTGGTCATGGCCGGGCTGGTGGCGGCGACGCTCGCCTATGCCCGCCTGTGCGACCATGCGTGAGGAGGGCTGAGCCATGAACCTCGACCTCTGGCTGGCGGCGCTGACCGCGCTCGGCCTACTCGTCTATCTGGTGGCGGTGCTGATCCGCCCCGAACGCTTCTGAAGGAGGCGGCATCATGACGCTTCAAGGATGGGCCCTGATATTGGGCTTCGTCGCGATCCTGCTCGCGCTGACCAAGCCGGTCGGCGCGTGGCTGTTCGCGCTCTATGAGGGGCGGCGCACGCCCCTGCACGTCGTGCTCGGCCCCGTCGAGCGTGGCTTCTACAAGCTGTCGGGTATCGACCCGGAGGCGCAACAGGGCTGGCGGCGTTATGCGCTGCACATGCTGATCTTCAACGTCGCGTTGATGATCCTGACCTATATCGTGCTGCGCGTACAATATTATCTGCCGGGCAATCCGCAGGGGCTGGCCGGGCTGACCCCGCATCTGGCGTTCAACACCGCGATCAGCTTCACCACCAACACCAACTGGCAAAGCTATGGCGGCGAGTCGACCATGTCGAACCTGTCGCAGATGCTAGGCCTGACCATCCACAATTTCCTGTCGGCGGCGACCGGCATCGCGCTGGCCTTCGCGCTGTTCCGGGGTTTCGCGGGGCGTGAGACGAAGAATCTCGGCAATTTCTGGGCCGATGTGACGCGCATCACCCTGTACCTGCTGCTGCCGCTCTGCGTCGTCTACACCGTGTTCCTGATCGCCAGCGGCGTGCCGCAGACCATGGCGGGCGTCGTCAGCGTCGACACGCTGGAGGGCGTGCGCCAGTCGATCCTGCTCGGCCCCGTCGCCAGCCAGGAAGCGATCAAGATGCTCGGCACCAATGGCGGCGGCTTCTTCAACGCCAACAGCGCGCATCCGTTCGAGAACCCGACCGCGCTGACCAACTTCGTCCAGATGCTGTCGATCTTCATGATTGGCTTCGGCCTGACCTGGTGCTTCGGCAAGGCGGTCGGCAACACGCGCCAGGGCTGGGCGATCCTGTTCGCGATGATCCTGCTGTTCCTGGGCGGCGTGGCCGTCTGCTACTGGGCGGAGGCGGCGGGCAACCCCGTGCTGCACCAGCTGGGCGTCGCGGGCGGCAATATGGAGGGCAAGGAGGTTCGCTTCGGCGTCGCCGCCTCGGCCCTGTTCGCGGCCGTGACCACGGCGGCATCGTGCGGTGCGGTCAATGCTATGCACGACAGCTTCACCGCACTCGGCGGCATGATCCCGTTGTTCAACATGCAGCTGGGCGAGGTCGTGATCGGCGGCGTCGGCGCTGGTATCTACGGCTTCCTGCTGTTTGCCATTCTGGCCGTGTTCGTCGCGGGCCTTATGGTCGGCCGTACGCCCGAATATGTCGGCAAGAAGATCGAGAGCCGCGAGGTCAAGCTCGCCGTCCTCGCCATCGCCGTCCTGCCGCTGTTCATCCTGGGGCTGACCGCTTTGTCGTGCGTCACGGGGCAGGGGCTGGCGGGGCCGCTCAACAAGGGACCGCATGGTTTCGGCGAAATCCTCTATGCCTTCACCAGCGCGGTGGCGAACAACGGTTCGGCCTTTGCGGGACTGACCGCCTCGACCCCCTGGTATGACGGTCTGCTGGGCGTCGCCATGTGGGTGGGCCGCTTCTTCATCATCGTGCCGATGCTCGCGATCGCAGGCAGCCTGGCCGCGAAGAAGCATGTCCCGGCCTCGGCCGGCTCCTTCCCGACCACGGGTGTGCTGTGGATCGGTCTGCTCGTCGGCATCGTGCTGGTGCTGGGCGGCCTGACCTTCCTGCCGAGCCTCGCCCTTGGTCCCATCGCCGATCATCTCGCGATGATCCGCGGTCAACTCTTCTGATCGGGAGCGCCATTCATGGCCCATTCCCCTACCAAGAGCCTGTTCACCGCCGAGCTCGTGCTCCCGGCGATCAAGGCCTCGTTCGTCAAACTCAATCCGCGCGAGCTGATCCGCAACCCGGTGATGTTCGTGACCGCCGTGGTTGCCGCCCTGCTGACCATCCTGCTCGTCGTCGGGCATGACGGGCTGACCACCGGCTTTAAGCTGCAACTGGTCGTCTGGCTGTGGCTGACCGTGTTGTTCGGCACTTTCGCAGAGGCGCTGGCCGAAGGGCGCGGCAAGGCGCAGGCGGCCTCGCTTCGGGCCGCCAAGGCCGAACTGACCGCCAAGCGGCTGAAGGGCGCTGGCCATGAGTGGGAGAATGTCCCCGCCAGCGCGCTCAAGATCGGCGATGTGGTGCTGGTCGAAACCGGCGACCTGATCCCTTCGGACGGCGAAGTCGTCGCCGGTGTGGGCTCGGTCAACGAAGCCGCGATCACCGGCGAGAGCGCGCCGGTCATCCGTGAGGCGGGCGGCGACCGTTCGGCGGTGACGGCGGGCACGCGCGTCATCTCGGACGAGATCCGGATGCGCGTCACCGTCAATCCGGGCCAGGGCTTCCTGGACCGCATGATCGCGCTGGTCGAGGGTGCCGAGCGGCAGAAGACCCCGAACGAGGTGGCTCTGACCATCCTGCTCGTCGGTCTGACCATCATCTTCCTGATCGCGGTCGGCACCATTCCGGGCTTCGCGTTCTTCGCGGGCGGCGGCATCCCGGTGGCGATCCTGGCGGCGCTGCTGATCACCCTGATCCCGACGACCATCGCGGCCTTGCTGTCGGCGATCGGTATCGCGGGCATGGACCGTCTGGTCCGCTTCAACGTGCTCGCCAAGTCGGGCCGTGCGGTCGAGGCGGCGGGCGATGTCGATGTGCTGCTGCTCGACAAGACGGGCACGATCACGATCGGCGACCGTCAGGCGAGCGAGTTCCGCGCCGTGGGCAATCTCGACGTCAATGCGCTTGCTGATGCCGCACTCATGGCCAGCCTTGCCGATGAGACGCCCGAGGGCCGCTCCATTGTCGTTCTAGCGCGCGAGCAGTTCGGCGTTACCATTCCCGGTCTGCCTGCGGACGCAGAGATCATCCCCTTCACCGCCCAGACCCGTATCTCGGGCGTGAAGATCGGCGATCGGCTGATCCAGAAGGGCGCGGTCGACTCGATCCTGCGCGCCCATCCGGGTGTGGGTGAGACGGCGGCGGCGACGCAGCTTCGCCGCATCACCGACGAGATCGCGCGCGCGGGTGGCACGCCGCTGGCGGTCGCGGAAAATGGCCGGTTGCTCGGCGCCATCTTCTTGAAGGACGTGGTCAAGGCGGGCATCCGCGAACGTTTCGGCGAGCTGCGCCGCATGGGTATCCGCACGGTGATGATCACCGGTGACAATCCCCTGACTGCCGCCGCCATCGCCGCCGAGGCCGGGGTGGACGACTTCCTCGCCCAGGCGACGCCGGAGGACAAGCTGGCGCTGATCCGTCAGGAACAGCAGGGCGGCAAGCTGGTCGCGATGTGCGGCGACGGCACCAACGACGCGCCCGCCCTGGCGCAGGCGGATGTCGGCGTCGCGATGAACACCGGCACCCAGGCCGCGCGCGAGGCGGGCAACATGGTCGATCTGGACAGCGACCCGACCAAGCTGATCGAGGTCGTCGGCCTCGGCAAGCAGTTGCTGATGACACGCGGCGCGCTGACGACCTTTTCGGTCGCCAATGACGTGGCGAAGTATTTCGCGATCATCCCGGCGATGTTCGTGGCGCTCTATCCTGGCCTCGGCGTGCTGAACGTCATGGGTCTGGCGACGCCGCAATCGGCGATCCTGTCGGCGATCATCTTCAACGCGCTCATCATCCCGCTGCTGGTGCCGCTGGCGTTGAAGGGTGTGGCCTACAAGCCGATGGGGGCGGGGCCGCTGCTCGCCCGCAACCTCGCCGTCTATGGCCTAGGCGGCCTGATCGCGCCGTTCGTCGGCATCAAGATCATCGACCTTGTGGTCGGTGGCCTCGGCCTCGCATAAGGAAGAACTGTCATGGGTAAGGATTTCACTTCCGCCTTGCGGCCCGCGATCGTGATGACGATCCTGTTCGCCGCCCTGCTCGGCATCGCCTATCCGCTGGCGATGACCGGGATCGGACAGACGATCTTCCCGCATCAGGCGGGTGGCAGCCTCATTGAGGCGAATGGCCGGGTGATCGGCTCCGAGGTCGTCGGACAGGCGTTCGTCAGCGACCGTTATTTCCAGACGCGTCCCTCGGCAGCGGGCAAAGGCTATGACGGGCTGGCCTCGTCGGGCTCGAACCTGGGGCCTACCTCGCAGGCTTTGGCCGACCGGGTGAAGGCGGACGTCGCCAAGCGCCGGGCCGAGGGCGTGATGGGCGACATGCCCGCCGACCTCGTGACGGCCAGCGGATCGGGCCTGGACCCCGATCTGTCGCCCGCCGCCGCCCAGGCGCAGACCATCCGCATCGCGCGAGTCCGTAACCTGCCGGTCGAGCAGCTCCGCGCGCTGGTCGTTGCGCATACCGAGGAATCGATGCTTGGCGACCCGCACGTCAACGTCCTCGCCCTCAACCGCGCGCTGGACGCTGCTGCCAAGCGATGACGGCAGGCGAGCCGCGCCCCGACCCCGATGCCCTGCTTCGCGTCGCCGAACGCGAGGGGCGCGGCCGCCTGAAAATCTTCCTCGGGGCAGCACCCGGCGTCGGCAAGACGTTCGAAATGCTGTCCGAGGGTGCCGCCCGCCGCCGCGACGGTGTCGATGTCGTCGTCGCGGTCGTGGAAACCCATGGCCGCGTCGAGACCGAGGCGCTGGTCCGGAGGCAGGAGGTCATGCCCCGCCGTGCCGTCCCCTATGAGGGGCGGACGCTGCACGAGATGGACATCGACGCGGTCCTGGCCCGCGCGCCCCGCCTCGCGCTGGTCGACGAACTGGCGCACACCAATGCGCCGGGCAGCCGCCATCCCAAACGCTATCAGGATGTCGAGGAACTGCTGGCGGCCGGGATCGACGTTTATTCGACCGTCAACATCCAGCACGTCGAAAGCCTGAACGACGTCGTCGCCAGCTTCACCCGCGTCCGCGTACGCGAGACGGTGCCCGACCGCATATTGGAGGCGGCCGAGATCGAGGTGGTCGACATCCCCCCCGACGAACTGATCGAGCGGTTGAAGGCGGGCAAGGTCTACCTCCCGCAGGAAGCGACGCGGGCGCTGTCGCATTTCTTCTCCAAGTCCAACCTGTCGGCCTTGCGCGAACTGGCGCTGCGAAGGGCGGCGCAGGCGGTCGATGCGCAAATGCTCGACCATGTGCGCAGCCTCGGCGTCGGCGGCCAATGGGCGGCGGGCGAGCGGCTGGTGGTGGCGGTCAGCGAACTGCCCGGCGCCGACGAACTGGTCCGCGCCGCCAAGCGCGCCGCCGATGCCCTGCGCGCGCCGTGGACCGCTTTATTCATCGACACGCCGCGCACCGCGACTTTGGGCGAGGCGCAGCATCGGCGGCTGGCGGCGACCATGACGCTGGCGACGCAACTGGGCGCGGCGGTGGCGACCGTGCCCGCACCCAGCGTGGTCGAGGGCATTCGCGCCTTCCTGACCGACGCGCGCGCCACGCAGTTGGTCGTCGGCAAGGCCAAGCGGTCGCGCTGGTTCGAGTTGCGCCATGGCTCGGTCGTCGACCGGCTGGTGCGCGAGACGCCCGGCGTCACCGTTCATGTCCTGCCGGTCGGCGAAGCGCCGGTCGAGCGCGAGCGGACCCGACGACGCGGGCAATGGGGATCGCCCATCGGCTATGGGCTGACGCTGCTCGGCGTCGTGGCGGTGACGGCGCTGGCGAGCGCGCTGTTCCACATCCTGAACCTCGGCAATGTCGCGTTGCTCTATCTGCTGCCCGTCATGGCGGCGGCGAGCCTCTATGGCCTGCGCACCGGCCTGTTCGCCGGGATCGCGTCGAGCCTCGCCTACAACTTCTTCTTCCTGCCACCCGTCGGCACGCTGAGCGTCAGCAATCCCGAGAATGTCATCTCGATCTTCGTCCTGTTGGGCGTCGCCGTCGCGACCAGCCAGCTGACCTCGCGGGTGCGCGCGCAGGCCGATCTGGCGGCGGCGAGCGCGCGCGACAATGCGACGCTGGCGGGGTTCCTGCACCGCCTGAGTGGCCTGGCTGACCCGGCCGAAGCGTCGCGGGTGATCTGCGAAGACATTGCCCGGCTGTTCGAGGTGCAGGCGGTGCTGCTTACCCCGTCGCCCGCCGGGCTGGCGGTGCAGGCGGCGACCAAGCCTGATTACCGGCTGGAGACGATGGAGATGGCCGCCGCGCACTGGGCGTTCGACACCGGCACGCCGGCGGGCAAAGGGTCGGCGACGCTGGCCGCCTCCGAATGGCTGTTCCAGCCGTTGAAGGCGGGCAACCGAACGCTCGCCGTATTGGGGCTGGCGCGCGAGGCGGGGGGCGAACCGGTGCGCGCCGACCGCCTGCCGCTGTTGACCGGATTGATCGACCAGGCCGCGCTGATCCTGGAGCGACTGCGGCTGGAGGCGGAGGTGCGCGATGTCGATGCGGTCCGCACCCGCGACCGGCTTCGCGCGGCGCTCCTGTCCTCGGTCAGCCATGACCTGCGCACGCCGTTGACCGCGGTGATGGCCGCCGCCGCGCAACTCCGGCAGGGCACAACGCCCGACCTCATTTCGACCATCGAAGGGGAGGCGGCGCGGCTCAATCGCTTCGTCGCCAATCTGCTCGACATGGCGCGGGTCGAGGCGGGGGCGCTGAAGCTGAAGATCGAGGCGATCGACCTCAGCGACGCGGTGACGGGGGCGGCGCATGATGCCCGCCGCGCGTTGGAGGGCCATGCGGTACGGCTCGACGTACCGCCCGACCTGCCGATGGTGAGGGCCGATCCGCAGTTGTTGCACCACTGCCTGCTCAACCTGCTCGACAATGCGGGGCGCTATGGCGACCCGGGGACCGAGATCGTGATCGAGGGGCGGCATCGCCACGGCAATTTGCGCCTCTCGGTCCTCGACCATGGCCCCGGCTTGCCGCCAGGGCGCGAGGCGGAGGTGTTCGAGACGTTCCGGCGGCTGGAGGGCTCGGACCGGGTGGCGGGCGGCACCGGCTTGGGCCTCGCCATCGTCAAGGCCTTTGCCGAGGCCATGGGTCTGGGCGTAGAGGCGGGCAATCGCGAGGATGGCGAGGGCGCGGCCTTCACCCTGTGCTTTCCGCGCGACCTGATCATGCGCGACGGTGCGCCGGAGGGAATGGCCTGATGCCCGCGACGATATTGGTGGTGGACGATGAAGTCGCGATCCGCCGCCTGCTGCGCAACACGCTGGAACAGGCGGGGCACCGGGTGGTCGAGGCGCGTGACGGGCGCGAGGCGCTGGCTCATGCGGCGGCGGAGCATCCCGATGCGGTGCTGCTGGATCTGGGGTTGCCCGACCGCGACGGGCTGAGCCTGATCCCCCTGTTGCGCGGGGCGGAGCGGGTGGTGCTGGTCGTCTCGGCGCGCGAGGCGACCGAGGAAAAGGTCGCCGCGCTCGACTTGGGCGCGGATGACTATGTGACCAAGCCGTTCGACAGCGAAGAGCTGCTGGCTCGGTTGCGCGTGGCGCTGCGGCATCGGCGTGCGGCGGAGGCGGCACCGGCTGTGGTGCGGACGGGCGACCTGTCGATCGATCTCGACCGGCGTGTCGTGACGCGCGGGGGAGAGCAACAGCATCTGACCCGCAAGGAGTATGACGTGCTGGCGGTGCTGGCGCGGCATCCCGGCCGGGTGGTGACGCACGACAGGATCATCGACGCCGCCTGGGGCGGGGACGAGGACCCGCGTATCGACTATTTGCGCATCGTGGTACGCAACCTGCGCCAGAAACTCGAAGCGCCGCAGCCAGTCGGGAGCGTCATCGCGAACGAACTGGGCGTGGGGTATCGGTTGCGGGTGGAGGGGTAAAAGCGCCTTGTTCCCCGGCGAAGGCCGGAGCCCAGTTGCCACGAAGGTTGAGGCGCCCGAGACGATGCGGGGGAGGCCGTAGCAAGCGTGGGGCGATGCCTCCCACGCATCGCCCCGCGCGCCTCAGGCTTCACCGAAACTGGGCCCCGGCCTTCGCCGGGGAACGGATTCAGCCTACTTTCTCGCCCGTCCGCAGGGTCAGCACCTCGACCCCGGTGCGCGTCACCGCGACCGTATGCTCGAACTGCGCGGACAGCTTCCCGTCATCGGTCATCACCGTCCAGCCATCGTCGCTGGTCGATACCTTGCGCGTACCCTGGTTGATCATCGGCTCGATGGTGAAGGTCATCCCCTCGCGCAGCAACTCACCCGTGCCCGGTCGGCCGAAGTGCATTACATCGGGCGCCTCGTGCATCTCGCGACCGATGCCGTGGCCGCAATAGTCGCGCACCACCGAATAGCCGTTCGCCTTGGCATGTTTCTCGATCGCCGCGCCGACATCGCCCAGCCGCGCGCCGGGGCGGACCTGCTTGATGCCCTTCCACATCGCTTCCTGCGTCACGCGGACCAGCCGCTTCGCGCCGGGCGACACCTCGCCGACCATATAGGTCTTGCTCGAATCCGCGATGAAGCCGTTCTTCTCCAGCGTGATGTCGAGATTGACGATATCGCCGTTCTTTACCACGTCCTCGGCGCTCGGTACGCCGTGACAGACGACCTGGTTGATCGAGCTGTTGAGCACATAGGCAAAGCCATATTGCCCCTTGCTCGCGGGGCGCGCCGACAGGTCGTGGGTGATGTAGCGCTCGACCAGATCGTTGATCGCCAGCGTCGACATCCCCGCCAGCTCCAGCGTGTCCAACATCTCGAACACCTGCGCCAGCAAGCGCCCGGAGGCGCGCATCAGCGCCAGCTCGTCCGCCGTCTTCACCATGTCAGGCGACCAGCGGTTGCGGCACGGATAGGTCGGCGGCGGCCATCTGCGCCTGGACGATCTCGTGGAAGGTCAGCGTCGGATTAGCCTCGGCCAGCATGCCCATCTTCATCCAGAACTCGGCCTGCGCGTTGATCGAACGGCACATGACCGTGCCGGCGCGGCGGACCTCTTCGTGAAGCTGGTCGTCGATTTTTACGATACCCATATATGAAGCGTTTATGCTTCGTATATTCGACGCGCAAGCCGGATCATGCGGTGGGGCGGGTCAGCACAAAGGTGGCGCACCCCGCCATGACCGCCGCAACCAGCAGCGCCAGCGGCCAGTGGGGGCGTGCCGTCAGCAGGAACAGCCCGTAGCCCAGCGCCATGCCGCCGCATGCCATCGCCTTGCCGCGTGGCCCGATCGCACCGTTCTGCCGCCAAGCCCGCAAGGTCGGGCCGAAGCGCGGATGGTCGAGCAGCCACGCCTCCAGCCGGGGCGAGGAACGCGCAAAGCATCCCGCCGCCAGGATCAGGAAGATCGTCGTCGGCATCAGCGGCAGGATCGCGCCGATCACCCCGAGCGCGACGAACAGGCATCCCAGAATTAGCCAGCCGATCCGTATCATCCCGCCCTGCCTATCCGCGCCGGGACGCGAGGCATAGGGGCGTTCGACGTTTGTCAGGCTCTTTGGGGCGAGGCCCGCCGCAGGATCGCAAAGCCGATCAGGCCGGACAGCAACGACCCCGCCACCACCCCCAGCTTCGCCTCCGCCTGGAGCAGCGGATCGCCGGGAAAGGCGAGCAGCGTGATGAAGATGCTCATCGTGAAGCCGATGCCGCACAGGCATGCCGTGCCCAGCATCTGGGCGGTGCTGGCATGGGCGGGCGCGTCCGCCAGCTTCAGGCGCACCGCCAGCATCGTCATGCCGAACACGCCCAGCACCTTGCCCAGCAGCAACCCCGCGCCCACACCCAGCGTCACCGGCGCTCCCCAGGCCGCCGCGGGCAGGCCGAGCACGGGCACCCCGGCATTGGCGAGGCCGAAGATCGGCACGACCAGGAAACCGACCGGCTTGTGCAAAGCATGTTCCAGTCGGTGGAGCGGGCTGTCCCGCGTGTCGTCATCGCAGTCGGGCCGCGCGGGGGTGCGCGTTATCGGAATGGTGAAGGCGAGCAGCACGCCCGCAATGGTCGCATGAATGCCCGAGCGGACCATGAAGACCCAGAGTATCGCGCCGATCAGCAGATAGGGGGACAGACGCTTCACGCCCAGCCGGTTGAATGCGATCAGCACCCCCAGCATCGCCGCCGCACCGCCCAGGTCGATCGTCGAGAGCGCGGTGGAATAGAAGGCGGCAATGATCGCCACCGCCCCCAGATCGTCGATGATCGCCAGTGCCGCCAGGAAGATGCGCAGCGAGGCGGCCACCCGGTTGCCGACCAGCCGGATGACCGCCAGCGCAAAGGCGATATCGGTCGCCGCCGGGATCGCCCAGCCCGAAGCGGTGCCGCCGCGATTGAAGGCGAGGTAGATCAGCGCGGGCACGACCATACCGCCCAGCGCGGCCAGACCGGGGAGGATGCGACGCGGCCAGGTGGACAGCTGTCCATCCAGCACTTCGCGCTTGATCTCCAACCCGACCAGCAGGAAGAAGATCGCCATCAGCCCGTCATTGATCCAGTGGCCCAGCGACAGCGGCCCCAGATGATGGTGAAGGGCGGCCTCATAGTCGCTCGCGACCGGCGAATTGGCAAGGATCAAGGCGATCACCGCCGCCGCCATCAGGACGAGACCGGCGGAGGTCTGACTTTCGAGGAAGCGACGGATCGCACTGATGCGAAGACGCTGAATCATGATAGGGCTCCGACAAGGCTCATCGTCGCTGGCGGCCCGACCAACGATCATCCTGCCCGTGTCTGGCCCACGAACACCCTGGGGCGCTTCTGGCATGGGCCGGGCGGGGCGGCAATCTCAATCCTGCCCGACACGGGGAAAGGGGCCACGCGAAGCATGGTGGAGGGGGATGGCCGCAAAGGTCATCCCATGACGCATGCCCCCTCCGTCAGCGCTACGCGCTGCCACCTCCCCGTGGCGGGGAGGATTCGTCGGCTTTGTCTCGCCTAAGGGCAATCCCGACCGCCGCCGCCAGCAATCCCGCAGCAGCGATCCCGGCGGCCAGCTTCCACGGGCCGCCCTCCGCGTCCTGCTCGCCGAATAGCTCCAGCAGGTGGCGGGTGACCGCTTCCGGGTTTTCGCGCTGCGGGAAATGACCGACGCCCGCCAGTTCCACCATTTTGAACGCGCCGGTAAACTTGGCCGGGACATCGCGCGCGGTCGAGGGCGGGTTCACCCCGTCGACCGCGCCATGCAAATAGAGCGTCGGCAGCGACAGCGTCTTGGTCGTCTTCACCCGGTCGGCCAGCCAGCGCCCGCGCGGATCGGGCTGCGCTTCGTCCCAGCGCACGCGGTAGCTGTGGATCGTCACGGCGGGCCAGTCGGGATGGTCGAAGGATTTGGCCACGCGCGCGAAGGTCGCCTCGTCGAACCAGCCGGGCGGCGACCAGTTGACCCAATGGGCATGGGCAAAGCCGCGCCGGTCGTCGCGCACCGCCTGCGCGCCGCGCCGGGTCGCCAGGAACCAGTGATACCATTGCCGCTGGGCCTGGTCGAAGGAAGGCGTCGGCATCCCGCCCAGACGCGGCGGGGTGCTGAGCATCGCCAGCCGCTGGACCCGCTCGGGCCAGCCGACCGCCAGCGCCTCGGCGGCGTTGGAGCCCCAGTCGTGCCCGGCGACCATGAACCGCTCGACTCCCAGCGCTTCCATCAGCGCGATGGCGTCCATCGCCAGGATCGCGCTGTCGCCGCTGCGAGGTGTATGGTCATGGCGGAACCGCGTCGCGCCAAACCCGCGCAGGGTCGGCACGACGACGCGCAGGCCCGCCTGGGCAAGGCGGGGCGCGACCTTGTCCCAGGTCGTGGCATCGTCGGGCCAGCCATGGAGCAGCAGGACGACGGGCGCGCCCTCCGGTCCGTAGAGGTCGTAGGCGATGGTCAGATGGTCGGTGGTGATGGTCGGCATGGATCGGTAACCCGCACCGCGCCGCCCCGTTCCGACGCGGCGGGCAGGGCGAGCGAGGACACGGCCCCATGAACCATTTCCTGTGCCCGCAATTGAAGGCGATCGACCGGGGCGGCATCGCCTTTTAGGGATGCGGGGCTTTGGTGATGGCACGCGACAGACGAATGGAACGATATGCGGTGGAGACGGCGTAATCTGGCCTCGATGAGTGCCGACGTGAATGACGGGCTGGCTCCCGCCGTCGAGGCGGTGACCAGCAGCACACGTCCCGCCGCGCCCACACAGACACGCGGCTACCGCGTGATAGCGCTCGTCGTCGCCTCGGCGCTGTTCATGCAGCAGTTGGACGGCACCGTCCTGACCGTCGCCTTGCCCACCATGGCGCGCGACCTGGGCACCCCGGCCACCAGCCTCAGCCTGGCGCTGACCAGCTATCTCCTCGCGCTGGCCTTGTTCATCCCGGCGAGCGGCACGCTGGCCGACAAGTTCGGGTCGCGCACCGTCTTCTGTTCGGCGATCGGCATCTTCCTGCTCGGCTCGATCCTGTGCGCCCAGTCAGGGACGCTTCCTACCCTGGTCGCCGCGCGGTTCCTGCAAGGGATCGGCGGCGCGATGATGGTGCCGGTCGGGCGACTGGTCCTGCTGCGTAGCGTCGCCAAGGCGGACATGGTGCAGGCACTGTCCTGGCTGGTCATGCCGGCGCTGATCGGTCCGATCCTGGGGCCGCCGCTGGGCGGGTTCATCGTGACTTGGCTCGACTGGCGCTGGATCTTCTATCTCAACATCCCGATCGGCATTCTCGGCATGGTCGGTGCCTGGATGCTGGTGCCGGAGATCCGCGGCGATCCGCGCGCCCGGTTCGATGTGTCGGGTTTCGTCCTTTCCGGTGTGGCGCTCGGGTGCCTGCTCTTCGGGTTCGAGCTGGCGAGCCGCCCCGGCACCGGCTGGGTCGCGCTCGGCCTGCTGGTCGTCGGGGTGGCGTTCGGCTGGTTCTACATCCGCCACGCCCGGCACACCCATGACCCGATCCTGGACCCCACGCTGATGCGGGTCCCGACCTTTCGCCTGTCGGTGATCGGCGGATCGCTGACCCGTATCACCCAAGGCGCGCAGCCCTTCCTGTTGCCGCTGATGTTCCAGCTGGGCTTCGGATTGAGCGCGGCCAAGACGGGCACGATCACCATGGCGGGTGCGGTCGGTGCGCTGGCGATGAAGGCGCTGGCTCCGCGCGTCCTGCGCCGCTGGGGCTTTCGCCGCAGCCTGATCGTGTCGGGCCTGGTCAGCAGTGCAGGGTACGCGACCTGTGCGCTGTTCCGCCCCGACTGGTCGATCCCGCTCATCACGCTGATCCTGGCGCTGTCGGGCTTCTTCACCTCGTTCCAGTTCACCGGGTTCAACGCCATCGCCTATGCCGATGTGACCAAGGACCGGATGAGCGCCGCCACCAGCTTTTACGCGACGTTCCAGCAGCTGACCCTGTCGCTGGGCATCTGTACCGCCGCGACCGTTCTGGAACTGGGGACGTTGATCGAGGGGAAGGGCGGGCCGACGCTGAACAGCTTCTCGGCGGCGTTCATGGTGGTGGCGATCATCTCCGCCTCCGCCGTGATCTGGAACCGTCGCTTCGCCCCCGATGCGGGTGCGGCGATGAGTGGTCATCATGACAATGGGACAGACGGCGAATGACGGAACGGTAATGTCGTTCCCGTTCAGCAACAATGCCGGGTAGCAATCGTTACGAGGGTTCATCCAGAACAGGAGGAATCCGGTGGCAGCGCAGACGGTGATCGTGACGGGGGCCGAATCCGGCATAGGCGCGGCCTGCGCCGAGGCGTTCGGTGCGCAAGGCGCCAGGGTTGCGATCCTCTTCCACAGCGACCAGCAAGCCGCCGACGCCACGGCCCAGGCGGTACGCCAGGCGGGCGGCGAGCCGATGACGGTCCAGGTCGCGGTGGATGACGAGGCATCGGTCGACCAGGCCTTTGCCACCGTGGAGAAGCAATGGGGCGCGGCCGATGTGCTGGTCAATTCGGCCGGGCTCAACATGTCGGGCGTGACGGTGCGCCAGATGACGCTGGCCCAGTGGCAGCGGCTGATCGACACCGACCTGACCGGCGCCTTCCTGACCTCGCGCCGGTTTCTGAACGGGCGCGGCGAGGCAAAGGGGGATGCGGCGATCCTGCACATCTCCTCGATCCACGCCTATGCGGTGCGCGCGGGCGGCGCGGATTATTGCGCGGCCAAGGGCGGGCTTTCCAATCTGGTCGAGACGCTGGCGATCGAGGAAGCGCCGCGCGGCATCCGCGTGAATGCGATCGAGCCGGGCATGATCCTGACCCCGATGAACGCCAAGGCGCAGGCCGATCCCGTCTATCGCAAGACGCTGGAGCAGAATATCCCGATGGGGCGTGCCGGGAATGCCTCGGAAGTCGCAGACCTCGCGGTGTTCCTGGCGTCGGACAAGGCGAAGTACATCACTGGTGCGCGGATCGTCATCGATGGCGGTCTGTCGCTGATGCAGGCGCTGGGCGCATGATGGGCCCAGCAACCGACGCCTCGGTCGCCGATCCGCACCGCAAGGACCGGGTGGCCGACGCTCCCTTAGACCTGGATTTCAACGTCAAGCGGATCGAGGACGTCACGCTCGAAGGGCCGCCCGCATTGATGGCTCGCGACCTGATGAGCCCCTATGTCTGGCGCGAGGCGGATGGCCGCTGGGGCATGATGGTCCGCGCCGTCGTGCCGCAGGGCGAGACGCTGACCGATACCGGTGTGATCTGGGCCGGATGGAGCGAGGACGGGCGGCATTTCACGATGTTGGACGCGCCCTCCATCGCGCCGGGGCCCGGCGAGCATGATGCGGGCGGGGTCGAGGACCCGACGGTCGTGCGCACCGACGACGGCTATATCGTTTATTATTCCGGCGTGCTGGCCGACCATGCGCATGGCGAGCTGTCCTATGCTACCGGTCCCTCGGTCGATCGGCTGGTCAAGAGCGGCGTCGCGCTCGCCTCGTCCAAGTCGGAGGGCAATACCAAGGAGGCGACGGTCGATCGTACGGCCGATGGTCGCTGGCGTCTCTTCTACGAATATGCGGCCGACGAAGCCTCTCGCATCGGGCTGGCGATCGGCGAGGATGTCGCGGGGCCCTGGACCGAGCAGCCCACTCCCTTCATGCCGCGCGAGGATAGCTGGGACGACTGGCACCTGTCGACCGGCCCGCTGCTGACGGACGACAAGGCGTGTCCGGTGATGTTCTACAACGGTGCGACGCGTGATGCGCGCTGGCGGATCGGTTGGGTCGCGTTCGACGAACATTATACCCGTGTCGTCGCGCGCGGGATCGAGCCGCTGATCCTGCCGCCGCCCGCCGATGATCGGGGCGCGACCGATATCGCCTTTGCCGCCTCGGTCGTGGTCGCCGAGGATGGCATCTGGCTTTACTATTCGCTCGAAGATCGGCGATTGTCGCGGGCCCTGATCCGGCGCAGTTGAGCCGATCCTTCACGTCCTGGTCCAGAAAGCGTATCGATGTCCGCAGATACCGAAGTCCCCGTCGCGCCGAGCATCCATGCCTCGATCGCCCCGGCCCCGGCGCTGCGCCCTGACCGACCCTATGCCCGCGACGAGCTGCTGCACGAGTTGTTCGACGCGACCTGCCGGTCGCGGGGCTGGACCACCGCACTGACGCTGATCGGCGCGGACGAGGAATATAGTCGCCCCAAGGACTGGACCTACGACATGCTCGCGCATCGCAGCCTGTCGCTGGCTCACCGGTTGCGGGCGCTGGGGATAGGCAAGGGGGACCGGGTGGTCCTCTGCCTGCCGCGCGGGCTCGACCAGTATATGGCGATCCTGGGCGTGCTGCGCACCGGCGCGGCCTATGTCCCGGTCGACTGGGGGTATCCGCAGGACCGCATCGCCTTCATCATCGAGGATAGCGGTGCCGCGCTGACCATCACCACCGGCGCGCGGTCGGCGGAGATACCGGGGGCGACCCTGGCCCTCGACGCCGAACTGGGTGACCTCGCCGCCGAGCCGCCCTTGCCGATGGGTCGCGAGGTGACCGGATCGGACCCGCAGGACTTGGCCTATATCATCTATACCTCGGGCACGACCGGGCGGCCCAAGGGGGTGATGATCACCCATGCCAATGCCTGTCACCTCGTCCGCTCCGAAAGCGCGATCCTGGCGTTGGAGCCCGACGACATCGTGTTCGGCGGGTTCAGCCTGGCCTTCGACATGTCGGTCGAGACGATGTGGAGCGCCTTCTTCGTCGGCGCGAAACTGCTGGTCGCGGCCGAGGCGCTGGCGGCGAGCGGGCCCGATGTCGCCATCGCGCTGGCCGCGGAAAAGACGACGATCTGGCACGTCGTCCCCTCGCTGATCGCGCTGGTCGAGCATCCGGTGCCGACCCTGCGCTTGATCAACATGGGCGGTGAGGCGTGTCCGGCCGACTTGCCGCGCCGTCTGGCCCGTCCCGGCCTGCGGCTGCTCAACACATATGGCCCGACCGAAACATCGGTGACCGCGACCTGGACCGAGGTGCAGCCGGGCAAGCGCATCACGATCGGCAAGCCGCTGCCCGGCTATACCGCCTGGATCGTCGACGAGGCGTTGCAACCGGTCGAGGCGGGGCAGGAGGGCGAGCTGGTCATCGGCGGGCCCGGCGTCGGCGTCGGTTACGTCAACCGCCCCGACCTGACCGCCGAGAAATTCACCATGACCCCGTTCGACACCGTGTCGGGCGGGCCGGAGCGCATCTATCGCTCGGGCGATCTCGTACGGCTGGACGCGGCGGGCGATATCGATTTCGTCGGGCGTATCGACACCCAGGTGAAGATCCGCGGCTTCCGCGTCGAGCTGGCCGAGATCGAGGCGGTGATCGGCGAAGCGCCCGGCGTCGCACAGGCGGTGGTGCATCTGTTCACCGATGCCGACGGTTCGGAGTTTCTGGCCGCCTTCCTCGTCGCCCGCAGTGGCGAGACGATCGACATCGCCGACATCAAGGCGCGGGTGACCGAGCGGCTGCCCAACTACATGCGCCCCGCCGCCTATCAGCTGCTGGCCGCTTTGCCGACCTTGCCTGCGTCGGGAAAGGTCGACCGCAAGGCACTGGTAAAGCCGGAAATCACCGTCGACACCGGCCGCCAGCTCGAAGTGCCCGCCACGCCGATGGAGGAAAAGCTCCACGCCATCTGGACCGAAGCGTTCGCGCCGCAGCCGGTGTCGGTGACGGACGATCTGTTCGAGGATCTGGGCGGCCATTCACTGAAGGCCGCGCGCCTCGTTTCGGCCGCGCGCAAGGTCGCGGGGCTGGAGGGTTTGTCGCTGGAGGACCTCTACGCCGCGCCGACCATTCGCGCGCTGGCCACCCGGATCGGCGGCACCGCACCCGTGGCGGTCGCGACCGAGGAGAGTTTCCACCGCGTCCCCGAATGGAAGCGGATGCTGTGCGTTGCCGCGCAGACGGTGGCGCTGCTGCCCATCTACACCATCGCCGGGCTGCAATGGTTCTTCCCGTACGTCGCCTATACGCATCTGGCGGGGCGGATGAGCCGGATCGATGCGCTGATCCTCAGTGCCTTGTTCTTCACTATCGTGCCGGTCGCCTCGATGCTGTTCTCGATCGCCGCCAAGTGGTTGATCGCGGGGCGGTTCAAGGCGGGCGACTATCCACTATGGGGCGGGACCTATTTCCGCTGGTGGCTGGTGCGGCGGATCATCGCGGTGACGGCGACGCCCTATCTGGCGGGTACGCCGATGATCCGGGGCTATTACCGGATGCTGGGCGCCAGGATCGGCAAGCGCGCCTATATCGGCAATGGCGTCATCGACACCGCCGACCTGTTCGCTTGCGGCGACGATGCGATCGTCAGCGACCAGGCGGTGATGGCGACCAGCTCGGTCGAGCGTGGCCTGCTCCGGCTGGGCACGGTGACGCTGGGCGACCGCGCCTTTGTCGGCGGCCAAGCGGTGGTCGGCCGCAATTCTGCCCTGGAGGATGATGCGATCCTCGACGATATGGCCGCGCTCCCCGCCGAGACGGTCATCCCCGCCCGCCAACGCTGGACCGGATCGCCCGCCGCCTTCGACCGGATGGTCGAGCCGGGTGAGGCCATCACGACCGGCAAGCGGGCAGGGCCGTCACTGGCGATCTTCATCGGCGCGCTGCTGCTGCCGATCATCGCCATCCTGCCGATCGCGCCGGGCCTGATCGCGCTGATCGAGCTGGATTGGGCGACGACCGGCTATGGGTACATGCTCGTCTCGCCGTTGCTCGCCGCGACCTATATCGTGATGATGTGCGTGCTGACCGTGCTCGCCAAGCGGCTGATCCTCGGCCGCGTGAAGCCGGGCGTCTATCGCCTCGATAGCTGGTTCTATGTCCGCTATTGGATGGTGCGGCAGATCAACGACCTGGCGCTGCGGCTGCTGCACCCGATCTTTGCCACGCTCTATGTTATCCCCTGGTATCGCGCGCTGGGCGTGAAGGTCGGGCGGCGCGCGGAGATTTCGACCGCCAGCGCGATCGTCCCCGATCTGGTCGAGATCGGGCCGGAGAGCTTCATCGCGGACTCGGTGATCTTCGGCGCGGCCAAGGTCGGCCATGGCACTATCGAGCTGGCGCATACGAAAATCGGCCGCCGCAGCTTCATCGGCAATTCGGCGCTGCTGCCCACCGGCGCGCAGATCGGCGACGAGGTGCTGATCGGCGTCCTCTCCAAGCCGCCCGAGGAGCCCAGCCTGGCGACCGAGGCGGGCAGCACCTGGTTCGGATCGCCCGCGATCAAGCTGCCGGTTCGGCAGGTGGCGACGATGTTCGACGAGGGCGCCCGCTTCAACCCGTCGCGTGGCCTGATCGCGACGCGTCTGTCGATCGAGGCGATCCGCACCACCCTGTCGCTGACCGCTTTCCTGGTGTTCTTCAGCGCGCTCTTGTCGGTGGTCGGCGATCTCGACGATCTGGAGGAGGGCGGGCTGGTCATCATCTCGGCCTTCCCATTCCTGTATGTCGGTTTCTGCCTGGCCTGCGGTGCGTTCGTGCTGGCGCTGAAGTGGCTGGTGGTCGGGCGCTACAAGGCGACGACCGCGCCGCTGTGGAGCACCTTCGTCTGGCGGACCGAGCTGGTGACCGCGACCTATGAGAATCTGGCGGTCGCCAATCTGCTGGAGCCGTTGCGCGGTACGCCCTGGATCGGCCTGTATCTGCGGCTGATGGGCGCCAAGGTCGGCAAGCGCTGCTATATCGACACCACCGACCTGACCGAACACGATCTGGTGACGATCGGCGACGATGTGGCGCTCAACGACTATGCGGGGCTCCAGACGCATCTGTTCGAGGACCGGGTGATGAAGGTCGGCGCGATTACGGTCGGCGACCGCGCCACGATCGGTTCGCTCGCCATCGTGCTGTATGATGCGGAGATCGGCGCGGATGCGCAGCTGGGCGACCTGTCGGTGGTGATGAAGGGCGAGAGCCTGCCCGCGGGCACCAACTGGGAGGGGAGCCCGGCCCGGATCGTGACCGGCGAATGACCCCGCATTGGCATGACGGACCGCTCGATGGGCTGATCTGGGATGGGGCGTCGCCCATGATTTGGCGCGTGGACGATCCGGGGCGGGGGCGGCGCGAGCCGCTGGTCACGAGGCTGCTGCACCATGTGTCGGCGGCGACGGTGACGCTGGCCCGCAACAGTGAGGGAAAGCCGGAGGTCTTGTCACCAAATGGCTGGCATATCAGCCTTTCGGGGCGTGCCGGGCTCTGCCTGATCGCCGCCGCCCGCCAGCCCGTCGCGGTCGATCGCGAGACGATCGACGATAGCCCGCCGCTATGGGACATGATGACCGCGCGGGAGGCGGCGGAGGTCCGCGCCGCATGCGCTCCCCTGCAGGCCCGGCAATGGCTGCGCCGCTGGACGATCAAGGAGGCGCACGCCAAGCTGATCGGCACGCCCCGCCGCATCGCGCCGGAGGCGATCGAGACGCGGCTGATCGATCCGATCCGGGCAACGGCGGCGCATCAGGGCGTGTCGCAATGCTGGACCCGCGAGCAGGACGGCGCGATCGAAACCGTCGCATTCTGGGCAGAGGCGGCATGACCGCACTTCTCGTTCGTCCGTATCAGCCCGACGACCGCGACGCGGTGCTCGCCCTGTTCGACACCAACCTGCCCGACTATTTCGGAGCCGGGGACCGCGAATGGCTGATCGAGACGCTGGAGGAGCCTGACGGGCCCGCCTTTGTCGTGACGGTCGCTGGCGACGTCGCGGCGTTCGGTGGCTATGAAGTCTGGGAGCATTACAACAAGGCACTGCTCTATTGGGGCATGGCGGCGCGGCCTTTCCATGGCTGTGGTCTGGGCAAGCTGTTGCTGTTCGAGCGGTTGCTGCACGTCGCGCTCCATGCCGATCCGCCGACCCGCTATGTCACGGTCGACACCTCGCCCGCGATCGCGCCATTCTTCCGCCATTGCGGTTTCGAGGAAACCGCCGTCTGGCCGCAAGGCTATCGCTCGGGCATGACGATGCATGAATTGCGGTTGGATCTCTCCGGGCTGTCGGTCGAGGAACTGGTCGCCCGCCGCGATGCCGCGCTGGCGGCGGCCCAGGCAAGACTGGGAACGGGCGTGTGATCAAGGAACCGCTCAGCGAGGCGGCGCATGTCATTCAGCTGGCGCTGACCCCGATCTTCCTGCTGACGGCCGTGGGCGCGCTGCTCAACGTCTTTTCGACGCGGCTGGGACGGATCAGCGACCGTATCCATGTCCTGAAGAAGGATGCGCAGGCGAGCCGGATCGAGATGGACCGGCTGCGGCTGCGGTCCCGCTTTCTCGACATCGCCGTCACGCTGGCGGCGGCGGCGGGCGTCATGACCTGCGGGGCCGCCATCACCCTGTTCTTCGGGGTGCTGCGCGCCTCCGGCCATTCGGCGATCCTGTTCTTCTTCTTTGGCGGTGGCCTGCTCTGCGCGGTCGCGGGTCTGGGCTGCTTCGTGGCCGAGATCATCCTGGCCGGCCGGACACTGCGCGACGAGAATGATCCAGGCTGATCCGATCGGCTCTGTTCGCTCCGCTCAATCAGTCTGACGAAGATAGTCGGTTTTACTCCCGCGACGATCTGATGGCTAATGACTGCATACGGGCAGCGTGCGGTGCGTTTCACTGTCCGACGGATCGAACGCGAGGAGTGGATCATGGCGTCCCAGGTTGAAGATCATCAGGAACAGGGCGGCTGCCCGGTCGCGCATGGCGGTGGCGGCAATGGTCCCGGCAAGCGTGGCGGCGGCCGTGGCGGTCCCGGCAACAAGGACTGGTGGCCGGAGCGGCTGCGCCTGGAAGGGCTGAACCAGCATAACCCGCGCTCGAACCCGTTGGGCGAGAATTTCAACTATGCCGAGGAGTTCGCCAAGCTCGACCTCGACGCGCTGGTCGCCGATCTCCATGCGCTGATGACCGACAGCCAGGATTGGTGGCCGGCCGATTTCGGTCATTATGGTGGCCTGTTCATCCGCATGGCGTGGCACTCGGCCGGCACGTACCGCGTGACCGATGGTCGTGGTGGCGCGGGCGGCGGGCAGCAGCGTTTCGCGCCGCTCAACAGCTGGCCGGACAATGCCAATCTCGACAAGGCGCGTCGCCTGCTCTGGCCGATCAAGCAGAAGTACGGCGCCAAGATCAGCTGGGCCGACCTGTATGTCCTGACCGGCAACGTCGCGCTGGAGTCGATGGGCTTCAAGACCTTCGGCTTTGCGGGCGGCCGTGCCGATACCTGGGAGCCGGAGGAGCTGTACTGGGGCCCTGAAGGAAGCTGGCTGGGCGACGAGCGTTACTCGGGCGAGCGTCAGCTGCACCCGGCGCTGGGCGCGGTGCAGATGGGTCTCATCTACGTCAATCCGGAAGGGCCGAACGGCACGCCCGATCCGGTCGCCTCGGCTCGCGATATCCGCGCGACCTTTGCGCGTATGGCGATGAACGACGAAGAAACCGTCGCGCTGAACGCCGGTGGCCACACCTTCGGCAAGACCCACGGCGCGGGCGACCCGTCCTTTGTCGGGCCGGAACCCGAAGGCGCGGTGCTGGAGGATCAGGGTCTCGGCTGGCGCTCCAAGCACGCCACCGGCCTGGGCGGTGACGCGATCACCTCGGGTCTGGAAGTGACCTGGAGCCAGACGCCGACGCGCTGGTCGAACAATTATTTCCGCAACCTGTTCGAATATGAGGACCAGTTCGAGCTGGTGAAGAGCCCCGGCGGCGCCTGGCAGTGGGAGGCCAAGTCCGCCCCCGCCGACGTGCCGCATGCGCACGACCCGTCGAAGAAGCAGCATCCGCGTATGCTGACCTCCGATCTCGCGATGATCAAGGACCCGGAATATCGCAAGATTTCCGAGCGCTTCTACAAGGACCCGGCCTATTTCGCCGAGACCTTCGCACGCGCCTGGTTCAAGCTGACGCACCGCGACATGGGGCCGGTCGAGGGCTATCTGGGGCCGCTCGTACCGCAGGAGCCGCTGATCTGGCAGGACCGTGTCGATCCGCTCGACCATCCGGTCGTGGACGAGGGCGACATCGCTTCGCTCAAGGCCAAGATCCTGGGCACGGGCCTGTCGGTCCCGGCGCTGGTCGGGGCGGCCTGGGCCTCGGCCTCGACCTATCGCCGGTCGGACAAGCGGGGCGGCTCCAATGGCGCTCGCGTTCGTCTAGCACCGCAGAAGGACTGGGAGGTCAACAACCCGGCGCAGTTGGCCGAGGTGCTGGCCAAGCTGGAGGCGATCCAGGCCGAGTTCAATGCGTCGGCCACCGGCGGCAAGAAGGTGTCGATGGCCGACCTGATCGTGCTGGGCGGTTACGCGGCGGTCGAGAAGGCGGCCAAGGACGGCGGCGTCGAGGTGACGGTGCCCTTCACGCCGGGCCGGATGGACGCACGGGAAGATCAGACGGACGCCGAGTCCTTCGCGGTGCTCGAGCCGATGGCCGATGGTTTCCGCAACTATCGCCAGGGCATCCAGTTCATGGCGCCTGAAGAGGCACTGGTCGATCGTGCCCAGCTGCTGAACCTCAGCGGGCCGGAGATGACGGTGCTGGTCGGCGGCTTGCGCGTGCTGGGCGGCAATGCGCCGGGCGTGACCGAGGGTGTGTTCACTGACCGGGTGGGTACGCTGTCGAACGACTTCTTCGTCAACCTGCTCGACATGAACACCGAGTGGGAGCCGAGCGGCGACGAGAACCTGTTCCATGGTCGCGACCGCCGCACCAAGGAGCACACCAAGACGGCGACCCGCGTCGACCTGATCTTCGGCGGCCACTCCGAACTGCGCGCACTGGCGGAGGCCTATGCCTGCTCGGACTCGAACGCACCGTTCGTTCGGGACTTCGTGAAGGCCTGGGACAAGGTGATGAACGCCGGGCGCATGGACATTTGATCCTGCGCAACGGGTGAACGGGAAGGGGGCTGTGCCGAAAGGTACGGCCCCTTTTTCATGGATGCCGCACCCTCACCCTTCCGGCGCTTCGCGCCTTCCTCCCTCTCCCATCGGGAGAGGGAGGGGCCCAGCCGCGCAAGCGGGTGGGAAGGGTGAGGGTGCGTCTAGCCGATCACTCTTCGTCTTCGTCCATCTCGCGGTCGATCGTGTCCATGAAATCGCGCGCGGCTTCTTTGTCGGCTTCGTCGTCGAAGGCGTCGTCCAGGTCTGGCGCGACGCCCAGCATGTAAGCGAGACACCACAGAGCGAAGCGACGGCCGCTGTCGCGCTCCAGCCCGAATTGCACCCGCAGCCGGTCGATCCCGGCGGACAGTTGGTCGGGCGACAGGTCGCCGATATCCTCGGTGCCGAAGAAGCGGATGAGCAGTTGGTCGAAATCCATGCCCGTTCTTAGCCGAGCGGCGCGCGGCACCCAAGCACCATCAGACTATTCCTCCCCTGCAAGGGGAGATGGCGCGCGTAGCGCGTCGGAGGGGTGTCCCGCTATCGAGAGGGCGACACCCCTCCGTCAGGGCTTCGCCCTGCCACCTCCCCTTGCAGGGGAGGAATTCATCATATCTCACCCCATCCGCAGCGGCCCGTTCGCCACCGGCTCGCCGAAATCGGGGGTGCCGTCGGGGCGGTAGCGGAAATACTGCATCCGGGTGTGGCGGTTGGGATCGAACAGCGGATCGCCCTTGATCTCCGCATAGTCGCGGCCGTGATAGACCAGCACGTCGCGCCCGCGCTCGTCGACGGTGAAGCTGTTATGGCCGGGGCCGAAGACCTTGTGCTCTACCGACGTCTTGAAGACCGGCATCGGCGACTTGGACCAGTTGGCCGCGTTCATGATGTCGGCCTTGGCGTCGCAGGTCAGCATGCCCATGCAATAGCGCGCATCGGTCGCGCTCGCCGAATAGGTCATGAACAGCTTGCCGTTGCGCGCCAGCAGGGCAGGGGCCTCGTTCACCTTGAACCCCTGGATTTCCCAGTCGAGCGTCGGGACCGACAGCCGCACCGGCTTGGCCGCCAGCGTCAGCGGGGTGGCGAGAGGTGCCAGATACAGGTTGGAATTGGTGTCGATACCCGGCTCGCGCTGCGCCCAGGCGAGATAGCGCTGGCCCTTGTGAACGAAGCTGGTGGAATCGAGGGTGAACGTATCCCATTCGGTCTGAAGCTGGCCCAGCATCGACCAGTTGCCCGCCATCGGATCGGGCCCGTCGCATACCACCGCGAAGGTGCGGATGCGGAACACGTCCTCGCCGCCGCCGCTGGGGCCCGCCGCGAAGTACATGATCCACTTATCGCCCACGAGGTGCAGCTCGGGCGCCCAGATGAAGCCCGACATCGGCCCGCTCTTGAGATGCCGCCACAGGACTTTCTCCGGCGCGGTCGACAGGCCCTCCAGCGTCTTCGAGCGGCGCAGCACCAGCCGGTCATATTCGGGGACCGAGCCGGTCAGGTAATACCAGCCATCGGTATGGCGGAACACCTGGGCGTCGGCGCGCTGGCGGACGACCGGATTGACGATCACCGGCGCGCCCTTGGCCCGCAGGATGGTCGGCGTCGCCATGGCGGTGGTCGCCCCGGCCAGGAAAAAACGTCGGCTCAGCATTCCTCATCCTCCGCGATGGCCGCGCCGTCTGTCGGTCGTGCCTTATCGTTCGGACCGTCGCGATGACGACCCATGCAGGATGTCTAGCCTATCACTCCGACATTTGAAAAGCCGCCGGATACGCGTCTATGGCGTGTCCGGCGGCGAGTGGGGTCAGGCGGCGAGGTCGAGGACGATGCGTCCTTCGATCTGGCCACGCCGCATCCGGTCGAACACCTGGTTGACCTCGGCGAGCGGCGCGGTGGCCACCGTCGCCTTGACCTTGCCATCGGCGGCGAAGTCGAGCGACTCCTGAAGGTCGAGCCGGGTGCCGACGATCGAGCCGCGGACCGTAATGCCGTTCAGCACCAGCCCGAAGATGTTGAGCGGGAAGTCGCCGGGCGGCAGGCCGTTCAGCGCGACCGTCCCGCCCCGCGCCATCATGCCCACGGCCTGCGCAAAGGCACGCTCGCTGACCGCGGTGACCAGCGCACCCTGCGCGCCACCACCGGTCTCGCGCTTGAGCGCCGCCGCCGGATCGGCCTCGGTCCGGGCGTTGACCGTCACCTTCGCGCCCAGACGGCGGGCGAGGTCCAGCTTGGCGTCGTCGACATCGACCGCCGCGACGTTCAGGCCCATCGCGACCGCATATTGCACGGCCATATGGCCCAGCCCGCCGATGCCGGAAATGACGACCGTATCGCCCGGCTTGGTATCGGTCATCTTCAGCCCCTTATAGACCGTCACCCCGGCGCAGAGCACCGGCGCGATCTCGGTGAAGCCGATATTGGCGGGCAGGTGGCCGACGAAGTTCGGATCGGCGATGACAAAATCGGCAAAGCCGCCATTGACCGAATAGCCGGTGTTGAGCTGGCTCTCGCACAGAGTCTCCCAGCCGCCCAGGCAATGCACGCAGTGGCCGCAGGCGGTGTAGAGCCAGGGTACGCCGACCCGGTCGCCCTCCTTGATGTGCTTGACGCCCTTGCCGACCGCCGAGACATAGCCGACACCCTCATGCCCCGGAATGAAGGGCGGGTTGGGCTTGACCGGCCAGTCGCCCTCGGCGGCGTGCAGGTCGGTGTGGCACACGCCGGATGCCTGGATCGCGACCTGGATCAGGCCATCGCCGACCTCGGGCACCGGGACTTCATCAATGGTCAGCGGTTCGCCGAACGCGCGCACGACCGCAGCCTTCATCGTCTTCGCCATCATACTTCTCCTGTCGGATAAGGACCAGTCGAGGATGGGTGCACCCACCGAGCCCTGCCTTGACCGGGGTCAAAAGAAGCCGAACTTCTTGGCCGAGTAGCTGACGAGCAGATTCTTGGTCTGCTGGTAGTGGTCGAGCATCATCCGGTGCGTCTCGCGCCCAATGCCGGAGCACTTGTAGCCGCCGAACGCCGTGTGCGCCGGATAGGCGTGGTAGCACTTGTCCAAACGCCCCCCGCCTGGATCGCGCGGCCCATTCGATAGGCGCGGATGCCATCGCGCAGGCCGGAAAGCGTATCGTTGGCGATGCTCAGCGCCTCTTCATCGGTCTTGAAGGTCGCGACCGAGACGACGGGGCCGAAAATCTCTTCATGGAAAACACGCATCTTGTTGTGGTCGCCAAACATGGCTGGCGGGGTCGAGCGGATTGCCCTGAATCATCGCCTCGAACCGCGCGACCGCCCTTCCCATAACGCGGTCATAGATGGGCTCATGCACCAGCGCGCGGCCGGGGCAGGTGCAGAGCTCGCCTGGGTTAATCGCGAACATGGCGAAGCCCTCGATCGCCCTGTCAGACAATCGTCACCGCAGCATGATCCACCGGCATCTGGCCCGCCTGCGTCTTTGACGGGCGTCAATGTCGCGGCGGCTCTTCTTCGTCACGAGGGCGACGAAGGAGATGGACCCGCGATGGATCGCAACCCGCCCGAAGCCCGCGTCGTACCGTTCGCGCGGCGCTGGCACGTCATCCATGAGATCGACCTGATCCGCCTGATCCGCGCGCATCGCCAGCGGCTGGCGCTCTGTACGCAGGCGGAGGAGATGGCCGATGGTCTGCCCGAACGGCCCGCCGGTCCGGTCATGGCGGATTTCCTGACGGCGCTCGACTCGCTGGTGCTGGGTGGGCAGCGCGAGGAGGGGCATGACCTGCGGATGATGCTGTCGAGCGGGCGGGAGGATGCGCTGGGCCGGACGCTGCTCGATCATGTCCAGTACCGCCAGCTGGCCGATGTCGCGGCGGCGCGTGAACTGGTCGCCGCCTTTGACGAAGGCGACGCCTTCGCCACGCCCGAGACGCTGGGTCACATGCTGCGCAGTTTCTTCACCGGATGCCGCCGCGCGGTCGATTTCGAGCAGCTGACCATCATCGCGCTGGCGGGCCACCGGCTGACGCCCGAGGCCCGGTCGCTGCTGATCGAGGCGCTGGCCGACAGCCTGCTGGATTAAGCCGCTTCGGCGCGGGCGGCCAGGCCCTCGCGGTCGCTGATCGTGATGGCGCGGCCGCCGGGCAGGCCGATCAGGCCGCTTTGCTTCATGCGGGTGAGCTGGCGGCTGACCGTCTCGATCGTCATGCCCAGCACATCGGCGATCTGGCCGCGCGTCAGCGGCAGGTCGAAGGTCACCGGGCCGTCGCGGCTGGCCCGGCATCCGCTGGCGCCCGCGCGCGCCGCCATGTCGAGCAGGAAGCCCGCCAGCTTCTCCCCGGCCGATTTGCGCGCCAGCACCAGCATCCGCCCGCGCGCCTCGTTCAGCGACGCGAAAGTCCGCTGGAGCAGCAACCGCTCCATGCGCTGGTGGTCGTCCAGCACCCGCTCGAACGCAGGCCGCGGAAAGACGCAGAGTTCCGCATCGGTCAGCGCGGTCAGGGTGAAGTCGACATCGCCCGCATAGGGCTGGCCGAAGAAATCGGCCGGATAGAGCAGCCCGACCGTCTGCTCGCGCCCATCGGCGGTGGCGGCGGTCAGCTTCAAGACGCCGGACAACAAATTGCCGCAGATCACCGCCGCGTCCCCCGCCCAGGCGATCGCCTGGCCGCGCGTCACTTGGCGGCGCTGGCCGATAGCGTTGAGGGCGACCAGTTCCTGGTCGTTCAGGCTGCCGCACAAGGCCCGGTCGCGTACCGCGCAGTCGGCACAAACGTCGTTTGGGATCATGGCCTTGCCTTATAGCGCAGCCATGATCCCCTGTCGTCGGACCGATTGTCCTATCTGTCAGTGTCGTGGCGACACGTCGTCTTCGCGCGGCAGGTGGAATTCGTGCCAGATGCCGTTGAGGATGCCGAAGCCGACCGCGAGGCCAAGGCCCAGGACCCAGGAGAAATACCACATGATCGGGCTCCTTCAGTAAAAGTCGGGGTTGGTGCGGACGGCTTCGCTGGTCACCCGGCCGAACATCACCCGGTAGGCCCAGGCGGTGTAGGCCAGCACGATCGGCAGGAAGACGACCGTGACGAACAACATGATGCCCAGCGTCTTTTGCGTGGACGAGGCGTTCCACACCGTCAGGCTGCTATGCGCATCGATGCTGGACGGCAGGATGAAGGGGAACATCGAACAGCCGACGGTGGCGATGATCCCCGTCGCGGCCAGCGACGAACCGGCAAAGGCCAGCGCCTCGCGCCGCCCCCGGATACCGGCCAACGCCAGCACCGCGCCCGCAAAGCCCACCACCGGCAGCGCCATCATCCACGGATAGGCGGCATAATTGTCCAGCCAGGCCCCGCCCGCCCGCTCCGCCGTCATCCGCAGCGGGTTGGATGGCCCGAACGGATCGACCGTGCCGACCACCCGGTAGCCGATATCGCCCCACGCGACGAAGGCGAAGCCGATCGCGAACAAGGCAATGGAAGCGATAGCCGCGACCGTGCCGAAGGCGCGGGCGCGGTCATGGACGGGGCCATGCTCGACCTTGATCGACAGCCATGCCGCTCCATGTAGCCCCAGCATCGTGACCGACAGCAATCCGCAGGCCAACGTGAAGGGCGTGAACAACTCGATCAGCGTCCCGTCGTAAAAGGCGCGCAGGTCGCCATCCAGGCGGAACGGCGCACCCATCATCACATTGCCGACCGCCACGCCGAAGACGAGGGCCGGAACCAGCCCGCCGACGAACAGCGCCCAGTCCCAGCGCGCGCGCCATGCGGCGTCCGGCTTTTTCGAGCGATATTTGAACCCCACCGGCCGCAGGATCAGCGCGGCCAGCACGAGGAACATCGCGAGGTAGAAGCCCGAAAAGCTGACCGCATAGACGAACGGCCAGGCCGCAAAGATCGCGCCGCCGCCCAGGATGAACCAGACCTGGTTTCCCTCCCAGGTCGGCCCGATGGAATTGATGACCATCCGCCGCTCGGCATCGCTCCTCGCGACGAAGGGCAGGAGGGCGGCGACCCCCAGGTCGAACCCGTCGGTCAGGGCAAAGCCGATCAGCAGCACGCCCAGCAGCGCCCACCATATCAGGCGCAACATCTCATAGTCGAACATGTCCTGGCCTCCTTCAGGCGGTGACGGGAATGGCGGCGGGGATCGGTCCGGGCGCGGGCTGGTCGTCTCGCTCCTCCGGGCCATGCGCGATGGCGGCGAGGATCAGCCGAATCTCGATCACCGCCAGCAGGCCGTAGAGCGCGGTAAACCCGGCCAGCGTGGTCCACAGCGCTCCGCGCGATAGCGAGCTGGTCGCGAGGAAGGTCGGCAGCACACCCTCGATCGCCCAGGGTTGTCGCCCCAGTTCGGCGACCAGCCAGCCGAGCTCGATCGCCACCCAGGGCAGCGGGATCGCCGCCACCGCGAGGCGGAGGAACCAGCGCGCATCCATGTGCATCCGGAGCGAACACAGGATGAAGGCGGTGGCGAACAGCGCGATCATGGCAAAGCCGATCGCGGCCATGATGCGGAAGCTCCAGAAGAGCAGGCCGACATTGGGGACCGTGTCCCATGCCGCCGCCTCGATCTGCTTCGCCGTCGCGGCGCGCGGGTCGGCCATCTGCCGCTTGAGCAGCAGGGCATAGCCCAGGTCGCGCTTGTGCGCCTCGAACCGGGCGCGCTGGGCGACGTCGTTCGGGTTCGCCTTCAGCCGCTGCACGGCGTCATAGGCGATCACGCCCGAGGCGATGCGCTCCTGCGCCTTCAGCACCAGCTCGGACATGCCCGCGACCGTGCCGTCCAGGCTGCGCGTCGCGATCAGGCCCAGCACCCAGGGGATTTCGACCTTGTAGCGCGTCTCGCGCGCGACCGTGTCGGGCAGGCCGAACAGGGTGAGGCCCGAGGGGCCGGGCTCGGTGTGCCAGACCGCTTCGATCGCGGCGAGCTTCATCTTCTGGTTATCGGTCAGCGCATAGCCGCTCTCGTCGCCCAGCACGACGACCGACAGCGACGAGGCGAGGCCGAACGCCGCCGCCACCGTCATCGACCGGCGCGCGACGGGCAGGAACCGCCCCTTCAGCAGCCAGAAGGCCGACACGCCCAGCACCACGACCGAGGCGCAGACATAGCCCGCGCTCACCGTGTGGACGAACTTGGCCTGGGCGACGGGATTGAAGAGCACCGCGCCGAAATCGGTGACCTCCATGCGCATCGTATCGGGGTTGAAGCTCGCCCCCACCGGGTTTTGCATCCAGCCATTGGCGACCAGAATCCACAGCGCGGACAGGTTGGTGCCCAGCGCCGTCATGAAGGTGACGATCAGATGCCCCAGCTTCGACAATCGGTCCCAGCCGAAGAACATCAGCCCGACGAACGTCGCCTCCAGGAAGAAGGCCATCAGCCCCTCGATCGCCAGCGGCGCGCCGAAGATGTCGCCGACATAGTGCGAGAAATAGGACCAGTTGGTGCCGAACTGGAACTCCATGGTCAGGCCGGTGGCGACGCCCAGCACGAAGTTGATGCCGAAGATCTTGCCCCAGAAGCGCGTGGTCACGCGCCATTCCGGGCGATTGGTCATGACATAGACCGATTCCATGATGACCAGCATCATCGACAAGCCCAGCGTCAGCGGCACGAACAGGAAATGATACAGCGCGGTGGCCGCGAATTGCAGCCGCGACAGGTCGATGACCCCGGGGTCCATAGCATGTCTCCATTGAAGGAGCCGCCCCCCGGCCCCTTGCGTGTCGACTCGCTAGGCGCGCAGGCCCCCGTCGACATTGACCATGGTCAAAGACGGGGTGGCCGATCGGGGCGAGGGTCGGGCCATGACGACGATCGCCCATGCTCCACTGGCCGCCAGGTCGCGCAATCGCTGGTTGAAGGATGCCGCCGGGCGGCGGGACGGCGCGTCGGGTTTGTTGCTGCTCGATACGCTGGCCGCCACCGGTTTCGCGGCGGGGTTGGCGGGCGGCGTGACGGCGGTGGCGGGGCAGGGAGCGGTGTGGCCCTGGGCGATGCTTGCCCTGGCTATGGGGGGCTTGCGCGCGCTCTTCGCGACGCTGGCGCTGCGGCGCGGCGCGGCGCGGGCGGGCGAGGTCAAGCGGGCGCAGCGACGGCATGTCGTCGGCGCCACGCTCCACCGTGCGGCCGGTGCCCCGATCGATGGCGGGTTGCTGGCGACGCAAGCCGTGGATGCGGTCGAGGCGCTGGACGGCTATGTCGCCCGCTTCCTGCCCGCCCGCCGCGCCGCCGCCATCGCACCGATGCTGGTGCTGGCCGCGACCGCTTGTGCCAGCTGGGTCGCCGCGCTGATCCTGGCGGCGACGCTGCTGCCCTTCGTCGCGGCGATGATCCTGGCGGGCGGCGCGGCGGCAGACGAGTCCCGGCGTCAGTTCGTCGCGCTGCACCGCCTGTCGGCGCGCTTCGCCGACCGGGTGCGGGCCTTGCCGGTCGTGCTGGCCTTCCGGGCCGAGGCGCGGGAAACCGGGGCGATCGGTGCGGCGGCGCAGGAGCTGGCCGACCGGACGATGCGCGTGCTGCGCGTCGCCTTCCTGTCCTCGGCCGCACTGGAGTTCTTTGCGGCGCTGTCGGTGGCGCTGGTCGCGGTCTATTGCGGCTTTTCGCTGCTCGGCTTGCTGCCGTTCACTGCGCCGGAGACGTTGACGCTGGGCCGTGCCTTCTTCGTGCTGGCGCTGGCACCCGAATTCTACGCGCCGATGCGTCGCCTGGCCGCCGCCTATCACGACAAGCAGGCGGCCGAGACGGCGGCCGACATGCTGATCCCCATCGCTGATCCGGTGCGCGCCGGGCCCGTCGCGGCGGCCGCGCCGCTGAATTTGCGCGATGTGACGATCCATTATCCGGGCAGCGACGGCCCCGCCGTGTCGAACCTGTCGCTGCGGATCGAGCCCGGCGAGATGGTGGCCTTGCTGGGCCCGTCGGGCAGCGGCAAGACCAGCGTCCTGCACCTGCTGCTCGGTCTTGCACCGCTGACCGCCGGGAGCGTCGAGGCTGGCGGTGCACCGCTGATATCGCTCGCGGGACAGGCGAGCTGGGCGGGGCAGCATCCGCTGCTGATCGCGGGTACGATCCGCGAGAACCTACTGCTGGCGCACCCGCAGGCCGATGACGTGGCGCTCCAGCGCGCGGTAATGTCCGCAAGGCTGATGCCGATGCTCAATCGTCGGCCGGGCGGACTGGACGCGGTGATCGATGCGCGCGGCAGTGGTTTGTCGGGTGGCGAGCGGCGGCGGATCGCGCTGGCCCGTGCGCTGCTGAAGCCCGCGCCGTTCCTGCTGCTCGACGAGCCGACCGCGCATCTCGACCTCGCTGCCGAGGCGGCGCTGATCGCCACCATCGCCGTTGCCGCCCGGGGGCGGACAACCTTGATCGCCACCCACAGCCCTGCGCTCGCGGCCATCGCGACGCGCATCGTTCATCTGGGAGCCGCCGCATGACGCTGCACGATCTGATTGCCGCCGAACGCCATCGGGAGCGTCGTCGCCTGCGCCGGGCGGGGCTGTGTGCCGCGCTGGTCGCCGCTGCATCGGTGATGCTGCTCGCGCTGTCGGGCTGGTTCCTGACCGCCGCCGCGCTGGCCGGGGGAGCGGGGATCGTGGCGGCGCAGGCGTTCAACTATATGCTGCCCTCCGCCGCGATCCGGTTGCTGGCGATCCTGCGCACTGGCGCGCGCTATGGCGAACGGCTGGCGAGCCATGGCGCGGCGTTCGGCGCGCTCGCCCGGCTGCGTCCCGCCCTTTACCGCGCGATCACCGCTGCGCCGCCTTCGGTGGCGCTCGGCCTGGGGCGGGGCGAGGCGACGGCGCGGCTGATCGGCGATGTCGATGCCGTGGAATGGCGCTTCGTCCGCCTGTCGGGGCCATGGGGCATGGTCGCCGCACTGGTGTCGGGGGCGGCGCTGACCTGGCTTGGCGGATGGTGGAGCATGGTCGCCACCCTGGGCTGTGCCGGGGGTGCTCTGGGCCTGGGCCGGCTCTGGGCCACGCGACTGGAGCAGCCCGGCCGCGCGGTTCAGCAGGCGATGGGGGTGCTGCGCGAAGAGGTGGCGATGTGCGGCGGGGCGGCGGCGGAGTTGCGCTGCTTCGGCCAGGAGGATTGGGCGGTCGCGCGGATCGCAGCGGCGGGCGACCGTCTGGCCGACGCGCAGGCACAGGCGGTGGCGGTCGCCGCCCGGTTCGAGGGGCTGCACGCGATCGGCGTCGCGCTGGCGGCGGCGTCCGCTCTGGTCCTGTCGGCGGGGGCGGGGGCTCCCGTCGCGGCGCTCGCCGCGCTGGCGGCTGCCATGACGGTCGATGCGATCGCGCCGATGCTGCGCTCCATGACCGAGACGGGCCGCCTCTGCGAGGCCGAGGCACGGCTCGACGCGGTGTTCGCGGCGGCGGAGGCGGCCCGGCCCGTGATCGAGGCGCGCGGTGCGGCGATGCTGGTCATCGATGGCGAGCTGTTCGCGCCGGGTAGCCGGGTTGCGCTGACCGGGCCATCGGGGTCTGGCAAGACGAGCCTGGTCGAGGGGCTGCTGGGCCTCCGCGCGCTGTCGCCGGGGCGGGTTCTGATCGACGGCCGGGACGCGGCGACGCTGGGGCCCGAGACTCTGCGCACGACCTTTGCCTGGGCACCGCAGGATGCCGCGTTGATGGCGGGTACGGTGTGCGACAATCTCCGGCTGGCCATGCCCGACGCGACCGAGGAGCGTCTCTGGGACGCGCTGCGTGACGCCGCGCTCGATGGGGTGGTGCGGGCCTTGCCCCAAGGGCTCGACACCTGGCTGGGCGATGACGGCGCCCGGCTGTCGGGCGGCGAGCGGCGGCGGCTGTCGCTGTCGCGCGCCTATCTGGGAGAAGCGCCCTGGCTGCTCCTCGACGAGCCGGGTGAGGGGCTGGACGCCGATGTCGCGGCCGAGATCGCTCGCCGCCTGGATGCGCGGTTGCGGCGCACCGGGCAGGGGCTGATCCTGGTCAGCCATCGTCCGGCCTTGTCCGCCTTGTGCGACCGGCATCACCCGGTGACGACCGGGCTCCGACGCTGCGCCGCCTGAGCCGGGTCAGACGGCCTGGCTGAACCGTTGCTCGTCCTCGCTTCGCCACGCGTCGAACATGGCGGCGATGCTGCGGGCATAGGGCAGCGCGTCGTCGGCCAGCCGCAACTGCCAGTCCTGCCATGCGATCAGCCCGACCTGCTCGAACCGATCGAGCCGCTCGCGGATCAGCTCCCGCCCGGGCAGGTTGCCGATCTCGGCGACGCCACGACACAGGATGTCCGCGATCAGATCGCCCCTTTGCTGGTCGAGGAGATCGCGGTGGAGCCCGCGTTCGGTCGCGAACCGACCGGCGCGGATCGACTCATGCCATTCGCCCGCCTTCTTGGCGTTCTGGAGCAGCCGGTCGGGAAAGGCGCTGATCGCGCTGGCGCCCAGGCCGAGCAGGATTTCAGCGGGGTCGTCGGTAAAGCCCTGGAAATTGCGCCGCAGCTCACCCTTCGCGGCCGCCTGCGCCAGCGGATCGTCCGGCCTGGCGAAGTGATCGAAGCCGACCGGGCGATAGCCCGCCGCCGTCAGCCAGTCATGGGCCAAGGCCGCCTGGGCAAAGCGCTCGGCGGCCCCTGGCAGCGATGCGGCGTCGATCCGGCGCTGGCGCGGGATCAGGTGCGGGACATGCGCATAGCCGAACACCGCCAGCCGCTCCGGTGCAAGCGCGAGCGTCTGCTCCAGCGTCCGCTCCAACCGGCCCGCATCCTGCCTCGGCAGGCCGTACATCAGGTCGAAATTGATCGAGGCGACCCCGGCGGCGCGCAACAACTCGACGGAGCGGACCACCTGCTCCTGCGGCTGGACGCGGCCGATCGCGGCTTGCAGGCCGGGATCGAAGGTCTGGACGCCCAGGCTGACCCGCTCCACCCCGACCTCGCCGATGACTGCCGCCCAGTCCGCATCGAAGCCGCGCGGGTCGAGCTCCAGCGACAGGACGGCATCGTCGCACAAGAAGGCGGTGCGGAGATGCGCCACGAGCGCTACAAAGGCGGTGGGCGCGATGGCATTGGGGCTGCCGCCGCCAAAGGCGATCCGGCGGATCCGTCCCCGCCCCGCCAGGTGCCGGGCGAACAGGTCGATCTCGGCATGGAGCCGCGCCAGATAGGAATCGAGCCGCGCCGTCCGGTTCGCCGCGCCGGTGTTGCACCCGCAATACCAGCAAATCTCGTGACAATAGGGGATGTGCAGATAGAGCGAGACGGGAGTATCGGCCCCGACCGCTTCGATCGCAGTTACCATATCGCCATGCGCTACCTGATCGCCGAACTCGGCGGCGGTGGGATAGCTGGTATAGCGCGGCACGGGCCGGGCGAGCAGAGCGGGGTGATAGGGCCACATGCGACACGGTCTGCCCCGGCGCCGTCACCAAGCCTTTGATCGCCGTCAAAAGGATGGGCGGACGTTCCCCGTCACGCCGCCAGCGCGTAGCGTCGGCAATGGTCGAGATAGCCTGCCTCATGCCGCCCCGAGAGCGACACGACGCTTTCCCACAGCCAGGACGGCGTATCGAGTGTACCGCGCCGATCCGCGTCGAGCAGCGCCAGCCATCGGGCGCGTGTGGCCTTGTCCATCTGACGCGCATGGGCGGTGCCGACGACGAAGGCCAGGTGGCGGGCGGCGCGGATCGCTTCGCCCCGGCTGAACTGGTCGACCTCCAGTTTCAGATCTTGCGGGGTCAGCTCGCGGATGAAGAGCGAACGGCCCAGCATGGTGACCGGCATCATGCGCGATCCCAAATAGGGCGACAGGTGGCGCGCGGCGGTCACGACCCGCTCGGCATCGTCCTGCGGCATGTCCGCGCCCGGCGCGGCGGGCGCGATGGGGGCAGTTGCTTCCTTCAGGTCGACCAGCGCATAGGACCAGTTGCCCTTGCGCGTCTTCAGCGCCACGATCACGGCATAACGCAGCAGGCCCAGCGAACTGCATCCCTTCATCCAATAGGCCGCATCGACCAGCCGGACGTCGCGGTCCTGCGGCTTGCCCTTCAGCGACAGGACCATCGCGCCGACGCGTTCGTCGGCGAACAGGGTATGCAGCGCGTCGCGTTCTTCCGGGGTCAGTTCCCAGAATTTCTTGCCCAGCGGAATGCGGGGCTCGACCGCATCCAGCCGCTCCTTGGCCAGATGACGCCAGCGGCGACCCAGCGCCTCGCGCTCGACGCTGCGCACGATATCCGACTCCACGCCGGGATCGCCGTCCACCGGATCGCGCATGGCGGTTGCATAGCCATCCACCATTTCCTCCATCATACGCATCGTGACCACGCCCGGCAGGTCGGAGCCACGGGCGGCCGTGGCCAGCGATAGGCTCAGCCGGATCAGGTCATGCGCCGGATTGCCGATTACCGCTTGGTCGAGGTCGCGAATCTGGATGTCGACCGAGCCGTCGCCATTGGCGACCGGCCCCAGATTGCCGAGATGGCAATCGCCGCAAATCCAGACGGGAGGTCCTTCGGGCACTCGCCGCGCCACTTCCGACCCTGCGAGCCACTCATAGAATTTGGCGGTATTGCCGCGAACATAGGCGTGAACGGATCGCGCCATCTTCAAATTGCGCTTGGCTTCGAGAATGGATGAACGGTCGGCGGTCTGGGGCATGCGGTGTCGGGATCTCGAAGGGTTGGGTCGTCAAAACGCGGAGCGGCCGGAAAAGTAACAAAATATTGCTGAGCGATGGCGAGCCCCGTTCGGCTGCCAGTGTTGCTACAGCCTTGTTCGCCGCGTCCAGGCGCGATCATCGGTAGGACCAAGGCTCATAAAGCGCCTCATTAAAATAGATTGTTAATAAGGAGGTGGGATAGCCGCCGCCAATCTCCCAGCTGCGATCGGCTCCCCTTGATCTTCTCCCTGCTGCCCTATTCTCCGTACCTTCTGGCGGTTTCCATCGGCATCTGCCTGACCTCCGGCTGGCTGGTCGCGCTGTTGACCGCAGAGGTGCGCCATACCCGCACCGGCCCGATCGGCTGGCGCGACGGAGGGCTGGCGCTGGCCGCAGGACTGGGCGTGTGGTCGACTCATTTCAGTGCGATGACCGCCTATCGCCCGGACTTGATCCTGACCTATGCACCGTACCGCACGGCGATCTCTGCGGCGGTGGGCGTGCTGCTGGTTGGGCTTCCCATCGCCGCGCTTGCCAGGGTGGAGCAGCAGAGCAGGCAGGTCGCTCTGGCCGTGACGGCCGGTTTCGGCATCTGGTGCATGCATGCCGTCGGCCTGTCGGCGCTGGTCGATTGCGGTCACGAATTCTCCGTTGCAACGAACCTGATCGGCGGGCTGGTCGGGACGGCGATCCTTGTCGGCTGGCAAGTCCGTCGCGCGCCCCTCTTTCCGCGGCTGGCCACCGGCATGTCCTTTGTGGGCGCGGTGTGCGCCGTCCATTTCATCAGCCTGGCCGGGGACATCGTGACCGCGCGGCTGGCTGTCGTTCACGGCAGCGCCATGTCGCCCGGCCTGGTCGCGGCCTGCACCGCCTTTGCCGTCTCGATCGCCTGCCTGGGCGGCGTCCTGTCCGCCTCCCAGGCACGGTTGCGACGTGAACGCGAGGCACAGACGCTTAAGGCGGTGATCGAGAGCATGTCGGACGGCCTGGTCTTCATCGACAAGGCGGGGCGGCTTCGCCAATATAACAGGCGCTTCCTGGCCCAATTCGATACGCCGCCGGAAGCGCTCCGGACCGGCGTGACGATCGACACGTTTCTGGACACCATTGCGCGATACCGGAACTGGCATCCCGACAAGCGCGCCCTTGTCGGCCAGGCCATGAAATCCTGGGTTTACACTGGTGGGTCGTTCGACCGCGAGTGCGAAATGGAGGACGGCCGCACCTATGTCATGCAGTGCCGCCCGGTGATCGAGCAGGGGGTCGTCCTGACCTTCAACGACGTGACGGCCGAGCGGCAGGCCAGCCGGAAGCTGAGCCATCATGCCCATCACGATGCCCTGACCGACCTCGGCAATCGCCGGGCGCTTCAGGAGCACAAGTCGGCCATGATCGGCAGGGCGGAGACGTTCAGCCTGCTGCTCATCGATCTCGACGAGTTCAAGCAGGTCAACGACACGTTCGGCCACGGCATCGGCGACAAGCTGCTGGTCCATTGCGCGGACATCCTTCGTGGGTTGGTCGGGCCGGACAGCTTCGTCGCTCGCATGGGCGGCGACGAAATGGCGATCGTGATGGCCTTGCCGATCGATCAGGCCACCGCCTTTGCCCAGACGGTCGTGACCCGGATGACGGAAGCCGTCACCATCGACGGCTATCGCCTGCTTCCCGGGTGCAGCATCGGCGTGGCCGAATGGGTGGCGGGGCTGACGGGCGAGGAGCTTATGCGACGCGCCGACCTGGCGCTCTATGATGCCAAGCGGGCGGGTCGCCGCCGTGCCCATCGGTACGAGCATGGTATGACCGAGGCGCTTCTCCAGCGGCAGGAGATCGTCGAAGGCCTTCGTGACGCGGTGAGGGACGGCGGCTTCCACCTGGCGTTCCAGCCGATCTCCGACCTCGCGTCCGGCGTGACCTGCGGTTACGAGGCGCTGCTGCGCTGGCAGCATCCCGTCCGCGGCTGGATCGCGCCCGACGTCTTCATTCCCATCGCCGAGGAGGCGGGTCTGATCGAGGAGATCGGACGGTGGGTGATCGCCGAGGCATGTCGACACATGGTGGATTGGTCGCCGCATCTGTATGTGGCGGTCAACGTGTCGGCCGCACAGCTGGCATCGGACGCGTTGCTCGACCATCTCGCCCAGGCTGTCCTGGTCAATGGCCTGGCGCCTGAGCGGCTGGAGATCGAAATTACCGAAACGGCGCTGATCCAGGACCCGGTAACGGTCGCAGGCCGGTTGGAGCGTATCCGCAAGCTGGGCTTCAAGGTCGCCCTGGATGACTTCGGCACCGGGCAGTCATCGCTCTCGCATCTTCGCGACCTGTGTTTCGACCGGATCAAGATCGATCGCAGCTTCGTGCTGCGTGCGGCGAGTGATCCGCGGTCGATGGCGGTGCTGCGGGCGACGGTGGCGCTGGGCGGCGAGCTGGGCGTCATCACCCATGCCGAGGGCGTCGAAACCTCCGAACAGCTCGACTTGTGTCGACAAATCGGCTGCGACGCCGCGCAAGGTTACCATATCGGTCGCCCGCTCATCCCATTGGTGGAGATGGGTACGCTGCACCAAGTTCCTGCCGAGAAGGTGGCGTGACGTGCGGATCGGCGGCGGAAAGCGTGCCGCTGAGGACTGTTTAACCCGGTTATAGGCTCTGAAATTCAGGTGCAGCGAAACTGAAATTCCGTTAACCACCTCTTTTAACTGTCCAGTTTAGACAGTGGTTTAACATATGTATATAGGTCGCCCGGTCTGGAGGACCGATGCGCTTTCTAACTTGCCTTACGGAAAATCATGATCTGCGACTGGTGGCGCTTGCCGCGCTATTCTGCCTGACGGGCTCTGCGATCACGGTAAGGCTGCTTCAGCGGCTGCGTACCGCAGACCCCGGTACGCATCTGGCCTGGGGTTTCATGGGGGGCGTATCGACCGGCGCGACGATCTGGTGCACGCATTTCATTGCGATGATGGCGTATCAGCCGGGCGTGGCAGTCGCCTATGACCCGCTGCTGACCGCCCTTTCGCTCGTCATTGCCATGATCGGCAGTTCCATCGCCCTGACCATTGCGGTCCGTCGTCAGCCATTCGCGCCGCTGGCGGGAGGATTGTTGTTCGGCTTGGCGGTCACCGCCATGCACTATACCGGCATGATGGCTTTTGCGGCCAAAGGGTTGGTCGAATGGTCGCCCGCCTATGTGGCAGCGTCGATTGTGTTTGCCCTTGTCTTCGGCGCGCTGGCCTTCACCCGCGCTCTGTCGACTGGCCAGCGGGGCAGCCCATGGCCTGCAACCGCGCTCGTGATGACGAGCATCGTCCTGCTTCATTTCACAGGCATGGCGGCTCTGGCCGTTTTTCCCACCGCGGCGGAACATGGCCAGACCGACAGCCAGAGCGCGACGATCATCATGGCGTGCGCAGTCGCGGCAGTCGGCATGCTCGTGCTCGGCACTGGTTTTGCCACCTATGTCCTGGACGTGTCTGCCAATGTCGCCTGGCGCCGCCGCATGGCCCAGGTGATGGAGGGCAGCGTCGATGCGATGATCATCGAAAGCAATGGCGTGATCGTCGCGGCGAACGGCGCATTTACGCAGCTTTTGGGCATCGACGAGGGTGTGGTGGGCCAGTCCCTGCAACGCTGGGTTTCGGACATTGGATCGGTCGAGCCCGGTACCCTCGCGCAGCGTAGTCTGGAGGTGGCCGACGGCTCCCCCATGCCCGTGGAGGTCGCGCTTCGCGTCGATACCGACGACAAAAAGTCGTACATGATCTATGCTCTTCGTGACGTGCGTCAGCGGCTGGCGCAGGAGCGACGCATCGCGCATTTGGCACGAAATGACAGTCTGACAGGACTGCCCAACCGGACGTCTTTCCTGGAATGGTCCCATCGCCAGGCGGCGCCAGACGAACCTGGGCGCCGCCTGGCATTGCTGTCGATCGACCTCGACCGCTTCAAGGAGGTCAACGACACGCATGGCCATGCCGCCGGCGATCATTTACTGTCGACCATCGGCATGCGGATGAAGGAACTGGCACAGCCCGGCGAGTTTCTGGCGCGCCTGGGCGGGGACGAATTCGTCGCTTTGATCGGCATCCAGGATCACGACGATGCGATCGACCTGATCGATCGACTGCGGTGCGCGATTACGACGCCGGTCGCTTATGACCACTCGACGCTGAGCTGCGGCATGAGTGTGGGTGTCGCGCTGTGGCCGCAGGATGCCGATGAGATTTCGGCGCTGATTAACAACGCCGATCTTGCCATGTACCGCGCGAAATCCAGCATCACGACCGACTTTTGCTTTTATGAAGAGGAAATGGATCAAACGGTCCGCGCCCGTCGTCGGATCGCGACCGAACTGCGCGACGCACTGGATCATGATCAGTTTGCTATCCACTGGCAGGTGCAGGCATCGGTCGAGACGGGCGAGATCACCGGTTACGAAGCGCTGCTGCGCTGGACGAAGCCCGATGGCACGAATGTTTCGCCGTTTGAGTTCATCACGATTGCCGAACAGACCGGCTTGATCATGCCGATTGGCGAGTGGGTCCTGCGACGGGCCTGCCAGGAAGCGGCGACTTGGCCGATGCCGTGGAAAATTGCGGTGAACCTCTCTCCCGTCCAGCTTGGTCATGTCGATCTGCCTCGGCTCGTCCATCAGATTCTGATCGAAACCGGCATGGCCCCCGCCCGACTGGAACTGGAAATCACGGAATCCGCGATGATTACGGACCCCGAGCGCACGACGCATGTGTTGCGTCAGCTAAAGTCGCTGGGCGTGTCGATCGCCATGGACGATTTTGGAACCGGCTACTCATCGCTCTCGACGCTACGATCGTTTCCGTTCGACAAAATCAAACTCGATCGCTCGTTCATGACCGAACTGGACGTGGCGCCGCAGTCGGCCGCGATCATCCGGGCGGTGCTTGCACTGGGCGAAAGCCTGTCGATCCCCGTCCTTGCCGAGGGCGTGGAGACGCGTTCGCAGCTCGAATTCCTGCGAGCGGAAGGGTGTAACGAAGCCCAGGGATATCTGTTGGGGAGGCCTGGGTTGATGCAGCCCAACGAGAGTGTCGCGCTCCCGGAATCCACTTCGCACGCGGCATAAGGACATCGACATTCAGGGCTGCCTTCCGTGGTGCAAGTTGTTCCACGGTCGGTCAGATCTTACCGATGCCTAACCGGCTCACACGGTCGGAACCGCCGCGCCATAAATCTGGCAATCGGCGCGTTTGGTTCCCGTCAGACTTCCGTCGTTCCGCAGCGAATAGCTGGTCCGTTCGCGGACATTGAAGGCCAGGACGCGCCTGATCGTCAGGTTGCCGAGTGCGGCAGTGACCAAGCTGACCGGGGCGATGGGCTGATAGTCATAGATGACCTCGACCACCATCACCGCCGTACCGCCCGTGGCGGCAATCTGTTTCCCCGGCGTGCCCACGCCGTCCATGGTCGAAACGTTTTCGACCGCGCCATGATCGGCGTTCGTGGTGTCGTCCAGATTGGTGATCGGGCCACCGCCCTCGTTCCTGGGCACGCCGAGCGAGGACGAAGCCGCCAGGGCGCCGGCGCAGCGCTGCCAGCGGAACCATTGACGATAGCCATTGGGGTTGCCGGCGGATACCGGGCCTTGGCCCCCCGAGCCCGTGGTCGTGGTGCGTTGTTCGAGATCGGACAGAATGATCCGACCCTTGGCCGCAAAAGAGAGCGGCTCTCCCATCTTCATGGCGCCGATCATGATCTCCGTGACATCGGCCTCGTCCATCGTGGTCCGAATCCGACCCGCATTATCCGCCACCGCCATCGCGATCTGCGAAACGCGCAAATTGGCCAGCACGTAATTGCCGACCTCCACCCCGCCCAGACCCAGGAGCAGGATTATGGGCGCGGCGAGCGCGAACTCGATCATCGCAACGCCGCGGCCATCGCCCGCCACACCGGCAAACCGCTCCACAAGGCGTTTCATCCGCATTGGATCACCGGCTCCGCCTGCGAGGCATAGGGCTGGTTCTTCAACATCGTGGTCGCGGTCAATGTCGTTACCGGGCTCCATCCCATCAACCGGCTCATGGGAATGATCTCGGGATAGGTCACGGTCGCGGTGTAGAGAACGACGTCATCCGAACCGCCGGTGCCCGCACGTGCGCCATCGGCGTCCCAGACGCCATTTCCGTTGATATCACGAAAACAGTCCCCGGCGTTGTACTGCCCTAGCGGCGGCGTGTCGGTGGTGATCGGCTCGGGCTTGGCGACCTGCTGGAATTTGCCATAGCTGGTGGGCACGACGACGACGTCGGCGTCCCGAGAGATTGCCTTGACGCTGTCGCCGACCATGGCCGTCAATTGCGCCGCCGTCGTGCCCGTCCCGATCGTGACCCGCCGGGCTGCGCGATCCAGGGCATCCTGCACCTGTGTGGCGACATATTGGCGATAGCCCAGGTCGAACAGGCCGCCCATGATCGCGATGGCGGGGAGCGCGATCAGGGCGAACTCCACCACCGTGGCGCCGCGACGGTCGCCACCGATGCGGCGAAGCGCGTCCTTATAGCTCTGTCTCATTGGGTCAGTCTCAACGCGCCGATATTCTTGCCGATTTCGATAAAGCGCGCCATCAATTCTGCTTGGTTCGACGAGGTGGAGGCTTGGCTGGGCGTGCTCGCGCAGTTGGTCAGCGACGAGTCGAGCGTGGTGGCGAAGCCGATCACCCAGATCGAATATCCCATGGACTTGGCGCGCGAGCACAGCAGGTTGAAGCGCTGCTTGTGGCGGTCAAGCTGGTCGTTCTGATCCGAATATTGTCCGCCGGGCGTGACCCGTGCGTCGAGTCTTTCCACGCCGTAGGACGAATAGAGGCTTGCGTATCCGGTGTCGAACAGCCCGTCCGTCATGAAGATGATGTATTTCTTGACGGGCATCATGTTGTACGTTTCCGGGTTGTTGCTACCGAAAATGCCCCCGGACGATGCCCAGCGGGCGCCCCACATCATTCCATTGTCATGATAGGTGCCGCCATCGGGATTAAGGGTGTTGAGATACTTGTTCAGGTCGTCCCTGGTCCACCCCTGCATCGATGCGGCTGGAGACGGACACGCAAATTGTGGCTTGAAGGGGTCGTTGCTGTACGCTCGCGCCGGATAACTCGTGTACTCAACCTCGGGCCAATAGGGTTTCCATTTGGTTTCCGTATTGTTCGGTATCAGATCGATGTTGAGATCCGTCGCGCCGACCGGAATGGCCGTATCGTTCGGGCCCATCCGCACGGTCTGTCGTTCTTCGACGCACCCTGCCCAGGTCACTTTCCTGGGCGTGTTTTGAACCGGCGTAATGCCTCTGTCATCGGCGGTGCCGACCAGGTCCGCCACATCGACGCTCGCCCCGGACACATATCGCGAGGTGTCGAAACTACGGGGAAGATAGTTGAAATAGGTGCAGATACCGCGTCCGGAATCATAGCTGCCATACCAGTATGAGCAACTTCTGGAGCTCATATACTCCCTCACGACCTGCCGGGATTGATAAGTCCAGGGGCCGGACAGCATGTAATTGGGATTGGCGGCACGGATCGCTGCACCGATGTTGACGGCGCTGGCGTAGGGAACGACGCCGTAGCGAAGGCGCATGCCCGATGCGGTCAGTTGCTTCTGAATCGGTTCCAGTTGATCGTACAGCGCCAGCACGGCCGAACGCAGCGCTTCGATCTTGGTCTGGGAGTCGCTGGACGTCGCCTTGTCCCGCATCGAGCCGGTCGTATCCAGCACGAAGACGATGTCGGTGTTCACGAAATCCTGGGACGCATTGCAACTGACGCTCACCGGCAGCTCGACAAATCCGAATATCCGCATCAGCGACGTCGGAACCGTGGTGGCGGCATTGATGACGACGGTCGTCTTCGAGTCCGTGGTGCTGGAGATAGAGGGGGTGAACGGCTTCGATCCGAACATGCCCTGTTGAAAGTTGAAATTGAAGAATTTGGTGGCCTCGGCCCTCACGCCGTCGTCGACGGTGCCGTCGGTCATCGCGCGTCGACCCGCCAGAACCGCCGCGTCGCACGCGATCTGCATCTGCTTGCGCGTCACATATTCGGTGCCGAGATCAATGGCCGACCCGATGAGCGCGACGAGTGGAATGAGGAAAAATGCCCACAAAGTCATGACATTGCCGCGTCGATTGGCGGTGAGTCCGGCCAGGACACCTGACTCCGTGGAACGTGATGGCCACCGCAGTCGGGGCAAACCACAAGACGGAAGTCGGCAGTTCATCCGGCGGCCGTACCGGCATAACGTAAACGGCAGGTTTACGAGGACGGGGCGATCTTGACGAGCGGCCTGTAGGGCAGGGCGGCGTATGCTCGATAACCCTGCGGGTATCGTTCGGATATGAAGTTGGTGTTGGACGGACCGCGCCGTCCCCGACATGCTTGCCACCACAACGGCGAGAGCTGCGGACCAGTCGCAACGACCGAATGCGATATCCTGTGGAGAGGAAGCGTATGATGGGTATCATGCCACTCGATGGTGTTCGGCATGCTGACCTTTTCAGGAGCGTCGGGCAGGATCGATTCCGGTCCAAGCGGCGCCTGGGGCGATCCCAAGGACCTGCTGTCTCACATCCCTTCTCGGCAGGCCCGATGCGGGTTTTCTTTGGCTCGGAGCGTCATCGGCCCGTGTCCGACCGCACCCACGCCCTAATGGACGACTGAACGCAGAGCCACTCAGCACCGCGCCGTCCCACATCTCAACGATCATGATGGAGAGCGAAATGACATCCCTGCTCGACGCCGCGCATCTCGACGGCCGGTTCTTCGACGGACACTGGATCGAGGGCGGCCAAGGCTATGACGTCCTCGAACCGGCGACTGGCGCGGTTTTGGCACGGGCCGCCTCGGTCGATGCCGCCACGGTCACCAAAACGGCGACGGCGGCCCGCGCCGCGCAGCAGGGCTGGGCCGCGGCGACGGCGGATGTCCGGGCGGGCGTCTTCGTGCAGGCGGCGGCGCTGGCGCGGGCGCATGCCGAGGAGATCGTGACCTGGACCATGCGGGAAAGCGGCTCGGTGCGCGCCAAGGCGGAGTTCGAGCTGGCGATCACGATCAAGGCGATCGAGCTGGCGGCGGCGATGCCGCATCAGGCGCAGGGGCTCGTCCTGCCCAGCGAGCCGGGGCGGCTGAGCCTGGCGCGCCGTCGTCCGCTCGGCGTGGTCGGGGTGATCGCGCCGTTCAACTTTCCGCTCTATCTGGCGATGCGCGCGGTGGCGCCCGCGCTGGCGGTCGGCAATGCGGTGATGCTCAAGCCCGACCCGCGCACGGCGATCTGCGGCGGGCTGGTGATCGCGCGTCTGTTCGAGCTGGTGGGTCTGCCCGCCGGCGTGCTGTCCGTGCTGCCCGGCGGCGGCGAGGCGGGGGCGGCACTGTGCGCGGACCCGAATGTCGCGATGATCCAGTTCACCGGCTCGACCGGGGCGGGCCGAAAGGTCGGCGAGGCGGCGAGCCGTCACCTCAAGAAGGTCTCGCTGGAACTGGGTGGCAAGAACACGCTGATCGTTCTGGACGATGCCGATCTCGACCTCGCGACGCGCAACGCCGCCTGGGGGGCATGGCTGCATCAGGGGCAGATCTGCATGACGGCCGGGCGCATTCTGGTGCATCGTGCGATCTTCGACGCCTTTGCTACCCGACTGGCCGAGAAGGCGAAGGCGCTGCCGGTGGGCGATCCGATGTCGGGCACGGTCGCGATCGGCCCGCTGATCAGCCAGCCGCAACTCGACCATGCGGTCGATATCGTCGAACGCAGCGTCGCCGCCGGTGCGCGCCTTCTGGCGGGCGGCAAGGCCGAGGGACTATGCCTCGCCCCGACCGTGCTGGAAGGGGTAAAGCCGGGCATGGCGGCGTTCGAGGAGGAGATTTTCGGCCCGGTCGCGGTGCTGGTGCCGTTTGACACGGACGACGAGGCGGTCGCGCTCGCCAACGACACCGAATACGGCCTGTCGGCGGCGGTGATCTCGAAGGATGTCGGCCGGGCCATGGCGCTGGGCGAACGGCTGCGCGCGGGCCTGCTCCACATCAACGATCAGACGGTGAACGACGAGGTGGTCAATCCCTTCGGCGGCGTGGGCGCTTCCGGTAACGGCTCCGCGATCGGCGGCCCGGCCAATTGGGAGGAGTTCACCCATTGGCAGTGGGTGACGGTGAAGGGCGCCGCGCCCGCCTATCCCTTCTGACCGCCCACCCAACCACATATCATGATGCAGGAGACGATAATGACTGAGATGCGCAGCATCACCACCGCCGTGGTTCGCGACCAGGGCGCCCCCTTTGCGATCGAGGAAGCGAAGATCGCGTCACCGCAAGGGGGCGAGGTGCTCGTGCGGATCGTGGCGGTGGGGGTGTGCCACACCGACATCATCGTGCGCGACCAATATTACCCGGTGCCGCTGCCCGCCGTCCTCGGCCATGAAGGCGCGGGCGTGGTCGAGGCGGTGGGCCCGGGCGTGACCGCCGTCGCGCCGGGCGACCATGTCGTGCTCAGCTTCGCGTCCTGCGGCGTCTGCGGTCCGTGCCTGACTGGGCACCCGGCGCATTGCGGCGACTTCTTCGCGCTGAACTTCGGCGGTGGCCGCAAGGACGGCTCGACGGCCACGTGCGATGCCCATGGCGGGGCGCTGCACGATCACTTCTTCGGCCAGTCCTCCTTTGGCAGTTTCGCGATGGCACACGAGCGCAACATCGTGAAGGTCGCGAAGGACGCGCCGCTGGAACTGCTCGGGCCGCTCGGCTGCGGTATCCAGACCGGGGCAGGGGCCGTGCTGCGCGCGCTGGAAGTGCCGTCGGGGGCGAGCTTCGCCGCGTTCGGCTCGGGCGCGGTGGGCCTCAGCGCGATCATGGCGGCGCGCGTCGCGGGCGCGACCACGATCATCGCGGTCGACGTGACGACCAGCCGACTCGACCTCGCGAAGGAACTGGGCGCCACGCATGTCGTCAATAGCCGCGAAACCGATGCGGTGGAAGCGATCCGCGAGATCACTGGCGGCGGCGCGGACTTCACGCTGGAGAGCAGCGGTCGGCCAGAGGTGCTGCGCCAGGCGATCGACGCGCTGACCATCATGGGGACCTGCGGCATCGTCGGCGCGCCCAAGCTGGGCACCGAAGCGAGCTTCGACGTGAACATGGTCATGGTGCCGGGCAAGCGCATCATGGGCATCGTGGAGGGCGATGTCGTGCCGCAGGTCTTCATCCCCGAGCTGATCGCGCTCCACGCCCAGGGGCGCTTCCCCTTCGACCGGCTGGTGAAATTCTATGATTTCGCCGATATCAATCAGGCGGTCGCCGACAGCGAGAGCGGCGTGACGATCAAGCCCATTCTGCGGCTGCCCGCCTGATGGCAAAGCGGGCGGGGGACGCCTGCCCCCGCCCGTCCCGGGCGTCAGACCCGCTCGATCATCAGGGCAATGCCCTGACCCACGCCGATGCACATGAAGGCCAGCGCATAGCGCCCTTGCGTCCTGTGCAGTTCCTCGACGGCGGTCATGACGATCCGCGCGCCCGACATGCCCAGCGGATGCCCCAGTGCGATAGCCCCGCCGTTGCGGTTCACGCGGGGGTCGTCCTGCGCCAGCCCCAGGTCGCGCAGGGTTGCGATCGCCTGGCTGGCAAAGGCTTCGTTGAGTTCGATCACATCGAGATCGTCGATCGCCACGCCGGTCAGGCGGCACAGCTTGCGCGCCGCTTCGATGGGACCGGCGCCCATGATGCGCGGCGCGATCCCGGCGGCGGCCATGCCCAGAATGCGTGCGCGGGGCGTCAAGCCGTATCGCCCCGCCGCCGCTTCGGACGCGACGATCATCGCGGCCGCCCCGTCGTTCAGTCCGGAGGCGTTGCCCGCCGTCACGGTGCCGTCGGCGCGGACGACGGGTTTCAGCTTGGCGAGCACCTCAAGGCTGGTCGCGCGCGGATGCTCGTCCTGCGTGACGATGCGCGGCTCGCCCTTTTTCTGGGGGATGGTGACGGGGACGATCTCGGCCGCCATCCGGCCGCTGGCGATGGCGGCGGCGGCCTTTTCCTGGCTGGCCAGCGCGAACCGGTCCTGATCCTCGCGCGAGATGCGCCATTGATCGGCGACATTCTCGCCGGTCTGCGGCATCGTGTCGACACCATAGGCCGCCTTCATCGCCGGGTTGACGAAACGCCAGCCGAGCGTGGTGTCCTCGATCTTCTGTGCGCGGTCGAAGGCGGAGGCGGCCTTGCCCATGACATAGGGCGCGCGGGTCATGCTCTCGACACCGCCCGCGATGATCAGCTCGGCATCGCCCGAGCGGATCGCCTGCGCCGCGCAGCCGACCGCGTTGAGGCCCGATCCGCACAGTCGGTTGACCGTCGTTCCGGGCACCGCCTCGGGCAGTCCCGCCAGCAATACGGCCATGCGCGCAACGTTGCGATTGTCCTCGCCCGCCTGGTTGGCGCAGCCGAGTATGCTGTCGTCGACCGCGCTCCAGTCGACGCCCGGGTTACGCTCGACCAAGGCGCGGATCGGCACGGCGGCGAGGTCGTCGGCGCGGATATCGGCCAGCGCGCCGTTCAGCCGCCCGATCGGGGTCCGAACGGCGTCGCAGATGAAAGCGGCGGTCATGAGGTCAACTCCGATGGTTCAGGATAGCGTCGGCCAGTGCATCGGGCGCTTCGAGCGGCGCGAGATGGGCGGCGGGAAGGGCGATATGCCGCGCGCCGGGAATGGCCGAGACCAGATGCTCGCCATGGCCGACATAGGGCGTCGAGCTGTCGCGCTCGCCCGAGATCACCAGGGTCGGACAGGCGATCCCACCCAACCGATCGGCCAGGGCCATGTCGCGGATCGCGGCGGCACATCCGGCATAGCCCTCGGCCTGCATGGTGAGCAGCGCGCGACGGATCGTCGCCGCATGGCCGGGTCGCTCGGCGATGAAGGCGGGGGAGAGGAACCGCGACATGGCCAGATCGGCGATCCCCGCCATGCCGTCGCGGCGCACCGTATCGACGCGCGTGGTCCATGCGGCACGGTCCATCGTGGCGGAGGTGCAGATCGGTATCAGGCCCGTCACCCGCTTCGGCATGTCCAGCGCCATCTGCATCGCGATCATGCCGCCCAGCGACACGCCAGCGACCTGGGCCTTGTCCCATCCGGCCGCGTCCATCACCGCCGCGACGTCACGGGCCAGCCAGGCCAAGCTATAGTCGCCCGGCGGCGCGTCCGACGCGCCATGCCCACGGGTGTCGATCCTCAGCAGCGTGGCGTGTTCGCGCAGCAGCTGCAGGACCGGGCTCCACAGGTCCATGTCGGTGCCGATCGAATTGAGCAGCACGAGGCGCGGCCGGTCGGTTTCGCCCTCGACCTTCCAATAGATGTCGGCCCCATTGGATGCGACGAACGGCATCAGACGACGCCTTCCAGCATATCCGCCGCGAATGGTGCCCCGGTCTTCGCCCGGACCTCGTCCAGCGTGACGCCGGGGGCCAGTTCGACCAGCCGCAGCCCCGGCTTGTCGCAGGCCATGACGCACAAATCGGTGACGATCAGGTCGACACAGGCCTTGCCGGTCAGCGGCAGGGTGCAGTCGGGCAGGATCTTCGGGCTGCCGGTCTTGCTGGCATGGTCCATCACGACGACGATGCGCTGGACGCCCGCGACCAGGTCCATCGCGCCGCCCATGCCCTTCACCATCTTGCCCGGGATGGTCCAGTTGGCGATGTCGCCGCCCGCCGAGATCTCCATCGCGCCCAGCACCGCCATGTCGATATGGCCGCCGCGGATCATCGCGAAGCTGTCCGCGCTGGAGAAGAAGCTGGAGGTCGGCAGCGTCGTGACCGTCTGCTTGCCCGCGTTGATCAGGTCCGGGTCGGCCTCGCCCTCATAGGGAAAGGGGCCGATGCCCAGCAGCCCGTTTTCGGACTGCAGCGTCACGTCGATCCCGGCGGGGACATGGTTGGCCACCAGCGTCGGGATGCCGATGCCGAGGTTGACGTAGAAACCGTCCTGAAGTTCGCGGGCGGCGCGCGCCGCCATCTCGTCACGGGTCCAGCTCATGCGACTTCCTCCCGCGCGCGGGTCGTCAGTTTTTCGATACGCTTCTCGTTGATCGTGCTCAGCACGATGCGATCGATATAGATGCCCGGCGTGTGGATGGCGTCGGGGTCGAGCGTGCCCGCCTCGACGATCTCCTCCACCTCGACCACCGTCACCTTGCCGGCGGTCGCCATGTTCGGGTTGAAGTTGCGCGCGGTCTTGCGGAACATCAAATTGCCCGCCGGATCGGCCTTCCACGCCTTGATGATCGATAGATCGGCGCGCAGCCAGGTTTCGCGGACATACTCCTGTCCCTCGAACGTCTCGACCGGCTTGCCCTCGGCGACGACGGTGCCGACGCCGGTCTTCGTATAGAAGGCCGGGATGCCCGCGCCGCCTGCGCGGATGCGCTCGGCGAGCGTGCCTTGCGGGTTGAGCTCAAGCTCCAGCTCGCCCGACAGATATTGCTGCTCGAACAGCTTGTTCTCGCCGACATAGCTAGAGATCATCTTGGCGACCTGACGGCTTTCCAGCAGCATCCAAAGGCCGAAGCCGTCCGCCCCCGCATTGTTGGAAATGACGGTCAGCCCCTTCACCCCGCTCGCGCGGATTTCCGGGATCAGGCTTTCGGGATTGCCTGACAGGCCGAAGCCGCCCGACATGATCGTCATGCCATCGAACAACAGCCCGTCGAGCGCCGCGGCGGGCGAGGGATAAATCTTGCTCTTCATATCGCTCCAGTCAGCCCAGATCGCCACCGGCCACGGGCAGGACCGAGCCGGTGATGTAGGAAGCCTCGTCCGAGGCCAGGAAGAGGATCGGCGCGATCTGCTCGTCCAGCGTGGCATAGCGCCCCAGGAAGGTGGAGCTGGTGACCTGCTCCACCGCCTCGGCCATCCAGGCCTGTTCGCGGGTGTCGTCGCCATTCGGGTTGCGTGGCACGATGCGCGGCGGTGCCTGCGTGCCGCCGGGCGCGGTCGCGACGACGCGGATGCCCGCCGCGCCATATTCCATTGCGAGGGCCTGGGTGAGGGCGTTGATCCCGCCCTTCGCCGCCGAATAGGGAACGCGCCGGATGCCGCGCGTCGCGTTGGACGACACGTTGACGATCGTGCCGCCGCCCTGGCCCAGCATGATCGGCAGGACCGCGTGACAGCCCCACAGCGTCGGCATCAGCGAACGGCGGATTTCCGCCTCGATCTGCTCCGGCTCGAAGGCGGCGAAGGGACGCATGCGGATCGCGCCGCCGACATTGTTGACGAGGATGTCGACGCGGCCAAAGGCGGTCACCGCCGCTGCCATCGCGGCGGCCGCTCCGTCATGGGTTTCGAGGTCGCACACGAAAAACGCCGCCCGCTCGCCCGCTTCCCGCGCGACGTCGGAAACGAAGTCGGCGCGGTCGACCAGCAGGACGGCAGCACCCTCGGCGGCGGCGCGCAGCGCCACGCCGCGGCCGATGCCCTGGGCGGCCCCAGTCACCACCATCACCTTGTCGCGAAAGCGTCCGGCGAATGTCATGCTGCCACCGCAACCGGCGCTTCGCTCGGCGCGAACTTCTCATAGTGGAAATGCCGGGGCTCGACGCCCTTGTCGCGCAGGAAGACGCGCACCGCCTCGACCATGGGCGGCGGCCCACACAGATAGATATCGCAATCGCCCGCGTTCAGGTGCGTATCGGTCAGATGATCGGTGACATAGCCTTTCAGCGGATGCGCGCTCTCGGGATCGGCGACGCACGCGGTCCAGCTCAGCGAGGGGAGGCGGCCTGCCAGCGCCTCGATCCGTGGGACCTCGACCATGTCGCCGTCTCGGGTCACGCCGTAGATCAAGTGGAGCGGCTGGTCCGTCCCGGTATCGGCCAACACCTCCAGCATCGACAGGATCGGGGCCAGGCCGGTGCCACCCGCCAGCAGGATCGTCGGCCGCTCCACCGCCCGCAGGAAGAAGCTGCCTTGCGGGCCGACGAAGCTCATGCGCGCGCCGGGCTTGGCGACAGATGTCAGCCATCCGCTCATCAGCCCGCCGGGCATGTTGCGGATCAGGAAGCTGGCCTCCGCCGCGCCGGGTTTGGAACTGAAGGAATAAGCGCGGTGCTGGTCCGTGCCCGGCACCGCCAGATTCACATATTGGCCGGGCAGGAAGCCGAGCGCGGCTGGATCGTCCAGCCGCAGGGTGAGGAGGATCGTGCTGTCGGACACCAGGTCCACCGCCGCCACGGCACCCTCATGCACGGCGGGCTTCACCTTGCAGGCGGTGGAGGGGACGGGCACCGCGACGACGCAATCGGACGAGACGCGCATCTGGCAGGTCAGGACCAGCCCTTCCTCCGCCTCGTCGGCGGTCAGCGCCTCGTCGATATAGTCGTCGCCGAGATCATAGGCGCCCTGTTCGCAGCGGCATTTGCAGGTGCCGCACACGCCGTCGGAACAGTCCATCGGCAGGTTGATCCTCTGGCGGAACGCGGCGTCCAGCACCGTCTCACCCGGGGCGCAGGTGATGAAGCGCGTTGCGCCATCCTCGAAGTTCAATGCGATACTGTAGCCCATGATATCCTCTCCGGGCGCCGGGCATCAGACGTGATAAACGTCGATCACCTGGCGGATATAGTCGTTCTTCAGGACGACCTTCTTGTTGGTGATGAGCGGCTGCGCGCCGGTCGTGTCGATCGTGTAGAAGGACGTGCCGAAGAAGCTCAGCGTCTCGTTGTAGCGGTGGCTCAGCGTGTGCCAGTTGAACCGCACCTGCATTTGCCCGTCTGCCTCGCCGAGGATCTCGACGTTCGATACGGCGTGATTGGTGCGCGGCTCGGGCATGCTCGCCCCCGATCGCTCGGTCTTGATCCGGAAGACGCGGTCCTCCAGCCCGGTGCGATCGGGATAGTAGATGAGCGAAATCTCGCGCTGCGGGTCCTCCACCAGCATGTCGTCATCGTCCCAGGCGGGCATCCAGAAGACCGCGTGCGGGGCGTAGCAGTCCAGCCACTCGTCCCATTGCCGATCGTCGAGCAGCCGTGCCTCGCGGTAGAGGAAGGCGAGGAGCCGGTCGTAGGTCAGGCTCATGCCGCCACCTCCAGCCGGTCGACCGGGCGCAGCGTGGCACCGCCATTCCCGCCGCCGTCGCGGTTGATCGCGGCGATCAGCGACTGCGCCCAATATTCATGCTGGCGGACGAACAGCCCCTCGTCCTCGCTGCGCTCGCCGCTGAGCAGCGGTTCGATGCCCATGGCGCGCGCGTTTCCGTCCGGCCCGGCGATCCAACGCGTCGCCCCGCGGCTCAGGTCGTTCCACAGTTCGCCCGCGCCCTCATAGGCCTTCTGGCAAGAGCGGAATTCCTCCAGATCGTCGGGCGTGCCCATGCCGCTGACGTTGAAGAAATCCTCATATTGCCGGATGCGCAAGGCGCGGTCGGCGTTGCTCTCGCCCTTCGGCGCGAAGCAATAGATGGTCACTTCGGTGCGATCGACCGAGATCGGGCGGACGACCCGGATTTGGGTCGAGAACTGGTCCATCAGATAGACGTTGGGATAGAGGCACAGATTGCGGGTCTGCCCGACGATGAATTCCGCGCGCTCCTCGCCGACCCGCGCCGCCAGCGCCTCGCGATGCGCATAGATCGGGCGAACCTCGGGGTTGAGCAGCTTCGTCCAGAGCAGGATATGGCCGTGGTCGAACGCATAGACGCCGCCGACGCTCTTGGACCAGCCATCGACATCGACCGCCTTGATCGAGTCCTCCGCGCGGCGGTTGGCGGTCGCCGCATAATTCCAGTGGACCGCACTGACATGATAGCCGTCGGCACCGTTTTCGATCTGCAGCTTCCAGTTGCCGTCATAGACATAGGTCGAACTGCCGCGCAGCACTTCCAGCCCGTCAGGTGCCTGGTCGACCATCTGGTCGATGACGATGCGCGTCGAGCCGAGCCAGTCCTCGAGCGGCGGCACGTCGGCGTTCAGGCTGCCGAACAGGAAGCCGCGATAATTCTCGAACCGGGCGACGCGGGTCAGGTCGTGCGACCCTTCGGTATTGAACCCGGCGGGATAATCGCCGGTCTTGCCGTCCTTGACCTTCAGCAGCTTGCCCGCGTTGCTGAAGGTCCAGCCATGGAACTGGCAGGTGAAGCTGCCCTTGTTGCCATGCTTGCGACGGCACAGCATCGCGCCGCGATGCGCGCAGGCGTTGATGACAGCGTTCAGCGTCCCGGTCTTGTCGCGGGTGATGATGATCGGCTGGCGACCGATATAGGTGGTGAGATAGTCGTTATTCTCCGGGATCTGGCTTTCATGCGCCAGATAGACCCAATTGCCCTCGAAGATGTGCTGCATCTCCAGCTCGAACAGCGCGGGGTCGGTGAACACGTCGCGGCGGCACCGGAAGGCCCCGGTGGCGGGATCGTCGACGACGGCGGTGGCAAGGCGTTCGCGAAGGTCGGTCATGACAATATCCTTCCGGGGATCAGGCGACGGCGAGACGGGCGCGGTGCGAGAAGGCTTCCTCCTCGGCATCGTCGGCGCGCTGGAGCTGGAAATCGAAGGCGATGTGCGCGGTGTCGCCCTGGCGGTTCGGCACCGGCAGCAGCCCCTCGCGGGTGCCGAACGCGAAGTCGTCGGCGGCAAAGGGATCGTCGCCGAAATTGATCTGCGTCGTCAGCTGGCGATAGCCGGGCGCCTCGATGAAGAAATGGACATGGGCCGGGCGATTGCCGTGGCGGCCGAGCACCTGCATCAACCGGTCGGAGGCACCGCCGGGCGGTACGCTATAGCCGTTGGGCATCTTGGAATGGAACGCATAGCGCCCATCGTCGCCCAGCCGGATGCGGCGGCGGTTGTTGAACGGCGTCTGCTCGCCGGTGGGGTCGAAATGCGAGTAGAAGCCCTTGGAATTGGCGTGCCAGACATGGAGGATGGCGTTCGTGACCGGCTCGCCGTCCGGTCCCGTGACCCGTCCGGCCATGTAGAGGGTGTCGGTATCGTCGGGATCGTCGGTCAGATTGGCGTCATTGTCGACCAGCGGCGCGCCCTCGACATAGAGCGGCCCCTCGATGGTGCGGGGCGTGCCGCCGCTCTTGCCCGCCTCGGCGTCCTTGGCGTCCATATAGAGGTCGAGGAAATGTTCGAGGCCGACGCCCGGCATCAGCAGCCCGAACTCGCCCGCGCCGTTCTGGAGGAAGTTGACCGCGCCCCAGACTTCGTTCTCGTCGATGTCGTGCTTGACGATCAGCACCATCAGCGATTCCACCAGGTCGCGCAGGATCGCCTTGACGCGCGGATCGCCCTTGTCGGACGCCGTGCCCGCGACGCGGTCGAGCAGATCCTGGATGGCGGGGGTTTTCACGAAGCTGATATCCATCACACTCTCCTATATTCTGTCTGTCCGGCCGCTCGTCGGCGGTCGTGCGGTTCCGATCGTCAGCGGTCGTCGTCGTGGAGGGACGAGGGGTGACGGCACAGCGCCGTCACGCGGATCGTCATGAAGGGGTAGAGCGGCAGGCTCATCAGGATGTCGTGCAACTCGGCATTGGAGCCGACATCGAAGATGCTGACATTGGCGTATTGGCCGACCACCCGCCAGATGTGGCGCCAGGTGCCCGCGCGTTGCAGCTCCTGGAAACGGGCCTTCTCGGCGGCCTTGAGCCGTGCCGCTTCCTCGGCATCGAAGCCGAGCGGAATGTCGACATCCATTTCGACGTGAAACAACATGGTTCAACCTCTTCCCGCGACGACATGAAGGGTAGGGGAGCGACGGTCGCGTCGGTGGAACGCGACGCGGTCCTCGTCCAGCGCGATGCCCAAGCCGGGGCCGGTCGGCACGCTCAGGTGGAAATCGGCATAGTGCAGAGGCTCGGCCAATATGTCTTCGGTCAGCAGGAGTGGGCCGAACAACTCGGTCCCCCAGGCCAGCGACGGCAGGGTCGCGCAGAGATGCGCCGACGCCGCGGTGCCGACCCCGCCCTCCAGCATCGTACCTCCATAGAGCCCGACGCCCCCCGCCTGTGCGATCGTGGCCACGGCATGGGCCGGTAGCAGGCCGCCGGACTGGGCGATCTTGACCGCGAAGACCCGCGCCCCGCCGCACGCCGCAATGGCGAAGGCGTCGGCAGGCCCGTGCAGTGCCTCGTCCGCCATCAACGGGACGACATGTTTGGCGGACAGCCGGGCCATGGCGGCATGATCGTGCCGCGCGACCGGCTGTTCGACCAGATCGACGCCCGCCTCCTCCAGCAGCTTCATGCCGAGATCGGCCTGCGCCTCGCTCCAGTTCTGGTTGACGTCGACGCGCACGCTGCCCCGGTCGCCGACCGCGCGCTTGATCGCGGCGACATGGGCGACATCGGCGCGCACGTCGCGCTTGCCGATCTTGAGCTTGAAGATGTTATGCCGCCGTTCGGCCAGGACCCGTTCGGCCTCCTCGATGTCGCGCGCGGTATCGCCGCTGGCCAGTGTCCAGGCGACCGGCAACCGGTCGCGGATCGCGCCGCCGCCGATCAGCGTGGAGACGGGCACGCCCAGCCGCTTGCCAGCCAGGTCCAGCAGGGCGGTTTCGACCGCGCATTTGGCGAGGTGATTGCCGAAGATGCTCTTGCCGATCTTGGCCATCGCGGCCCCGACCTGCGACGGGTCGCAGGTTTCGAGGACGGGGGCGATATAGGTGTCGATGGCGAGCTTGATGCCCTCCGGGCTTTCTTCGCCATAGCTGAGACCGCCGATGGTCGTGCCTTCGCCGATCCCCTCGACGCCGTCGGAGTCGCGCAGCCGGACCAGCACGATCGACTGGTGATGCATGGTGGCCATCGCGAGCACGTGCGGCCGGATCGTCGGGATATCGACGATATAGGTATCGATCTCGACGATCGTGGCCATAACCTCTTCCTATCCAGTTTTATCCGAATTTCCCCGGAAACTAGGCTTGGCGATCTGGACGCGCAAAGATCATTATGGTCTTCTGGCGATACTTGGAGAGTATGATCCTATGGACCTGCGTCAGCTTCGTTACTTTGTCACGGTGGCCGCCGAGCGGAATTTCAACCGCGCGGCCGAACGGTTGCATATGGCGCAGCCGCCGCTCAGCCGGTCGATCCAGCAACTGGAGGCGGAGGTCGGCGCGTCCCTGATCGACCGGACGAGCCGACCGCTCGCGCTGACCCCGATGGGGCAGCTGTTCCACGATCAGGCGGTGCAGGTGCTGCGGCGCGTCGATGACATGCGGACGATGATGGATGCCGCGATCGCGACCGACCGGCGACGGTTCACCATGGGGTTCGTCGCCTCGACCATCTATGCGCGCCTGCCCGCGCTGATCCGCGAGTTCCGGGCCGAGATGCCCGATGTCGAGCTGACACTGGTCGAAAGCCCGACGCTGGACCAGATCGCGGCGTTGAAGGAGGGGCGGATCGATATCGGTTTCGGCCGTATCCGCTTCGACGATCCGGCGGTGCGGCGCACCGTGCTCCGGCGGGAGTCGCTCGTCGCGGCGGTCCCGATGGGAAGCCATTTGGGTCAGGACGGCGCGCCGGTATCCCTGTCGGCCCTGGCGCGCGAAAAGCTGGTTCTCTATCCCAGTGCATCGCGTCCCAGCTATGCCGATCAGGTCCTGTCGCTGTTCCACGATAATGGCCTGAGCCCGAACCAGATCGTCGAGGCGCGCGAGTTGCAGATCGCGATCGGTCTGGTCGCCGCCGAAGAGGGGGTGGCGGTGATCCCGGAGTCGGTACGCAAGGCGCGGACCGAGGATGTGCGCTATCTAGATCTCGTCGAACCCGCGCATTCGCCGATCATCATGAGCCACCGAGTCGGCGACGCCTCGCCCGAGTTGCGCGCCGTTCTGCGGATCATCGCCCGCAAATATACCGAATGGGGCTATGGCGTGCCCGAAGCGCTGCTGGCGAACCTTGAATAACACACGGCTGCCACCGACCCGCCGGCTTTGGAGAGGATGACAGGATGGACATACGGCAGCTGCGCTATTTCGTGACCGTTGCGCAGGAAGGCAATTTCACCCGTGCCGCCGAGCGTCTCCACATCGCACAACCGCCGCTCAGCCGCCAGATCCAGCAGATCGAGGAACGGGTCGGCGCGACCCTGATCGATCGCTCCGCCAAGCCGCTGCGGCTGACGCCGATCGGCCATCTCGTCTATGACCAGGCGATCAGCATCCTGGCGCGCATGGCCGATATGGATGCGATGATCGCGAAAGCCGTGGTGTCGCAGCAGCGGCGCTTCGCGATCGGCTTCGTCGCCTCCACCATCTATTCGCGCCTCCCCGCGATCATTCGGGCCTATCGGGCGGCGATGCCGTCGGTCGACCTGTCGCTGATCGAGGGCGGCACGCTTTCGCAGATCGCTGCGCTGAAGGACGGACGGATCGATGTCGGCTTCGGGCGTATCCGGTTCGAGGATGACGCCGTGGCGCGGGTGGTGCTGCGCGAGGAGCCGTTGATCGTCGCGCTTCCGGCCACGCATCCGTTGACGGCGGGGGGCGGGGTGTCCCTGGCGTCGCTGGCGACCGACCCGCTGATCCTGTATCCCAACGCCCCGCGACCCAGTTATGCCGATCAGGTCGTCGGCCATTTCCGCGATCTTGGCGTGACCCCGGTTATCGCGCACGAGGTCAGCGAGTTGCAGATCGCGATCGGGCTGGTCGCGGCTGGGGAGGGGGTCTGCATCGTCCCGGCCTCGGTTCGCCGGTCGCGGGTCGACGGCGTCCGCTATCGCCCGCTGGTCGAACCGGTCGCATCGCCGATCATCATGAGCTTTCGCAAGGACGACCGCTCGCCCGAACTGGTCGCCATGGCGGCGGTGATCCGCGAGCGCTACGGCGCCTGGGATTATCCCATCCCCGATGCGATCCTGCGGATGACCGGGGGCGGCTAAGAGGCGTGATCCGGCCAACCTTTTGGGTATGGCCATCATATGGAGTTGGTGTTGGACGCACGATGCGCGCCCCGACATTCTGCCCCTCACGAAAGCGAAATCGCTTCGGGACAAGTCGCACGACAGATAGCGACGGCAGATGGAGAGGAAGCGGAAAATGGCTTCAATACCATATGGATATACGCGAGCTTTGCGAAAGGGCGGGGTGCTCGCCGGTGTTGCGGGATTGTGCATGATGCTGCCGAGCGTGGCACAGGCCCAGCAATCGCCGGACGGCAAGGAGCGGCGATTCTATGTCCGGCTCGGCGCGGCGCGTGTCATGTTCGACGAAAAGGCCGATGTGAAGCTCGCCGGGCAGCCGCTGCCGGGCGCCAACGCCACCGCGTCGAACAACAACGGCGTCAGCCTCGATATCGGCTATTTTCTGACCCCCAACGTGTCGGTCGCGGCGACCGTCGGCGTGCCGCCGACCAGCACGCTGACCGCATCGGGAACGCTGGCGGGGGCGGGCACGCTGGGTAAGGTGACCTATGGTCCCGGCCTCTACAGCGTGCGTTATCATTTCGGGCGTCCGGGCGGGGTGCGGCCTTATATCGGCGGCGGCCTGAACTGGACGATCATCTTCAAGACCGAAGACGGCGTGCTGAAGGATTTCCGCACCAGCAATACCGTCGGTCCCGCGATCACGGGCGGCATCGATGTGCCGCTCAACGAGCGGATCGGTGTGTTCGGCGCGGCCAGCAAGGTCTGGACCAGCACCAACGCCCGCTTCCGGCTTGGCACGCCGAACGGCTTCGTGCCGGGTACGGCGCGCGTCCAGCTCAATCCCCTCATCGCGCAGGTCGGCCTGCAATATCGCTTCTGATCCCCCCGGCTCGAACAGGAAGACATGTCATGACCGTTACCGATATTATCCTGATCCATGGCGCCTGGAACCGCGGCGCCTGCTATGACGCGGTCGTCCCGCTTCTCGAAGCGCGCGGTTACCGCGTCCATGCGCCCGACCTGACCGGCCATACGCCCGGCGATGGCGGCCATTTGTCGGTCGTCGACATGGAGCATTATACCCGCCCCGTCGCAGACATCCTGGCGCGGGCCGAGGGGCAGTCGATCCTTCTGGGGCACAGCATGGGCGGTGCATCCATCTCGTGGCTGGCGCAGCACCATCCCGACAAGGTGGCCGGGCTGATCTACCTGACCGCGTTCCTCACCGCGCCCGGTGTTACGCCGGAAACCTTCGTCCTGCCCGGCGAGCCCAACCGGGGCACGCCTCACGCGCTGGACCTGATCCAGCCGGTCGATGAGGGACGCGGGCTACAGGCGGATTTCTCGCGACTGGAGCGGTTCCGCGAAGTCTTCATGGGCGATTATCCCGGCGAGGGAATGCCGCCTGCCGAACAGTTCATCCAGACCCAGACGACCGTGCCCTTCGGCACGCCCAATCCGATGGAGGGCCGCGCGCTGGATATCCCGCGCCTCTATATCGAGGCGCTGGACGATGTCGGGATTCCGATCGCCGTGCAGCGTCAGATGCAGAAGGAGTTTCCCGGTCCGGTCGCGGTCGTGTCGCTCCCGGCCAGCCATGCGCCCTATTACTCGATGCCCGAACGGCTGGCCGAGGCGATCGCCGATTTCGCCGATGCCCCGGCCGAGTATCGCCAGACGGCGACGGCCGCGTAAGGATTACGGAGGCTATCCATGAAGATCGCGATCATCGGCGCCGGTATCGGCGGACTGACCCTCGCGCTGGCGCTGCGGGCGCGAGGGATCGAGGCGACGCTGTACGAACAGGCGGCGGAGCTGAGCGAGATCGGCGCGGCGGTCGCCCTGTCGGCCAATGCCACCCGTGAGCTACAAAGGCTGGGCCTGATCGACCAGCTGGAGCGGACGGGGGTCGAGCCGACCGAGCTGATCTACCGCGACGGGCTGTCCGGTGATCGCCTGGCGGCCCATGCGGTGCGCAAGGGCGGTGCCTATCGCGATCGGTTCGGCGCGCCCTATCTCGGCATCCACCGCGCCGATCTGCAGACGACGCTGGGCCGCGCGGTCGGGACGGAGCATATCCATCTGGCGCATCGGCTGGAGCGGATCGAGACGGTGGGCGAACGGGTGGCGCTCCACTTCGTCGGACGCGATCCCGTCGAGGCCGATATCGTCGTGGGTGCCGACGGTGTTCGCTCCATCACCCGGCAATGGGTCGGCGGACAGCCGCTACGCTATTCCGGGACCAGCGCGTTTCGCGGCATCGTGCCGGTCGAGCGACTGAACGCTTTGCCCGATCCCCAGGCGATTCAGTTCTGGATCGGCCAGGATGCCCATCTGCTGCATTATGCGATCGGCAGCGATGGCGGGCACGTCAACTTCTTCGCGGTGGTGGAGGGGCCCACCGCCTGGTCCGGTAGCGGCGGGACGGTGCCGATCGAACCGGGGGAAGCGGTGGCGGCCTTCGCCGACTGGCACCCGGCCGTTCGCCAGATGGTCGCAGCGGGTGATGTCGAACGACGCTGGGGCCTGTTCGTGGCTCCGCCGCTTCGCGACTGGCATCGCGGGCCGGTTGTTCTGATCGGCGATGCCGTTCATGCGATGCTGCCGCATCATGGGCAGGGTGCGAATACGACGATCGAGGATGCCATTACCCTGGCGACGATGCTCGATGGTCTGACGTCGTCCAACCGTGATGCGCGCTTTGCCGCCTATCAGAAGGAGCGGGCCCTCCGCACCCGCCTCATCCAGCGCAGCTCATGGGACGCCAATCGCGCGCTCCATACCGATGCGGGCCTTCCCGATGCGACCCGGCACCGTGCGATGCATCGCTTCCCCGAACGCTATGGCTGGATTCACAAGTTCGATGCATCTGCGCGATTGTCAGGCGTCCCAGCCAGCCGTGCGATGGGCAACTGAGGGAATTGGCCATCGTTCGTCCGACCGGCGGCGTAACGGCATGGCACATGGCCGTCCGAGAGACAGGCTGACGACGTCACTTTCCGAAGGAGAGAATCTCAGGGGGGAACGACGCCAATCGGCGGGTGCCCCGATCAGCCGATGCGAGCGCTCGCTCAAGAATGATCGAGCGTGGGGTTCTCCGGCCGCAGGCGGCTTCCGAAAGGCGATGGGAAGGGGGAGGTGCCGCCATCGGGCTGATGCCGAACATCAGGGGTGGTGACCGACCCATGGAATGATGTCCGGGGAGCGGGTCACCCTACCTGTGTGATTGAACGATGGTACGATTGAGGCTGATTGTCACGCGCCGCCATCTCTTCTCCCGATTGCAACAGACCAACCCATGATGTCACTGACAGATTGTCCAAGTGACATGAAACGGGGTTCACGATAATGACTCGATCGTGCAGGCTTTCCGGCATATCCTGGCGCAACGCCACCTTGCGGCGCTGATTTGTGCCGCCGCGATGCTGTTGAAGCTGCTAGTGCCCACCGGCTACATGATCGCATCCGATCACGAGCGGATCGCCCTCACGCTCTGTTCCGGTATGGCGGCTCAGCCTGAGGCGATGGTCATGCCAAGCATGGATCAGCCCATGGCCATGGCGCAGGGCACCATGCGCGACAAAGGCGAGTCGACAGATCACGGCAAGCCTGAAATGCCTTGCGCCTTTGCGGGTCTGTCCGCCCAGGTCTTGGGGGCCGTCGACGTCGTGCTGCTGGCCATCGCGCTTGCCGTCGTCGCGATCATGGCGCTGCGTTCGACCCCACAGGTCGCACCGCGTGCCGCCCCCTATCTGCGACCACCCCTTCGCGGTCCTCCGCTTTCGGTCTGACGAATTGACCGGGAAACCGGCCAGCTAAACCGTCGTCGCGCAGTCCTGTCGGCTGCCGCGCGAACCATGTCTCCTGTCGTTGTTCGGTCGCGCGCGATCGACGATGCGGGGCCTAGATTCAGCTCGAAAGCAAATCCCATGTTCCAAAGCACCATATTCGGCATCGCCGCCCTGTGCGTTGCGACCTCGGCGGTCGCGCAAGTCGCGCCCGCTCCCTTCAGCCTGCCACCGCTTCCCTATACCGCCGCTGCGCTGGAGCCGGTGATCGACGCCCAGACGATGACGATTCATCACGATCGACATCACCAGGCCTATGTCGACGCGCTCAACAAGGCCGTCGCGGCCGATCCGGCGCTGAAGGGCCAGTCGCTCGATGCGTTGGTCGCAAAGGCCGGAACGCTGCCCGTCGCCGTGCGCAATAACGCGGGCGGTCACTGGAATCACAGCTTCTTCTGGAAGACGATGGCCCCGCCCGCGCAGGCAGGACAGCCGTCGCCGGCGCTTGCCGCCGCGATCGATCGCCAGTTCGGCTCGCTCGCCGCGTTCAAGGCCGCGTTCAAGGAGGCCGGAACCAAGCGGTTCGGCTCTGGCTGGGTCTGGCTGGTGGTGAAGGCCGACGGCACGCTCGCCATCACTTCGACGCCCAATCAGGACAATCCGCTGATGGATGTGGCGGAGGTCAAAGGCACGCCGATTCTTGGTAACGATGTGTGGGAACACGCCTACTACCTCAAATACCAGAACCGACGGGCCGATTATCTCGATGGCTGGTGGCAGGTGGTCGACTGGAAAACGGTGTCCGATCGCTACGCCGCGACGCTCACGCGCTGATCCGCCTCCGAAGGCCGAAGGATCGATCACGACTTATCGTGTCGCGTCGAAGCTTGTCGCTGTGCTGACCGCGCCTGCTGTCGGCCACGTCGCCTCGTGCGGCCAAGGTCGAGATTCGCATGATGTCGCTGGAAGGCGGCATCGTGCGGATGCGTCCGCTCGCCGGTGGCGTCGAAAGCTCGGCGGGTAGCGACGCGGTGCTGCCCACCGGCGGCCACCACCTGATGCTGATCGAACTGATCGCGGGCTTTTGCGGATGGGTCGAGGCTTTGGCCCGTCTCTGCATGGCCTGACGCATCCGTTCGCAACCATAACGAACACATTCGGCCCGCTTGGGAGCGGGTCTTGGGGGATTTTATGTCGAAGACCGGTTTGATGGTGGCGGCCGCCACCTCCTGTTTCCTGATCGCTGCGCCGTCCACCGCGCAGCAGCGCGACGATGCACCCGCCCGCGCCGATACGCAGGTCACGATCGGCGGAGACGAGGTTGTCGTTACCGCGAAGTCCATGGCGCGCTCGACCGCCAACGTCCTGACCTCGGTCGACGTGCTGAGCGGTGACGTCGCGCAGCGCCAGAATGTCGACAATGCCTGGGAGCTGTTCGCGCGGCTGCCCGGCGTCGTCCTGACCGATTTCAACCAGGGCACGACCTCGGGCCGCTTCTCGATCCGCGGGTTCAATGGCGAGGGCGAGATCAACGCGGTCAAGCTGCTGATCGATGGCGTGCCGTCCAACGACAATGCCGGGCGCATGCCCTGCGCGAGCGCGCCGAGGGCGGCGATGGTCGAATCATTATCTATATATCCGGTATAATGGATATATTAGCGTTAGCTACAGGATCATCGTAGCTCGCTTTGCAGCTCTCCGTCTCCCGAAAGCACTGGGTCAGCTGTGCGGCGGGTTTGGACAATCGCAAACACGACACGGGGCGGCAGACCTATCTATCGATACGATGAACGAGGGACAGAAAATGGAGAGCTGAAGACAGGCCCTAGGGCTGAGACTCAATCAGAGCCAGAATGCGAGCGCGGTTGCGATGGCGACGCCTGAGAGGAAGTTGACGGCGAGTTTATCGTAGCGGGTAGCGACACGGCGGAAGTCCTTGCGA
>NZ_LDTE01000043.1 GCF_001476905.1 Sphingomonas sanguinis | reverse complement strand
CCCCACAGGAGGCTCCCGCCGCCCAGAACGCGCCGACCACTCCCACCATCTGAACCCCTCGCGTCGGCAGGCGCTCGGATGCCGTTCGTCGCATTCGCGGGAGCGGAACAGGGGCATCCGGTGTTGAGACAGGCATGTTTCCCATCGGAGAGATAATGTGATCCGATCGACTGGCTGGCTTGCCGTTGCGCTGATGATGCCGCTGACCGCCTGTGGTGGGGGCCAGGAACCGACTGGCGAGCGGACGACCAACACCGCCGCGCCGTCCTCCGAACGGGAGGCCGCGAGCCCAGGCAACGCCAGCCTGCCCGCGCCGGTCAAGACCGCGACCCCGACGCAAACCGATGGCGTCCTGTCCTGCTCGGCCGAGCGCGGCCAGGCCGCAGCGCAGCGGCTGGTAAAGACGTGCGTCGCGGTCTCGCCCGCCACCCATCCGCCGTGCAACGCCGCCAACAGCTGTGCGATCATCGAGGACGAGATCGCGCGCAGCTGTGCGCTGCTGGGCGACGAGGCGGCAACAACGTCCGGTTGCTCGGTCGATCCGAAGAGCGATGCGGCGGCGGTCGCGGTGGTGCGCCGCTATTATTCTGCGATCAACGCGCATGACTATGCGACCGCCTGGACGCAATGGGGGCCGGACGGCCGCCCCGGCCAGCGCTTCGCCGATTTCCAGAAGGGGTTCGCCGACACCCGCGCCACCAAGGTGACGATCGGCCAGATGGGCCCGAGCGAGGGTGCGGCGGGATCGGTCTATGCGACGATCCCCGTCACCGTCGACGCGCAGTTGAACGATGGGCGGCAACAGCGATTTGCCGGGCAATATGTGGTGCGTCGGGTCAACGACGTACCGGGCGCGAGCGCCGACAGTCTGCGCTGGCATATCGAGTCGGCAACATTAAAGCCGGTCGCGCCCTGACCAGCCCATTCCGGTCGGCCGAGGGGCCATGGATATCCGGACACGCCCCGCCTTTCCCTCGCCCCTGTCCAGAGGAGGGGGGAAAATATGATCGGCGCGAATATCGATTGGCCCTAGATCGGATGCCCCTCGGTATCGCGGAGGACCTCGCGGCGGCCGACATGGTCCGGGCGTCCGACGATGCCGTCCGTCTCCATCCGCTCGATCAGCCGCGCGGCCGAGTTATACCCGATCCGCAACTGCCGCTGGAGCCAGGAGGTCGAAGCCTTCTGGCTCTCGCACACCAGCTGGATCGCGGCGCGATATTGCTGGTCCTCGGCCGAATCCTCGCCCGTAGGCGCGCCGTCGAGCGCGAAGCTCTCCGCCGGTTCTTCTGTGACCGAGGAGATGTAATCGGGCTGGCCCTGCGCGCGCCAGTGATCGGCGACCCGGTGCACCTCGTCGTCCGAGACGAAGGGACCATGGACGCGGACGATGCCCTTGCCGCCGGGCATGTAGAGCATGTCGCCGCGCCCCAGCAGCTGCTCCGCGCCCTGCTCGCCCAGAATGGTGCGCGAGTCGATCTTGGAGGTGACGTGGAAGCTGATGCGGGTCGGCAGGTTCGCCTTGATGACGCCGGTGATGACGTCGACCGACGGCCGCTGCGTCGCCATGATCAGGTGGATGCCCGCCGCGCGCGCCTTTTGCGCCAGGCGCTGGATCAGGAATTCGACTTCCTTGCCCGCCGTCATCATCAAATCGGCCAGCTCGTCGACGATCACCACGATCTGGGGCAGCGGTTCATATTCGAGCTTTTCCTCCTCATAGACCGGCTGGCCGGTCTCGGGGTGATAGCCGGTCTGGACCTTGCGCCCCAAGGGCTGGCCCTTGGCCTTGGCCGCGCGCACCTTGTCGTTAAAGCTGGCCAAGCTGCGCACGCCGACCGAGGACATCTGGCGATAGCGGTCCTCCATCGTCTCGACCGCCCATTTCAGCGCGCGGACTGCCTTGGCCGGGTCGGTGACGACCGGCGACAGCAGATGCGGGATGTCGTCGTACATCGACAGTTCCAGCATCTTGGGATCGATCATGATCATCCGGCACTGCTCGGGCGTCAGGCGATAGAGCAGCGACAGGATCATGCCGTTGAGGCCGACCGACTTACCCGAGCCGGTCGTACCCGCGACCAGCAGGTGGGGCATGGGCGCAAGGTCGGCGACCACCGAGTCGCCCGCGATATTCTTGCCCAGGATGATCGGCAGCTGCGCGGCCTGATCGGCAAAGCTCTGCGACGCGACGAGTTCGTGCAGCGACACCATCTCGCGCTTGGCATTGGGCAGTTCGATGCCGATGACGTTGCGCCCCGGAATCACCGCGACACGCGCCGAGATCGCCGACATGTTGCGCGCGATATCGTCGGCCAGCGCGATGACGCGGTTGGCCTTGATGCCCGGCGCGGGCTCCAGCTCGTACATGGTGACGACCGGGCCGGGGCGCACCTCGACGATCGCACCCTGCACGCGGAAATCGTCGAGCACATTCTCCAGCAGGCGGGCATTGCGCTCCAGCGCGGCCTTGTCGATCTGCCCGGCGGGCGAGGGCGGCGCAGGCGTCAGCAGGTCGAGGCTGGGCAACTGATAGGGCGCATCGCGGTCGGCCGCCGTCTTGGGCTTGGCGGGGGCAGGCGCGACCTGGCGGTCGGCGATGACGGGGGCCGGACGATCCTCGCGCACCGGCACCGCCTTGCGCGCCAGGGTCAGCGGTTCTTCGTCCTCGTCTTCGTCATAGAGGCCCTCGTCCTCATCGTCCCAGGGCACGCTCTCGCCATCCTCGCTCGCCGCGCGACGACGGCGCAGCCGCGCGAGGCCGCGCTCGGCGATGTCGAGTTCCAGGCTGCGGCCCCAGATCAGCGCGCCGCCGACGCCCAGCGCCAGCCCGATCGCCGCCGATCCCCAGGTGACGACTGCCGCCTGGCCGGTGAAGCCCAGCACCCAGCGGACGAGATTCACGACCGACAGGCCGATCACCCCGCCCCATCCGGCGGGCAGCGCGAGCACCGCCGAGTCGGAGACGAAGGACAGCGCGCACGCCATCATCGCCACGCCGATCACCGCCTGGCGCAGCATCCGCACCCAGCGCCCCGCCGGACGGTCGCGCCACAGCCGGGTGCCGATGATCGGCCCGATCGGCAGGATCAGCGCGACGGCGGGCCCGAACAGCGTCAGCGCGATATCGGCGACCCAGGCACCCGGATGCCCCATCCAGTTGGCCGGGGCCGCGCCCGACGCGGTGTTGAGCGCCGGGTCGCTCGCCCGGTAGCTGGCAAGCGCCAGCACCAGCATCAGCGTCACGGCAAACAGGATGAGCGCGGCGACCAGCGCACCGCTGCGCACCGCCCCCGCCTTCACCGTCTCGCGCCATAATACCGGCTGCGCGCGGCTGGCCATGGATCGTGTCCTTCAGGAATGTCGCAAAAATCCGGGAAAAATCCCGGAAAATTCATCGCCTCTGGCGGTTCCTACGTCAAGGCGCGGGGCCGAACCCGCATTGTTTGCGACGGCACGAAGGTCTAGGAGCAGTTCCATGGATAGCGATGTCATCATCCTCGGCGGCGGCCTGGTCGGCGCGACTCTGGGTGTCGGTCTGGCCGCGCACGGCCTGTCTTCGATCATCGTCGATCCCGCCGATCCGGCGGTAGTTCTCGCCCCCGGTTTCGACGGACGCGCCTCGGCCGTCGCCTCGGCCAGCTGGCGGATGCTGGACGCGATCGGCATCGGCGCGAAGCTGGCGGGCAAGGGCTGCGAGATCCGGCATATTCGGGTCAGCGACGGGCTGGAGCCAGGCAAGCTCGATTTCATCCCCGATGCCGATGACGGCGCGCTGGGCACGATGTTCGAAAACAAGCTGCTCCGCCGCGCGATTCACGAGGCCGCGAACGAGGCCGAACTGGTCGACCTGCGGATGCAGACCCGCGCCGTGTCGGTCGAGCGCGGCCCGGCGGGCGTCACCGCGATCTTGAGCGACGGCAGCACCGTCCGCGCGCCCCTGCTGGTTGCCGCCGAAGGGCGCCAGTCGCCGACTCGCGACGCGGCGGGGATCAAGGTGGCGCGCTGGTCCTACGACCATAAGGCGATCATCAGCGCCTTCCACCACGAAGTCGCGCACGAGAATATCGCGTTCGAGATCTTCTACCCCAGCGGCCCCTTCGCGCTGCTGCCCTTGCCGGACGACGAGATCGGGCACCGCTCGGCGATCGTCTGGTCGGTGTCGGGGCGTGACGGTGACGCGATGCTGAAACTCTCCGACCGCGCCTTCCTGGCCGAGGCGGAAAAGAGCATGGGCGGGTTCCTGGGCAAGCTGTCCCACGCCTCCCCCCGCTCGGCCTATCCGCTGGGCTTCCACCGCGCCGCGACGATGACAGGCGAGCGGCTGGTGCTGGTCGGCGACTCGGCGCATGGCATCCATCCGATTGCGGGCCAGGGCGTGAACCTGGGCTACCGCGACGTCGCCGCGCTGGTCGAGGTGCTGGTCGAGGGCAAGCGCACCGGCTTGGACTTGGGCGATGCGGCGCTGCTCCAGCGTTACCAGCAATGGCGCGGGCTCGACACGCTGATGGTGTCGGTGGCGACCGACAGCTTCAACCGCATCTTCAGCGTACCCGGCAAGACCGCCAGCGCGATCCGGCGGCTGGGCATCACCGCGATCGACCATATCCCGCCGTTGAAGAACCGCTTCATGGCCGAGGCGCGCGGCGAGACGGGGCAGTTGCCCCGGTTGCTGCAGGGCGTGATGGTGTAATTCGGAAGGGCTGGTCCGAAGAGTACCTGCCCTCCCCCACCCCCTCCCGCCTGCGGGAGGGGAGCGTTGATTGGCTGGCCCTCTGCGCGCCTCATGTCACGCCCCTCCCGCAGGCGGGAGGGGATGGGGGAGGGAAAGCCCCAAGCGATACGCCCGCGATCACAATTTACGGGATACCAAAAGCCCTTTCTGGCGTTTTGCGCGCCATGATCCCTGGGCCTCATCATCCCAAGCGCTCCACCCGTCCCCCCATCCGCGACCGCCGCCAGACCGGCGTCATACGAGGCATGATTGCCGCGCTGGCGATCGTAATGCTCACACTCCTGCTCGGCTGGAGCGTCGGACACGCGCTTTCCCCCACCGACCGGGTCTTGCGCGCGGTGGCGGCGTCGACAGTGGCCGCCTTGTGGCTGGCGGCGGCGATCGGCCATGTCGCGGCCCTGCGCTTCGCCTCGCCCGCTGATATCGACGCGGCGGCGAGCGGCAGTCCCGATTCGCCGCGAGTCGCCATCGCGCAGGCGGTGTTGCGCAACACGCTGGAGCAGGTGGTCCTGGCGATCCCGGGCTATCTGGCGCTCGCCTGGGTGGTTGAGGGATCGGGGGCGATGATCCCGCTGCTCGCCGCGCTGTTTTCGGTCGGGCGGACCTTGTTCTGGGCAAACTACGCGCGCGGCGCGGTGGCGCGGGCGTTCGGGTTTGCGCTCACCTTCTATTCCAGCGTCGCGGCGCTGGTCATTGTGCTGGCGGCGTTGGTCGGAAGGCTCATCTGATCCTCCCCGTGCCGGGGAGGATTTTAGAGTTCGCGCGCTTCCTCGACCAGCATCACCGGCACGCCGTCGCGGATCGGATAGGCGAGGCCCGCCGCTTCCGACACCAATTCCTGAGCCGCTTCGTCATAGCGCAGCGGCGTCCGCGTCACCGGACAGACCAGGCGTTCGAGCAGCCATGGGTCCAGGCTCATTGCAACGTCACCCGATCCTCGCCGTCATGGCGACCGAAAAATTGCATCAGCTGGATAATCAGCTCGGCCCGCTGTTCCAGATCGGGGGCCTCCAGCAGCGCCTGCTTCGCCGCGACGTCGAAGGGCGCGATCTGGGCGATGCCGTTGACCAGGCTTTCATCGTCCAGCCGCCCGACCGCATCCCAGTCGACCGCATAGCCCTGAAGATCGGCGAAGCGCTTCGACTCCTGTTCCAGCGAAGCGCGGCGGCCGAGCGACAGCAAATCCTCGTCGATCACCGGCAGCAGCTCGGCCTCGACTTGGCGGAAGGGCGTCGTCACCTCCAGCTCACGAACGATGCGGAACAGCGATACGCCCTCGAGGACGAGGTTGTAGCGGCCATCCTCCATCGCCTCGACCTCGGCGATGCGGCCGACACAGCCCATCTGATAGAGCGACGGCTTATCCCCCTCGCCCGAAGGCTGGATCATGCCGATCCGCCGATCACGCGCCATCGCGTCGGAGACGAGCGCCCGGTAGCGCGGCTCGAAGATGTGCAGCGGAAGCGGCATCCCCGGAAAGAGGATCGCGCCCGCCAGCGGAAAGATCGAGAGCCGCGCCATGCGCTTACCCGAACAGGATGGCGGACAGCCGCCGCCGCTGCTGCGAGACCCAGGGGTCGGTCAGGCCGACCACCTCGAACAGCTTCAATAGCTGCTGACGCGCGGCATCCTCGTTCCAGCTGCGGTCGGCGGCGACGATATGGAGCAGATTGTCCGCCGCGCCGTCACGATCGCCTGCCGCCATCTGGGCATTGGCCAGCGAGAACCGCTTTTCGTGATCGTCGGGGCTAGCCGCAACCTTGGCCGCCAGATCGGCATAGTCCGCCGCCGGAGGGGCGGACCGCGCCAACGTCACGGCGGCGATCGCACGGTGGATGGCGGGGTCATTGGCCAAGCCTTCGGGCAGCGCCTCGGTGGCGGCTTCGGCCTCCTCGATCCGACCGGCACCGAGCAGCGCACGGATATGCCCCGACAGCACGGCGGGATGCTCGGGCGCCATGTCGAGCAGCTGCTGGAAGATCGACACGGCACGCTCGGTGTCACCGGCCTCCAGCACTTCCTCGCCCATCGCGATCAGCGGTTCCAGCTCGGCCGCCGCATCCACCGCCTCCGACTGGATCGGCAGCTGCTTGAGCAGCTGGTCCAGCATCGTGCGCAGCGCGCTTTCGGTGCGCGCGCTGGTCAGGTCGGCGACCAGCTGGCCCTGAAACATCGCATAGACGGTCGGGATCGAGCGGATCTGGAATTGGTTGGCGATGAACTGGTTCTTGTCGGTGTCGATCTTGGCCAGCACGACGCCCTTGTCGGCATAGGCCTCCGCGACCTTCTCCAGCGTCGGGCCCAGCGCCTTGCACGGGCCGCACCATTCGGCCCAGAAGTCCAGGATGACCAGCTTGGTCATCGACGGCTCGACGACATCGCGGCGGAAGGCGGTGACGGCTTCCTTGTCGGCGGGCGACATTCCCAACGTGGCCAAAAGACGCTCCTTTACGTGTTGCTCGGCCCTATGTGGGCGAGCGGGTGCGGGAATGGAAGGTGGACGCGTAAATCAGCCGTTCAGCCGCGCGATCGTGCGGTCACGCCCGATCAGCGGCAAGAGTGCGGCCATGTCCGGCCCCTTCGCGCGACCGGTCAGGGCCAGGCGCAGCGGCAAGAACAGCGTCTTGCCCTTGCGGCCCGTCGCGTCCTTGAGCGCGGCGGTCAGTGCGTGCCAGGGGTCACTGTTCCAGTCGATCTGGCCCGCGACCGCGGCGGCCTGAGCGAGATAGGCGCAGTCGTCCTCGGCGGGCTCCGGGGCCTCGACCGGCCCCTCAATCACCTGCCACCAGTCTGCGGCTTCGGCGACGGTGTTGAGGTTGGGCCGCACCGCTTCCCACTCCGCGTCACCCATGCCGGTCGGCAGGCGATCGGCGACCGCCGCATACGGCGTCTGGTGGAGAATTCGCGCATTCAGCTGCGCCAGTTCCGCCTCGTCGAACCGCGCGGGCGCACGGCCGAAGCGCGAGAAATCGAACCCGGCGATCAGCGGCGCCATGTCGGCGACCGGCTCGACCGGATCGCTGGTCCCGATCCGCGCGAGGAGGGCGCGCACCGCCTGCGGCTCGATGCCGATCTCGCGAAAGTGATCGACGCCCAGCGAACCGAGTCGCTTGGACAGCTTGCCCTCATTGCCGGTCAGCAGCGCGGCATGGGCGAAGCGCGGCAATTCGGCCCCCAGCGCCTGGAACATCTGAATCTGCAGAGCGGTATTGGAGACGTGATCCTCGCCGCGCACGACCTGGGTGACGCCCATGTCGATATCGTCGATGACGGACGGCAACATATAGAGCCACGTCCCGTCGGCGCGGCGGATGACGGGATCGCTCATCGTCGCGGGGTCGAAACGCTGGGGGCCGCGCACCGCGTCCTCCCATTCGATCGCCGCGCCGTGATCGAGCTTGAACCGCCAGTGCGGGCGAACGCCTTCACCTTCCAGCTTCGCGCGGTCCTCCTCGCTCAGCGCCAGCGCGGCGCGGTCGTACACCGGCGGCAAGCCGCGCCCGAGCTGGATCTTGCGCTTCAGGTCCAGTTCCTGCGCGCTCTCATAGGCCGGGTACACATGGCCGCCTGCGACCAGCTCGGCGAACCGCGCCTCGTATGAAGCGAAGCGCTGCGACTGGCGCACTTCGATATCGGGGATCAGCCCCAGCCAGGCCAAATCCGCCCGGATCGCCTCGACATAGCGTTCCTCGCTCCGCTCGGCATCGGTATCGTCGATACGCAGCAGGAAGCGCCCGCCGGCCTTTTGCGCATACATCCAGTTGTGCAGCGCGGTGCGGATATTGCCGACATGCAGCCGCCCGGTGGGCGAGGGAGCGAAACGGGTCACGGTCATGAGCGCCGCCATAATCGGGGAATCACCTTTGCGCTATTGTGACAGCGCGATTAAGGGGACGCGCATCACTGGGCTGTCTGCGGGGACGGGGTACCACCATGAAATTGATGACCGGCAATTCCAATCTGCCGCTGGCGAAGGCGATTTCCTCCTATCTGGAGGTGCCGCTGACGGAGGCGCTGGTGCGCCGCTTCGCTGATGAGGAAATCTTCGTCGAGATCCAGGAAAACGTCCGCGGCGAGGACGTGTTCGTAATCCAGTCGACCGGCTATCCGGTCAACGACAACCTCATGGAACTGCTCATCATGATCGACGCGCTGAAGCGTGCGTCGGCGCGGCGCATCACGGCGGTCATCCCCTATTTCGGCTATGCGCGTCAGGACCGGAAGCCGGGTCCGCGCACCCCGATCTCGGCCAAGCTGGTCGCCAACCTGATCACCGTCGCGGGTGCCGACCGCGTTCTGTCGGTCGACCTTCATGCCGGTCAGATTCAGGGCTTCTTCGATATCCCGACCGACAATCTCTATGCCGCGCCGGTCATGTCGGCGGACATTCTGGCGCGCTTCAAGAACGACAACCTCATGGTCGTGTCGCCCGACGTCGGCGGCGTGGTCCGCGCCCGCCAGCTCGCCAAGCGGCTCGACAACGCGCCTCTCGCCATCGTCGACAAGCGCCGCGAGCGCGCGGGCGAGTCGGAGGTGATGAACATCATCGGTGACGTCGAGGGCCGCTTCTGCATCCTGATCGACGATATCGTCGACTCGGCGGGCACGCTGTGCAACGCCGCCGCTGCGCTGCGTCAGGCGGGGGCCGAGGACGTCGTCGCCTATGTCACCCACGGCGTCCTGTCGGGCGGCGCGGTGGCGCGAGTCGAGGGCTCCGAACTGCGCGAACTGGTCATCACCGACTCGATCGGCAACCACGAGTCGATCGGCGCCACCACCAAGATCCGCCACCTGCCCATCGCCCCGCTGCTGGGCGAGGCGATCAAGCGCATTGCGGATGAGACCAGCGTGTCGAGCCTGTTCGATTGATTAAGGGGTAAATTGGCAATGAGCGTCTCGCTCTTGGCCTAGACCCCACCCCAAACCCAGTTTCAGGCAAACAATGCCCCGCATTGTTTAGGTCATGCCGGGGGCATGACCGACCTGAAACTCCCTGCCGGGAGGGGGGGCTTAAATAGGCGCAAGCGGGCCGAACCAAACACGCCCCTCCCGCAAGCGGGAGGGGATGGGGGAGGGCCGGACCTAGCCGAGACGCTTGAGGCTATCTAAGCCCGAAACCCGTCAGCGATTCCCCAAGCCAACGATATGCTCGAACACCGCCGGGTGAAGCGGCTTGGAAAAGGCGCAGCCATATTTGAAGCGGTCACGCCAAGCGATCACCGCCTCCAGCGGGGCGAGCCCCGGCACGGTCAGCCAGACGATCGTGCCCGGCCATAGCGTGAAGCTGGTTTCGGCGCGAAAGCCTTCGGGCGACAGGTCAACCACGTCGATCTCGAACCGCGTCTGCCCCTTGTCGCGCAGGTGCGCCCGCATCCGCACCGCATGGCGGAGCGAACGGCGAAGATCTTGGCCGGCGACCGGCTCGAATGGCGGTGTGAAGACCGGTTTATCCATAGCGCACCTCCCTTATCCCGACGAAGGTTACTTTTCCGCCAACGCCTCCTGCCCTTCGCGCGTGCCGGCCGGGCGGCGGACCCCGGCATGGGCGCGGCGTTTCAATTCGGCCTTCAGCGCTTCGGGCTTTGGCGCGACCAAGAAGCCGAAGCTGACCGTGCCGTGCTTCGTCTCGACGACATGGTGCAGCCGGTGCGCCTGGATGATCCGCTTCATATAATCGGACTTGGGCAGATACCGGCTCGGCAGGCGCTTGTGGACGATGACGTCGTGAAAGCCGAAATAAATGGCCCCGTACGCCGCGATCCCTGCACCGATCCAGGTGAAGCCGCTCCACCAGCCCAGCTGCGCGCCGCCCAGGATCATGACGAACGACGGCACCGCGAAGATCGCCGCGTACAGGTCGTTCAGTTCCCAGTTGCCGGTGCGCGGCCGATGATGGCTTTCGTGCAGGAACCAGCCCGGCCCGTGCATGATCCAGCGATGCGCCGCATAGGCGAACCCCTCCATGAAGATCACGGTGCCGAGGAACAGGAGAATGCCGAAAGCCAAGTGCATGACAGCCTCATAACGCATATGCGCGAATTTTGCGCGCGATTCCCGTCATCGCCTTTGCGGCACGACTCGCCCCGCCCCAAATCGCACTTGCGATGCATTTGCATTAACGCCGTTTCGGGGTGGATTTGTCCGCCAGCCTGTGCTTTAGCCGCACCCAATTTCCCTAGAACCACCCGAGAGGCGGAAGGCTAGCGCATGAACATCCACGAATATCAGGCCAAGGAATTGCTCGCCAAGTTCGGCGTGCCCGTCCCCGCCGGCTTCGCCGCGATGACCGTCGAGGAGGCCGTCGAGGCATCGTCCAAGCTCCCCGGACCGCTCTACGTCGTCAAGGCGCAGATCCATGCGGGCGGCCGCGGCAAGGGCAAGTTCAAGGAACTCGGCCCCGACGCCAAGGGCGGTGTCCGCCTGGCCAAGACCGCCGAGGAAGTCCGCGCTGCCGCCACCGACATGCTGGGCAACACGCTGGTCACCATCCAGACCGGCGACGCGGGCAAGCAGGTCAACCGCCTGTACGTGACCGACGGCGTCGACATCGCGAAGGAATTCTACCTCGCGCTGCTCGTCAACCGTGCGACCGGCCGTGTCTCGATGGTCGCCTCGACCGAAGGCGGCATGGACATCGAGACCGTGGCGCATGACACGCCCGAGAAGATCCACTCGATCGACATCGACACCGCGACCGGCTTCATGCCGCATCACGGCCGCGCCGTCGCCGCCGCGCTGGAGCTGACCGGCGACCTCGCCAAGCAGGCCGCCAATGTCGCGTCGAAGCTGTACGCCGCGTTCCTGGGCACCGATGCCGAGCAGATCGAGATCAACCCGCTCGCCGTCACCGAGGACGGCAAGCTGATGGTGCTCGACGCCAAGGTCGGCTTCGACGGCAACGCCATGTTCCGTCACAAGGACCTGATGGAACTGCGCGACACCACCGAAGAAGACGCGATGGAGCTGGAGGCGTCGAAGTACGACCTCGCGTACATCAAGCTCGACGGTGACATCGGCTGCATGGTCAACGGCGCCGGCCTCGCCATGGCGACGATGGACATCATCAAGCTGAACGGCATGTTCCCGGCCAACTTCCTCGACGTCGGCGGCGGCGCGAACAAGGAAAAGGTCACCGCGGCGTTCAAGATCATCCTGAGCGATCCCGCCGTGAAGGGCATCCTGGTCAACATCTTCGGCGGCATCATGCGCTGCGACATCATCGCCGACGGCATCGTCGCGGCGGCGAAGGAAGTGAACCTGCAGGTTCCGCTGGTCGTCCGCCTCGAGGGCACGAATGTCGAGAAGGGCAAGGAAATCCTCGCCAATTCGGGTCTCGCCATCGTCCCCGCCAACGATCTGGGCGACGCCGCCAAGAAGATCGTCGCCGAGGTGCAGAAGGTCGCCTAAGCCGCACCTTCGGCCCTGACGGACCGATTATAAAGGGGCTCGGGCGGAAACGTCCGGGCCCCTTTCTCGTTCTTCGGTGCAAGTCTTGCGATGCGCTCGCAACGCCGCCAAAGACGGTGGCATGTTTGGCTGTTCAGCCGGGAAGGACCTACGATGAAGATCGTCGTGCCCGTGAAGCGGGTGTTGGATTATAACGTGAAGCCGCGCGTGAAGGCGGACGGGACGGGCGTCGATCTGGCGAACGTGAAGATGTCGATGAACCCGTTCGACGAGATCGCGGTGGAAGAGGCGATCCGGCTGAAGGAGAAGGGGGCGGCGACCGAAGTGGTCGTCGTCTCGATCGGCGAGCCCAAGGCGGCGGACACGCTGCGCACCGCGCTCGCCATGGGCGCGGACCGGGCGATCCTCATCACCGCCGACCAGCCCGTCGAACCGCTGGGCGTCGCCAAGCTGCTCGCCAAGGTGGTCGAGGAGGAACAGCCCGGCCTCGTGATCCTGGGCAAGCAGGCGATCGACGGCGACAACAACCAGACCGGCCAGATGCTGGCCGGGCTGCTCGGCTGGGCGCAGGGCACGTTCGCCTCGAAGGTCGAGATCGAGGGTGAGACGGCGAACGTCACCCGCGAGGTCGATGGCGGTCTGGAAACGGTGGCCCTCACGCTGCCCGCGATCGTCACCACCGACCTTCGCCTCAACGAGCCGCGCTATGCCAGCTTGCCCAACATCATGAAGGCCAAGTCCAAGCCGATGGCGACCAAGACCGCCGCCGATTACGGTGTCGATGTCGCCCCGCGCCTGACGATCACGCACGTTGCCGAGCCGGGCAAGCGCCAGGCGGGCGTCAAGGTCGGCTCGGTCGACGAGCTGGTCGAGAAACTGAAAGCACTGGGAGTGGCCAAGTGAAGACGCTGGTTTGGGTCGAGCATGACGGCGGGTCCGTCAAGGATGCCACGCTGGCGACCGTCACGGCGGCGTCGAAGCTGGGCGAGGTGCATCTGATCGTCGCCGGGCATGGCGTCGACGGCGTCGCGCAGGCGGCGGCGAAGATCGCGGGCGTGGGCAAGGTCCATGTCGCCGACGATGCGGCCTATGCGAATGCGCTGGCCGAGAATGTCGCACCGCTGATCGCCCAGCTAATGGGCCATCATGACGCCTTTCTCGCGCCGTCGACGACGACCGGCAAGAACATCGCCCCGCGTGTCGCCGCGCTGATCGACGTGATGCAGATCAGCGACATCCTGTCGGTCGAGGGGCCGGACAGCTTCACCCGGCCGATCTATGCGGGCAACGCCATCGCCACCGTCAAGACCAGCGACAAGAAGCTGGTCCTGACCGTCCGCACCACCGCCTTCGAGAAGGCGGCGGCAGAGGGTGGCTCGGGCGCGGTCGAGGCGGTCGCCGCGACGGGCGACGCGGCCAAGTCCCGCTTCGTCGGCGCGGAAAAGGCCGAGAGCGCGCGCCCTGAGCTGACCAGCGCCAAGATCATCGTCTCGGGCGGTCGCGCGCTGGGCTCGGAAGAGCAGTTCCATGCGCTCATCGATCCGCTCGCCGACAAGCTGGGCGCCGCGGTCGGCGCATCCCGCGCGGCGGTCGATGCGGGCTATGCCCCCAACGACTATCAGGTCGGCCAGACCGGCAAGATCGTCGCGCCGGAAGTCTATGTCGCGGTCGGTATCTCGGGCGCAATCCAGCATCTGGCGGGGATGAAGGACTCCAAGGTCATCGTCGCGATCAACAAGGACGAGGATGCGCCCATCTTCCAGGTCGCCGATATCGGCCTGGTCGGCGACCTCTTCACCGTCGTGCCGGAACTGACGGAGAAAGTCTGACGATCCTCCCCGGCACGGGGAGGTGGCAGGCCGAAGGCCTGACGGAGGGGGTGCTCCATAAAGGACGTCTTTTGTGGCGCGCCCCCCTCCACCACCGCTTCGCGGCGGTCCCCCTCCCCGTGCCGGGGAGGATTGGGAGCTTTCCTTTCTCTGCCGCCCGCGCGACAGTCGCTGGCATGATCGAGCGTCATCTTCGCATAACCGGACGGGTGCAGGGCGTCGGGTATCGCTACTGGTTCCTAGGACACGCCGGGGCGCTCGGGCTCACCGGTTGGGTACGCAACCGCGCCGATGGTTCGGTCGAAGCGCTGGTGCAGGGACCGGAAGATGCGGTGACGCGGATTATCGCCGATGCCGAGTCGGGACCGCCCGCCGCCCGCGTCGACCATATCGAGGCGACCGAACAGCCCGTCGATACCCTGCTCACCCGGTTCGAGCAGCGACCGACATGCTGATTGCCCTGATCCTCGCGCAAGCGGCCGATCCCGCCATCACGCGCCGAGTCGAATCGATCCTGGCCCGCGCGCCGATCGTCGACGGGCATAACGACCTGCCCTGGGAGTTGCGCGACTCCGGCCTCCCGCCTGAGTCGCCTGCGCTGGCCAGCGATAGCTCCACCCTGCCCCACCCGCTCCAGACCGACCTGCCCCGTCTCAAACGCGGCGGGGTCGGCGGGCAATTCTGGTCGGTGTGGATTCCCGCCGACGTGACCGGTCCTCGTGCGGTCGAGATGACGCTGGAGCAGATCGACCGTGTCCACCGGCTGGTCGCCGCGCATCCTCAGCGACTGGCGCTCGCCCGCACGGCTGCGGACGTGCGCCGCATCGCCGCGTCCGGGCGGGTCGCCTCGTTGATCGGGGTCGAGGGTGGGCATCAGATCGACGGGCGGCTGTCGGTGCTGCGGCAGTACAAGGCGCTCGGCGTCGCCTATCTGACGCTGACCCATGGCCGCAGCCTCGCCTGGGCCGATTCGTCGACCGATGCGCCGATCGCGGGCGGGCTCAGCCCCTTTGGGCGCGCCGTGGTGGCCGAGATGAACCGGATCGGCATGATCATCGATGTCGCGCATGTTGCCGATACGACGATGGCGGCGGTGCTCGATACGAGCAGGGCGCCGGTCATCGCCTCGCATTCCGACGCCCGCGCGCTGGCCAATGCGCCGCGCAACATTCCCGACGCTCTGCTCCGTCGGATCGGCGCGGGCGGCGGCATGGTGATGGTAAACTGCTATCCCGCCTTTCTGTCGAGCAAGTGGCGCGCCTGGGACGCAGACCGCACCGCCTATGCGCGGTCGGTCGGTGTGGCCGCCAATGTCTATGGCCCGCGAAGCCCCGCGCCCCTGATCGCCTGGGACGCGACCCACCCCGCCCCGCATGTCACGCCGGCGATGGTCGCCGATCATATCGAGCATATCACCCGCGTGGCCGGACACGGCGCGGTCGGGTTCGGCGGCGACTATGACGGGATCAACGGCACCGGGCCCGAAGGGATGGCGGGCGTCGACGGCTATCCGCTGGTGCTGGCCGAGCTGGTTCGACGTGGGTGGAGCGATGCCGATCTCGCCGCGCTGACCAGCGGCAATATCCTGCGCGTGAAGGAACGGGTCGAGGCGGTGGCGAAAAGCCTCAGTGCAACGCTACCGGACGATTCGATCGATCCGCTGGCGCGCTGACGCTGCCCCGCGCCACGCGCATCGCCACCAGCCAGATCGCAAAGCCGCCCAGCGCCAGCCCGCAGCCGACATAGCCGGTCGAGGTCCAGCCCAGACCACTGGCGATGGCCAGGCCGCCCGCCCAGGGGCCGATGGCATTGGCGGTGTTGAAGGCCGAATGGTTGAGCGCGGCGGCCAGCCCCTGCCCCTCGCCCGCCACGTCCATCAGCCGGGTCTGAAGCACGGTGCCCAGCGCCCCGCCCAGTCCGATCGCAAAGACGATGGGCAGGATCGTCCACAGGCTGCCCGCCGCCAGCGGATAGAGCGCCAGCATCGCCGCCGACCACAGGAGCAAGCCCCCGGCAGTCGGCATCAACGCACGGTCGGCGAAGCGCGGCACGACGATATTGCCGATCGTCATGCCCAGACCGAACACCGCCAGCACCAGCGGGATCATCGTCTCGGACACGCCCGTCACCTCGGTCAGCGTCGCGGCGAGATAGGTATAGACTGCGAACATGCCGCCAAAGCCGATCGCGCCGATCGCCAGCGTCAGCCAGACCTGTCCCTTGCCCAGCGCATCGAGTTCACGACGGATGCTCGCGCCCTCGTCGGGCCGGTCCTGCGGTGCGGCGATCCACACTAGCGTCGCGGTCAGCAGCGCCAGCGCGGCGACGACCCCGAACACCCAGCGCCAGTTGAGCCACTGGCCCAGCATCTGCGCCAACGGCACGCCGATCACGGTCGCGACCGTCAGGCCCAGCATGATCCGCCCCACCGCGACCGTCCGCCGCTCCTCGGGCACCAGCGAGGCCGCAACCAGCGCCGCGATCCCGAAATAGGCACCGTGCGGCAGGCCGCTGAGAAATCGAAAGACCAGCATCCAGTGGTAATCCGGCGCCATCGCTGACAGGCCGTTGCCTGCTGCAAACATTAGCATCAACAGGATCAGCAGCGTGCGCCGCGCGAGCTTGGCCGACAGTACCGCCAGCAGCGGCGCACCCACCACCACGCCCAGCGCGTAGGCGCTGATGACATGCCCCGCCGTCGGCGCATCGATGCCGAGCCCGCGCGCCAGATCGGGCTCCAGGCTCATCGCGGCGAATTCGGTCGTGCCGATCGCAAAGCCGCCCACCGCCAGCGCGGCATGGACGATGCCGGGGGGAAATGTCCGGGCCATCACAATATCCTTTCCCCGGTCATATGTTGCACCGCAGCACGAGGCGCAACCACCCGGCCAACCCCAATTCGCGGATTTTCCCGGATAAAGGCTCCGATATCCGCCGCATCGCCTTGTGCCACCGAGTCCCGGCGATCGCCCAAACAGCTATTGATCGGTCCATTTTGGACAGGCACAATCCCCATCGGGCATGGGGGACGCCGAATGGGAGAGATCACGGCGGTCATCGAAGTCGTGGCGCGCGAGCTTTTGTTGTTTGCGGCGGCCGGACTTTTGATCGGGGGGCTGGATGATCTTCTGGTCGATCTGCTCTATTTCGCGCGACGGATCATAAAGGGCCCCGCGACTCCCATCCGCAGCTATGCCTTGCCCCGGCCCGTCCGATCCGGGCGGATCATCGTCTTTACCCCGGCATGGGACGAATCGGCGGTGATCGGCGCGATGCTGTCCACGGCGCTCGGCCGTTTCCGGCATCCCGATTATCGAATCTATGTCGGGCTTTACCCCAATGATCCGGCGACCATCCTGGCGGCGGCCGATGTGGCGGAACGGGACGATCGCATCCGTCTGGTCATCGGTTCGCGCGACGGTCCCACGACCAAGGCCGATTGCCTCAACACGCTATGGCATGCCCTGCAGCGCGACATGGCGGCGGAGGATTTTCAGGCCAAGGCGATCGTCCTGCACGATGCCGAGGATGTCGTGCATCCCGACGAACTGACCGTTTTCGACTCGCTGATCGAGGAGCGGGCGGTGGTACAATTGCCGGTGCTGCCCCTGGTCGTGCCGGGATCGCGCCTCGTATCCGGTCACTATGCCGACGAGTTTGCGGAGAGCCACAGCAAACAGCTGGTCGTCCGCACCTGGATCGGGGCGGGCATGCCGCTGGCGGGCACCGGCTGCGCCATCTCACCGGCCATGTTGGGCCGGATCGCGGCGTCGCGCGGGGGCGATCCGTTCGATGCGACCAGCCTGACCGAGGATTACGAGCTGGGCCTGCGCATCGCCGAGCTGGGTGGGCAGGGACTGTTCGCACGCGTCGCCGACGGGACGCGCGGCGGCGTGGTGGCGGTCCGCGCCTATTTCCCCGCCACCCTGCTGGCCGCCGTCCGGCAGAAGGCGCGGTGGATGACCGGCATCGCCCTGATCGGCTGGGACCGCACCGGCTGGGGCCGTGCGCTGGCCATGGGGGATCATTGGTGGCGGCTGCGCGACCGGCGGGGGCCGATCGCGATGCTGGTGCTCGCCGCCGCCTATCTGGGCCTGTTCGCCGATGCGCTGGCGATCGCGCTGCACTGGATCGCCGACACGCCATTATCGCCCGTCCATTCCGGTCTGCGTATCCTGTTCGGGATCAACGCCTTGCTGCTGCTATGGCGATTGGCGGTGCGTATGACGTTCACGGGGCGCGCCTATGGCTGGCGCGAGGCCTTGTGGTCGCTGCCACGATTCATCATCGGCAATTTCGTGGCACTGGCCGCGATCCCCCGCGCGCTGATCCGCTATATCCATGTGCTACGCGGCGGCGTGGCCGCCTGGGACAAGACGAGCCATCATTTCCCCGACTTGTCGACGCAATCGTGAGCGGGCGGCCGCTGCGATTCCTGGGGGGCATCGTCGGGCTCTGGGCGCTGGGTCGCATCGCCTTTCTGCTGCCCCAGACTCCGGTGGTCGAACGAGCCGTCACGCCCGCCCGGCCCGCGACCCCACGCCGAGTCGCCGTCGCGATGGCGGGTTCGAGTCGATATCATCAGGCGCCACGGCCGCTGCACATCTCTAGCCTGCGGCTTGCCTCGCCACGGCCCGTTATATCACGAGCGCCCTTCCGTCCCGCTTCCATCACGCCAAGGGAAGCCCCGCCGCCAGACGCCCGCATCGCGCCATCCCCGGCTTTCGTCGTGCCGCCTTACGCGCCCCTGGCAGCGCCGCCGCAGCCCATCCCGCCGCGACGCTGGAGCGCCAGCCTGTGGGCGATCGTTCGCGACGGGGGCCAGACGCTGCTGCCCGGCGGCCAGCTTGGCGGCACGCAGGGCGGCGTTCGCCTGTTGCGGCAGCTCGATACGCGCGGGGACCTGTCCGCCAGCCTGCGCCTGTCCGCGCCGTGGCAGGGTATCGGGCGCGAGATGGCCGTCGGCATCGACTGGCGCCCCGTCCATCGGTTGCCGATCCGCCTGCTGGTCGAACAGCGGCTGGCGCTCGATGTGGGGCAGAACGCGCCCGCCGCGCTGGTCGTGACGGGAATCGGTCCACGACCCATCGCGCCCGGCCTCGTCCTGACTGGCTATGCACAGGCCGGGGCGGTGGCCCGCACGCGGATCGAGCCCTTTGCCGATGGCGCGGTGCGGGCCAGCACCCCGCTGACGCCCACGATCGACCTGGGGCTGGGCCTGTGGGGCGGAGCGCAACGGGATGCGCAGCGGCTGGATGCGGGCCCCACCCTGGGCGTCGCGCTGCCGCTCGCGGATCGGCGCGTCCGGCTGTCGCTCGACTGGCGGCAAAGGATCGCGGGGCGGGCTGCCCCCGGCTCCGGCCCTGCGCTCACCATGGCGGGCGATTTCTAGACCTTCGACACTGTTCGGAAAGGCCCATGCGGTTATAACGCGACCGTGGACCTGTATCTTCCGATCGCCAACCTGTCGGTCAACGCGCTTGTCATCATCGCGCTGGGCGCGGGCGTGGGCCTGTTGTCGGGCATGTTCGGGGTCGGCGGCGGGTTCCTGACCACGCCGCTGCTGATCGTCTATGGCATCCCGCCGACCGTCGCCGCCGCCTCCGCCGCCAGCCAGGTGACGGGCGCGAGCGTGTCGGGCGTGTTCGCGCATTTCCGGCGCGGCGGAGTGGACACCAAGATGGGCGGCGTGCTGGTCGCGGGCGGCGTGGTCGGATCGTTCGCAGGCGCGTGGATCTTCAGGTTGCTGCAGGCGAGCGGCCAGATCGATACGGTCATCGCCATCGTCTATGTGCTGATGCTCGGCTGGATCGGATCGGTCATGGCACGCGAGGCGACCAGCGCGATCATCGCGCAGCGGCGCGGCCGGCCCCAGCGGGCGGCGCGGCGGCGGCATCATCCGCTGGTCGCGGCACTCCCCTTCCGCACGCGATTCTATGCCTCGGGCCTCTATATCTCGCCGCTCGCCCCGCTGATGCTGGGCTTCTTCGTCGGCATCCTGACCATCCTTCTGGGCGTCGGCGGCGGGTTCATCCTGGTGCCCGCCATGATCTATATCCTGGGCATGGCGACCAATGTCGTGCTGGGCACCTCGCTGTTCCAGACGCTGTTCGTCACCGCCGCCGCCACGATGGTGCACGCGACGACCACCAAGGCGGTGGACATCGTGCTGGCGGGCCTGCTTTTGGTGGGATCGGTGACGGGGGCGCAGGTCGGCGCAAAGCTCGCCACCAATGCGAAGCCCGAATATCTGCGCCTGGCGCTGGCGGTCATCGTGCTGCTGGTGGGGTTGCGCATCCTGCTCGGCCTGGTGTGGCGGCCCGAGGAAATCTTCACGGTGCAGCCGCTTTGAAACGGCTCGCCTTCACACTGGCGCTGCTGTCACCGCTGTTGATGGCGCAGGCCAAGCCAGTCCTGGTCCCCGACGTGTCGCAGCGCGATATCCAGATCGCCTACAGCTTCACTGGCGCCGAACTGCTGCTGTTCGGCGCAATCCTCTATCCCGGCGGGCGTCCGCCGCAGGACGACAAGCCGACCGACATCGTCGTCGTCGTCAAGGGGCCCACCCAGTCGATCCTGATCCGCGAGAAGGAGAAGATCGCCGGGCTCTGGGTCAATGCCGGCCGGCTGCGTTACCAGTCGGCGCCGTCCTTCTACGCCATCGCGTCATCGCGGCCGATCACCCGCATCGTCGACGACCGCACCCGCGCCATCTATGAACTGGGGCTCGACAGCCTGCAGCTCTCGCCCGCCTCCAGCGCCCCCGCCGATGTCCAGGCGCGCTTCCAGGCCGGGCTGGTCGACCAGCGCCGCCGTTCGGGCCTGTATGTCGAGGCACCGCGCGCCGTCGAGATCACCGACGACGTGCTCTACCGCGCGCGCGTGACCATCCCGGCACGCGTACCCGTCGGGCGATTCACCGCCGAGACCTTCCTGATCCGCGACGGCCGCGTCCTGGCGGCGGCGGTGCGCGATATCGACATCCGCAAATCGGGGTTCGAGCGTTTCGTCGCGCGCGCCGCCGATCGCGCCGCCATTCCTTACGGCCTGGCGGCGGTGGCCCTGTCGATCCTGCTGGGCTGGACCGCGGGCTGGATCGCCCGGCGGGTCTGAACGCGCGATACGCCATTTTAAGGTTCGGTCGTTACCGGTCACTGTCTTCTGACAGACCGGACGGTATCGCCCTTCATGTTTGACCTATCGCCTGCCGCCGAACATCCCAACGCCGCTCTCGATACCCCGGTCATCGGCTGGCTGCTGGGCATTGCCGGATCATCGGGCCGCATCGTGCTCGACCGCGAGGCGGTGGCCGCGCTGGCGGGCCATGCCGATCCGGTGCTGGCCTCGGCGGGGCAGGTCGCCATGCCGGTCAAGATCAAGCGCGACGACCGCTGGATCATCGGATCGATCCGCTCGCTGTCGCTCGATCCGTCCAGCGACGCCGCCGCCATCGCGACCGAGATCGACCTGATGGGCGAAGGGATGCGCCATGCCGAGACCGGCGACCTGTACGGATTCCGCCGCGGCGTCACCTCCTTCCCGATGCCGGGGGCGACCATCCACGCGATCACCAATGCCGAGCTGGCGGGTATCCACGGTAATCGCAACATCGCGACCATCCGGATCGGCACCGTCCACCCGGCGCGCAGCGTGCCCGCGACACTGGCGGTCGATGCGCTGCTGGGCCGGCATTTCGCGATGCTGGGGTCGACCGGCACCGGCAAGTCGACCGCGACCGCGATGATCCTGCACCGCATCTGCGAGCTTGCGCCGCTCGGACATATCGTGATGATCGATCCGCACGGCGAATATGCCAACGCGTTTCGCGGCGAGGGCGAGATCCATGACGTCGGCAACCTGCGGATGCCCTATTGGCTGATGAATTTTGAGGAGCATTGCGAAATCCTCCTCTCGGCCAGCCCCGCCGATCGCCAGAACGATGCCGATGTGCTCGCCAAATGCCTGCTCGCCGCCCGGATGCGCAGCCGCGCCGCCGCCGACCTGCCGCGCGTCACCGTCGACACGCCCATCCCCTATCTGCTGTCCGACCTGACCAGCCTGCTGACCGCCGAGATGAGCAAGCTGGAGCGGGCGGGCGATATCGCGCCCTATCTGCGCATCAAGTCGAAGATCGACGAGATCAAGAGCGACCCGCGCTATGCCTTCATGTTCTCCGGCATGCTGGTCGCCGATACCATGGCGTCATTCCTGGGCCGCATCCTGCGCATGCCGGGCGACGGGCGGCCGATCTCGATCGTCGACGTATCGGGGGTGCCGTCGGATGTGACCAGCGTCGTCGTCGCAATGCTGGCGCGGATGATCTTCGACCATGCCATCTGGTCCCCGCCCGCCGATCGCCGTCCGGTCCTGATGGTCTGCGAAGAGGCGCACCGCTATATCCCGGCCAAGGCGGAACAGGATTCGGCGGTCGGCCGCATCCTATCGCGCATCGCCAAGGAGGGGCGCAAATATGGCGTCTCGCTGGGCCTCGTCACCCAGCGCCCGTCCGACCTGGCCGAGGGCGTGTTGTCGCAATGCGGTACGATCATCGCGATGCGGCTGAACAACGAACGCGACCAGGCGATGGTCCGCTCGGCCATGCCCGAGGGTGGTCGCGGCCTGCTCGACGTCATCTCCGCGCTGCGCAATCGCGAGGCGGTCCTGTGCGGCGAAGGCGTGATGTTCCCGATGCGCGCCAGCTTCGACAATCTGGAGGAGGACAAGCGCCCCGCCTCCAACGACATGGCAATCACCGCGCTCTGGGCGCGGGCCGCGCGGGGTCAGGACGTGCTGAACGACACCGTGTCGCGCTGGCGGATGGCGGGGAAGTAAGGGCGACGCCGGGCGCGGGTTACCGCCCCGGCCGCACCGCCAACAGTCCCTGCACCTCACGCTTGAAAGCGCGCAGCTTCGCGCCCGACAGGACCGCGACGCTCGACAGGTTCAAAGTGCGCGGGTTCACGACCGCGCCGTTCTTCCACACTTCCCAATGCAGGTGCGGGCCGGTCGACATGCCGGTCGACCCGACATAGCCGATCACCTGGCCCTGTTTCACATGCGCGCCGGAGCGGACGGCAAAGCGGCTCATATGGCCATAGCCGCTCGCCAGACCGCCCGAATGGGTGAGCTTGACGAAATTGCCATAGCCCCCCGAGCGCCCGGCGAATTGCACCACCCCGTCCATGATCGCATGGATCGGCGCGCCGTACGGGGCCCCGATATCGGTCCCCTTGTGCATCCGCATGAAGCCCAGGATCGGGTGCATCCGCTTGCCATAGGAGGAGGTGATGCGCCCCGCGACCGGCATCGCCATCGCGCCGCGCCGCTCGGTCTGACCGTGGACGTCGTACCACTGCCCGTCATCCTCGCCGGGCAGGCGCGCCAGCTGGGTCTTGCGGCCTCCATGGTCCAGCCCGACGAACAACAGCTTGCCCAGCCGCGTCTCGCCGGTCGCCGCCCGTTCGCGCTCGATGATCAGATCGAAACTGTCCGAACGCTTGACGTCACGGCCGACCGACATGCGGGCCGACAGCGCCTTGATATAGCCCTCGACCAGCTTGGCCGGCGCGCCCGCCGCGCGGATCGAGCGATACAGGCTGGCCCCGACTAGCCCCTGCAGCCGCAGCGGCGTGCGGTCGATCGCGATCGGCGCTTCCGTCATGGTCAGCCCCTTCGCGGTACGGGTCAGCGTCACCGCCAGGTCGAACCGCGCGCGGAGCTTCAATCCCTCCAGCGGCCGCGCCACCATACGGCTCGGTCGCCGCCCCAGCGTCAGGGCGACGCGCGTGCCGGACGCGATCGTCTCGCCCCCCGCTGCCTGCTCGACCAGATCGGCCGCCTCGCGTGCCTGGTCCTTGGCGACGCCGGCACGTTGCAGCACGCGAGCCAGCCGGTCGCCCGCGCCGACCGTGGCCGACAGCTCGACCATGGGTCGCTCGGGCGCTTCGGCGAGATGCGCGACCAGGTCGTTGGCGGCCATGCGCCGCCCGCTATCCGCGCCCAGCGCGATCGGCGCGATGGCTTGCGCCCGCACATTCTTCCACGCCTCGCCGGTCAGCGGCTTGGGAGCGGCCCCGATGATCGGGCGGTGAAATCCGGGCGCCATCACGATCGTCGCGGCACACAGCGCCGAACAGGTCGCCAGCCCCCGCCACCAGTCGCGGCTGCCGATCCGCGACCCCAGATCGGGCACCCAGTCGATCTCGCGCGCGGCCGATCGCCAGCGCGCCCATCGGCCGGTCGGCGCAAGCGGGAAAGCGGGGCCCGGCGACCGCGCGGCGGTGCCGCCGGTCATCAACAGGGCTTCGTCGGTGGCAAGGAACATGGGTGGGATGGCGTCCGTGAAATCGTCGAGCAGCGTCGCCGATCTCCCACCGGCGCACAGGATTGTGCCGTGTCGGCCGGGGGCGGCAAAGTCAAAGCCGGTGCGACCCGCCGCCCCGATGCTGCGGTCGGACGTGGCCGGGGCGGGCCAAATCTCGCCAGAGACACGCCATCTTGCTTCAGGACGTTGCAACCGCGCGAGCGAAGCCCGATGTAGGGTCCCATGACCAGCCGCGTATCGGGCGCCGTGACGGCCGTTCTCGGGCCGACCAACACCGGCAAGACGCACCTCGCGATCGAGCGGATGTGCGCGCATTCCAGCGGCATCATCGGCTTTCCCCTCCGCCTGCTGGCCCGCGAGGTCTATGACCGCGTGGTCGCGCTGAAGGGCGCGAACCAGGTCGCACTGGTGACCGGCGAGGAAAAGATCGTGCCCCCCGACGCGCGCTGGTTCCTGTGCACCGCCGAGTCGATGCCCGATCGCGACGTCGCCTTCGTGGCGCTGGACGAAGCGCAGCTGGGTGCGGATATGGAGCGCGGTCATGTCTTTACCGATCGGTTGCTGCACGCGCGCGGCCGGGACGAGACGATGATCCTGGGCTCCGAGGCGCTGAAGCCGATGATCCGGGCGCTGGTGCCCGATGCGGAGGTCATCGCGCGACCGCGCTTCTCGACCCTGACCTATGCGGGCGCGAAGAAGATCAGCCGCTTGCCCAAACGCTCGGCCATCGTCGCCTTCTCGGCGGAGGAGGTTTACGCGGTCGCCGAGATGCTGCGCCGTCTGCGCGGCGGCGCGGCGGTGGTGATGGGCGCGCTGTCCCCGCGCACCCGCAATGCGCAGGTCGAGATGTTCCAGGCGGGCGAGGTCGATTATCTCGTTGCCACCGATGCGATCGGCATGGGCCTGAACATGGATGTCGCACATGTCGCCTTTGCCGGGCTGCACAAGTTCGACGGGCGCCGCCGCCGCCGCCTGACCGTCGCCGAGATGGCGCAGATCGCGGGCCGTGCCGGGCGACACCACCGCGACGGCACCTTCGGAGCGCTGGCCGAGGAGGGACCGGACGCGTTCCTGCCCGAAGAAGTGCTGGCGATCGAGGAGCATCGCTTCCCCCGACTCGACCATCTGTACTGGCGCGACGGCAAGCCCGATCTGTCGAGCATCGACGCGCTGATCGCCAGCCTGGAGCGCAAGCCCGAACCCGGCGTGCTGCGCGCCGCCCCGCTTGCCACCGATCTGCAGGTGTTGAAGCGGCTAGCCGACGAGCCCTGGGTCCGCGACCGGGTGCGGCGGCCTGCCATGGTCGCGCGGCTCTGGGCGGCGTGCGGCATTCCCGATTTTCGGAAAGTGGGCATCGACCCCCATGCCCGCTTCGTCTCGCGCGTGTTCGGCCATTTGTCCGAAGGGCTGGGCCATGTCCCGCACCAGTGGTTCGCCGACGAGATCGCGCGGCTCGACACCATGGCGGGCGATGTCGAGACGCTGGCGGGTCGCCTCTCCGCGATCCGCAGTTGGGCCTATATCGCCCAGCGCGCCGACTGGCTGGCCGATCCGAAACACTGGGCCGAGCGGACGCGCGAGATCGAGGAGCGGCTGTCCGACGGCCTCCACGCCAGCCTGACCCAGCGTTTCGTCGACAAGCGGACGACCGCGCTGATCCGGCGCATCGGTGCCGATGCGGGCGCGCTGCCCGTCACCATCGGGCCGGAGGGCGAGGTGCTGGTCGAGGATCATCCCATCGGACGGCTGGAGGGATTCCGCTTCACCGTCGAGTCGGGCGCGCGGGCCAATGACAAGCGCCTGTTGCTCGCCGCGGCCGAAAAGCGGCTGGGCACCGAACGCGCCCGCCGGGCCGAGGCGCTGATCGCCGCCGCGCAGGAGGCGATCACGCTCGACGAGGACCGACTGGTCTGGTACGGGCATGGCGTGGCCAGGCTGGTGGCGGGGCCCTCGCTGGGGCGGCCGGTCGTGCGGCTGGAGCGCGACCTCGACTGCCTGACCCCACCGATGCGCGAGCGAGTGAAGGCGCGGCTGGAGACCTGGCTGGCGCGTTCGCTCGACCGACAGGTGCCCGCGCTCGTCCGGCTGGCCGCCTTGGCGCGCGAGGCCAAGGCG
>NZ_LDTE01000042.1 GCF_001476905.1 Sphingomonas sanguinis | reverse complement strand
TCCCCTGAAGGGGAGGGGCTAATGTCACCTCAATACCGGACCGTCACCGTTCCCAGGATCGAGCGCGGTGCGCCGTAATAGCCGCCGTCGAAGGTCAGCGCCGTCAGATACTTCGCGTTGGTCAGGTTGCGCAGGTTCGCCGACAGCGCGATGCGCGGGGTGATGTCGTACTTCGCCATCAGGTCAACCAGCGCATAGCCGTCCTGCCGGACCGAGCGGGTCTGGGTATAGATCACGCTCTGATACTGGGCCGATGCACCCACTTTGAGTTCAGGCAGCGCGGGCGGCGAATAGACGATGTTCAGGCGCCCGGTGTTGCGCGGCACGAACAGGCGGGCGGGGTCGCCATTCTGGTCCTCGACCCGCATCAGCGTATAGCCGCCGGTGACCTGTACACCCTGGGCCAGACGTCCGCCGACTTCCAGTTCGATGCCCTCCGACTTGGCGTTCACCCCGCGCGAGACGAAGCGGCCGTTGACGAAGCCGATGCTCTCGGCGGTGTTGTTCTGGTGGACGCGAAAGATCGCCGCGCTGGCGTTCAGTCGCCCGCCGAACCAGTCGCCCTTGATCCCGGCCTCGATATTCTTGCCGCTGACCGGGGCCAGAATACGGCCGTCCTCGCCGATCGCGTCCTGCGGATTGAAGATCGTCGTATAGCTGGCATAGGCGCTGAGCGACGGGCTCAGGTCATAGGTGACCCCGGCGAAGGGCGAGAAGCGCGTCGTATCGTAATTGGTGTCGACGTCGTAGGAAAAGCCTTTGCTGCGCGCATGGGTGACGTTGCCGCCCAGCATCAGCTTCAACGGATCGGCCAGGCTGAAGCGGACCAGGCCATAGGCGGTCTCGCGCCGGGTCTGGGTGTTCTGGCTCGATGCATAGTCTGTCGAGAAGGTTGTCGGGAAATTGACCTTGGGGAAGGTCCCCTGGAACAGGTCGGGGAAGGGCAGCAACAGGTTGACCTGCGAATAATCGTAGGACGAACCCTGCTTATAGTCCTGCGCGCTGCGGTTGATGCCGAACATCAGCTGATGCTCGCGCCCGAACAGCGTGAAGGGACCGGTGGCATAGGCCTCCATGGTCAGGTTCCGGGTCTGCGCGCGGAAGGCGCCGGGATAGCTCCTGATGCCCAGAAGCTCGTTGGGATCGTTCGGGTCCGGAGCGATGCCGTTTGGGGCGCCGCGCACCGGATTGCCATAGACGTAGAATAGCTCGTCCGCCTCGCTGGTCGCGCGGCGCACCGCGCTGATCCGCGCGACCCAGTCCCCGGCGAAGTGATGCGTCAGGTCGCCGAAAATCTGCCGGTCGATCACGTTCCAGCCCGCCCATTCGGGCGCGACATTGGTCGATCGCGGCATGTCGATGCGGGTGCCGTCGGTATAGGTGAGTGGTAGGGCACCCCACATCGCGCCATGGCTCTGGTGATCCTGATGCCCGTAACCGCCGCTCAGCACGGTGTCGGGGCCGAGGTCCGCCTCGACCACGCCGTACCCGGTCCAGCGGCGCAAGCTGTAGCGATCGAGATAGCTGTCGGCGTCCGACAATACGCCGACGACACGCGCACGGACATGGCCGTCCTTGGTCAGCGGCGTGCTGACATCCGCATCCAGGCGCAGGCTGTTGAACGAGCCGTACTGGACGCTGGCCGTCGCCTGCAAATCCTTGGTCGGGCGCTTGCGGACGAAGTTGATGACGGCGGACGGGTTGCCGGTCGGCGACAACAGGCCCGGCGCGCCGCGCACCACCTCGATATGGTCATAGATGGCGGTGTCGATCGATCCGGTCTGGATGCCGAAGGCGAAAGGCACGCCGATGCCGTCGATCTGGAAGGTCTGGATGTCGAAGCCGCGCGCCGAATAATAGACGCGGTCGGTCTCGTTCGCCTGGACGTTGATGCCCGGCACCGTCGTCAGCAGCTGGTTGACGTCGTTCAGCTGGAAATCGGTGATCTGCTGCCGGGTGACGATGCTGACCGACTGCGGCGTCTCGCGCAGGGTCAGCGGGATGCGCGTCGCGGTCGTCTGTCCATCGATCGTATAGTCGTCCTTGCCCTCGGTCCGCTGGCCGATGACGATGATCTCGTCACGCGCGGCTTGCTGCGGATCGACGGTCGGGGTGGTCGACGGTGCGGTCACGGCGGCGGCGTTCGCCACCAAGGAAATCAATAGCGTCATGAAACGGCTCCCTTTGAGGCGCCCCTATGAGCGAATTGATGTTATTGCAAGTCAGTATCGAAATCAAAAACGGAATGGCTCAGCCATTCCACGGGGTAACTCTAGCGATCCCAGGGCTCTACCCCCACATGGGCGGCGACATGGCGCTTCATCTGACCAAGGTCGCGTTCGGGGCGGCCAGCATCGATCATCTCGCGGAACGGCTGAAGATTCGGGCGCAGGAGGGGCCGGTCTTCCTGACCACGCGCTATCTGCCCAAGCGGCATGAGAAAGTGGCGGGGCAGGGATCGCTCTTCTGGATATTGAAGCACCAGCTGGTCGCGCGCTCGCCGATCCTGTCGTTCGGCGAGGCCGAGGGCGGGCGCTGCGCGATCCATATCGATCCCGCACTGGTGCTGGTCCAGGCCCTGCCGCGCCGGGCGCACCAGGGCTGGCGCTATCTGGAGGCGGCGGACGCGCCGCCCGACCTGAGCGGCGCGGCAACGGGGATCGAGACGATGCCGCCGGTGCTGGTCGGCAAGCTCGTGGAACTGGGGCTGATCTAGCTTTCTCCTCCCCCGTGGGGAGGAGAGAAGAATCTCAGAATTTCGGACCCGCCACGGCCGCGCGGGTTTTTTTCGGTGTATCGGCGAACAGCTTGGCGATGGCTGTGTTGCGCGCATCCTGCTGGGCATAGTCGCGGGCGGTGAGGCCTGCGATATTGTCGGGCTGGTCGGGATCGGCGCCGGCGGTCATCAGGTCGCGGACCATGCCGATCTCGTGGCGTTGCACGGCGCGAATCAGCGGGGTCTCGCCGCTGGAATTGCCGAGGTTCGGATTGGCCTTGGCGGCGGTCAGGATGCGGATCATCTCGGGCTGGCCGCCCGCCACCGCCAGCAGCAGCGGCGTGTTGCCGCGCCCGTCGCGCAGGTTGGGATCGGCCCCCTTTTGCAGCAGGAAGCGCAGATAGGTTTCGTCGCCGCGCTTGATGACGATGTGCAGCGCGCCTTCGCCGGTGCTGACGTCGCGGGTGTTGATGATGTTGGCGCCGGGCTTGTCCAGCATGTTGGTCACGTCATTGCCCTTGGCCTCGCGCACCGCTTGCAGAAATTTATAGCTTTCCGACTGCATCATCTGGGCGAGCGCCGGGGTGGCGACCGCGCTGGTCAGCGCGGAGGCCAGAAGCGCTGCGGTGAACAGGGGGCGAAAGGTCATGAAGGGCATTCCTGAATGGGGGACCATGGCTTGCAACGCGCGATTTATCACAGCAAGGCTGTCGGCGTCATGACCCGATTGCTCCTGTCCTTCCTGGCCCCGCTGGGCCTGATGCTCGCCGGTTGCGGCCCGACCCAGCCCGAGGCGGAAGCGCCGCTGGCAGGCGCGAAGATCGGCGGGCCGTTCCGGCTGACCGATGGCAAGGGGCGGAGCGTCACCGACCGCGACTTTGCGGGCCGGTATCGGGTCATGTATTTCGGCTATACCTTCTGCCCCGATGTCTGCCCCACCGACATGCAGGCGATCGCGGGCGGCCTGAAAATCCTCGACAAGAGTGCGCCCGCCAAGGCGGCCAAGATCGTGCCGATGTTCATTAGCGTCGACCCCGAACGCGACACCGCACCGGTCGTCGGTCGCTTCGCCGCCGCCTTCGACCGCCGCGTCGTCGGGCTGACCGGCACGCCCGCGCAGATCGACGCGGTGAAAAAGGCCTATGCCGTGTGGTCGGCCAAGGGCGATCCGTCGCCGGGCGGCGGGTACCTGGTCAACCATAGCCGCCAGGTCTACCTGATGGACCCGGACAACAAGCCGCTGGCGCTGGTGCCCGCCGATGAGGGCCCCGAGTCGGTTGCCCGCACGTTGGACCAGTGGGTCCGCTGATGGAGCGTTTCTGGGAAAAGCCGATCGAAAGCCTCGACCGCGCCCAGTGGGAGGCGCTGTGCGACGGCTGCGGCAAATGCTGCATCCACAAGCTGGAGGATGAGGAAACCGGCGAACTGGTGCCGACGAACGTCGCCTGCCGCCTGCTCGACCGGCGCAGCGGGCAATGCTCCAATTATCGCCATCGCCGCGCCTATGTCAGCGAGTGCGTGCGGCTGACCATGGGCAATGTCCGGTCGATCGACTGGCTGCCCACCACCTGTGCCTATCGCCTGCGGGCGGCGAACGAGCCACTGCCCGACTGGCACTACCTCGTCTGCGGCGACCGCGAGGCCGTCCACCGCGCCGGACAGTCGGTCCGCGGCTGGACGATCAGCGAGGACGATGCAGGCGATTTCGAAAACCATATCGTGGACCGAGAATTGTGATCGACGAAGTCGTCCGTCATCCGACCGCCAAGACCATCCGCCTCAGCATCGACCCCGCCACCGGCACCGCGCGGCTGGTGGTGCCCAAGCGCGCCGGGCTGAAAAAGGCGCTCGCCTGGGCCGAGGACAAGAAGGAGTGGATCGCCGAGCAGCGCACGCGCCTGCCGCGACCCCGGCCGTTCGTGCCGGGCTGCGAGATTCCCTTTGGCGACGTGACGCTGTTCCTCGAATGGGTCGAGGGGCGCGCACGGGTGATCCAGCGCGAGGGCGATAGGCTGATCGCCTCGGGCCCGCTGGAGACGCTGGGCCGCCGGGTCGAGGCTTGGCTCAAACGCCAAGCGCTGGAGATCCTGGCGCGCGAGACGGCAGAAGTCGCGCGGGCGGCCGGGGTGCTGGTGTCGAAGGTCAGTGTCGCCGATCCCAAGGCGCGCTGGGGCAGCTGTGCCTCGACCGGCGCGATCCGGTACAGTTGGCGGCTGATCCTGGCGCCCGACTTTGTTCGCCGCGCGACAGTGGCGCATGAGGTGGCGCACCGTGTTCATATGAACCACGCCCCGGCCTTTCACGCGCTCGTCGCGACGCTGCTGGGCGAGGACCCCGCGCCCGCCACCGCCTGGCTGCGGCAGCATGGCGCGCAGCTTCACTGGTTCGGGCGGTCGTCCTGACGCTCGCCCTGGCGGTCACGGGGTAGGCCGCGCGGCGGGGTGTTCGACCGCCCCTCGCGCGGAGCCGCGCCGGTGCCGCGCCCGGTCACCCGGTCGATCCACGCCTGGTCCAGCCGCTGTTGCGGTGCGGCGGGCGGGACGGGCGCCGGTTGCGGCTGACCGGCACCACCCGGCTGCTGGATCGGGGCGGGCCCACCGGGTTCGCGGCGAGTCGGGATTTCGACCGCCTCGCTGCCATCCTCGGGCGCAATCGCCGTGGGGGAGGGCAGCGGATTGCCATCGGCATCGACCGCCGCGACGCCATTGTCGGGCTCGCCGAAATAGCTCTCCTCATCCGGCTCCAGCTGCCATTCGGGCAGGGTGACCTGGGTCTCGAACTGCTCGATCGGACGGTTGGCGACGGCGACCCTCATATAGTCGGCAAAGGCCTTGGCGGGCGCGGTGCCGCCATGCAGCCCGGCGACCGGCTTGCCATTGTCGCGGCCCATCCAGACGCCGGTGGTGATCCCGCTGGAGAAGCCCAGGAACCAGCCATCCTTGGAACTGGTCGTCGTGCCGGTCTTGCCTGCGACCGGCCGTCCGATCTGCGCGGCGCGGCCGGTGCCGGTATTGACCGCGGTCTGTAGCAGGTCGGTCATCTGCGCGGCGACATAAGGGGCCACCAGCACCCGGCTGCGATCCACTTCATGGGTGTAGATGGTCTGGCCGTTGGCGGTCACCTTGGTGATGCCATAGGGGGTCACCTTCACGCCCTTGTTGGCGATGCTGGCAAAGGCGCTGACCATGTCGATGACATGCACCTCTGACGTGCCCAGCACCATCGAGGGGTGAGTGTTGACCGGCGTGGTGATGCCGAAGCGGCGCGCCATGTCGGCGACCGTCTGGAAGCCCACTTCCTGGCCCAGCTTCGCCGCCACCGTGTTCAGCGAATAGGCAAAGGCGGTGCGCAAGCTGACATTGCCCGAATTGCGCCGCGAATCGTTGCGCGGGCTCCAGCCGTCGATGGTGACCGGCTCGTCGACCACCTGGTCCTCGGGCTTGTGCCCCGCCTCCAGCGCGGCGAGATAGACGAACAGCTTGAACGCCGAGCCCGGCTGGCGGACCGCCGTCGTCGCGCGGTTATAGTTGGTGGAGACGTAATCCAGCCCGCCCACCATCGCGCGTACCGCGCCGTCGCGGTCCAGGCTGACCAGCGCCCCCTGCGTCCCCGGCGGGGCGTCGGCGCGAATCGCCGAATCGGCGGCGCGCTGCATATTGAGGTCGAGCGTGGTCCACACGTCGAGCGGCGCGCTCTGCTCGTCGATCAGCAGGTCGAGCTGCGGCAGCGCCCAGTCGGTGAAGTAACGGACCGAATTCTGCTTGGGCTCGGGCGCGAGCTTCAGCGCCTGGGGATTGGCATCGGCGGCCTGTGTGGCGGTGATGAAGCCGTTACGCTCCATCTGCTCGATGACCACGCCCGCGCGGCCCACGGCGGCCTCGGCATCGGCGGTCGGCGAATAGTTGGACGGAGCCTTGACCAGCCCCGCGATCACCGCCGCCTCGGAGAGGCTCAGATGCTCGGCACCGTGGCCGAAGAACTTCCGGCTCGCCGCGTCGATGCCGTAGGCGCCGCCGCCATAATAGACCTTGTTCAGATAGAGCTCGAGAATCTGGTTCTTCGAGAATTTCAGCTCCATCGCCAGCGCCAGGATCGCCTCGCGGAACTTGCGGCCGAACTTCTTCTGGTTGTTCAGGAAGATGGTGCGCGTGATCTGCTGGGTGATGGTCGAGCCGCCCTGCTTCCACCGGCCCTTTTCCAGGCGGACCTGCACCGAACGGGCGATGCCGATCGGGTCGACGCCGGGATGCTCGCGGAAACGGCGATCCTCGACCGCGATCGTCGCGTCGCGCATGACGATCGGGATCTGGTCATAGGACAGCCACTGGCCATAGCTCGGCCCGAGCGAGACGATCACCGATCCGTCGGCGGCATGGACGCGAATCATCTGCCCGTTGGGCGAAGATTTCAGCTCCTCGAAGCTCGGCAGCTGCGACTTGGCGACGAAGACCGCTATGGCCAGCGCGCCGACCGCCAGCACGGCCAGGCCGATCAGGATCTGCAGGGTTACGACGATCCGGCGCCGCCAGGGAGAGCGGGGCTTGGAGGAGCGGGGCCGGGTGGACCGGGAAGACGACGCGCGAGGCATGAGACGGCTCGCGAATTACAGGGCTTTGGACATGACCACAAGCGGCCGATGCCTCAGCGCCGCTGACCGGGTGATGAACCGATGTTGCACACGCGCAAAGTTGTTAATTTTTTAGAGGTGTTGGGCTAGTACCCGGGAAGACGCCGGATATCGCATGGGGGCGATCTTGGCCGAAAGGACGGGAATGGAGCAGGTCGAACAGCAGCAAGGGACGTCCGCCGAGCGGCGGTCGGGCCAGCGGCACTCGGCCGTCCTCCTGCTGGGCAAGGTCTGCGGTGACGTGCCCGGCGTATGCCTGGTCCACAATATCTCGGCCAACGGCCTGATGGCACGATTCGTCGATGTGCCCCGCGTCGGTGATTCGCTGTCCGTCGAAGTGCGCGGCCTGGGTCCGGTGCACGGCACGGTCCGCTGGGTGAAGGGCCAGAAGGCGGGCGTGCAGTTCGATTCGCCGCAGCCCTATCAAAGCATCTTCTCGACCGAGAACGAAGACGGCACGATCCCGCGGCCGCCGCGCTTTCCGGTCACGCTGTCGGCCGATGTCCGGCTGGGCGACCGCAAATTCACCGCCGCGATGATCGACGTCTCGGCCGGTGGCGCCAAGCTGGAGGCGGCGGGCGCAGTCCAGCCCGGCCTGGCGGGGCATATCGTCGTGCGGCCGCTGGGCACCGCGATTTCGGGCACCATCTGCTGGGTGAAGGACGGGCGTTTCGGTTTCCGCTTCGTCTCGCCGCTGCCCATCGACACGCTGGCGGCGCTCGTCGGCCTGCGATGACGGCACGGGCGCGCGCCCGGAGGGCGTTCGCCGTCATGATTTCCGATTGTTCTGAATGATCTGGTGCGGTCGAGAAGACTCGAACTTCCACGGCCTTTCGGCCACAACGACCTCAACGTTGCGCGTCTACCAATTCCGCCACGACCGCACTCGATAGTCACCACCGGCAAGCCGGAGGGCTGGTAGGCGGGTGCCCCTAGCAAAGCGATCGGGGCAGCGCAATGCCTTTCGTCCGTCCTTTATCCGCCCTAGGTCAAAAGCCATGACGCCATCCCATCGCCCCGACCCCGTTTCCGCCAAGGGCGAGGTGCGCCGGCTGCTCGGCCTGGCCTGGCCGGTGATGCTGACCAGCCTCAACTGGACGATCCTGCACGTCACCGACGTAATCGTCGTCGGGCGCGTCGGCGAGCATGAGGTGGCGGCGCTCTCGGCCAGCCGGTCGCTGACCTATATCGCCATCGTCACCGGCCTGGCCTGGCTGTCTGGCGTGCTGGTGCGCGCGTCGCGGGCGGACGGGGCGGGGGATTTGCCCGCGACCGGCCAGGCGTTGCGCGACGGCATGGTGCTGGGGCTGATGCTGGGCGTGGCCGCGATGCTGATCCTGGGGCTGGGCGGTGCCAGCCTGCTCGCCGGGATCGGCGTTGCGCCCGCATTGGTCGAACCGGGCGCGCGGGTCGTGGCGGTCATGGCGCTGGGTTATCCGTTCCAGATGGTGATGATCGCCGCCAGCTTCTTTCTGGAAGGGATCAGCCGCCCGCGCCGGGTGACGATGGTCAATCTGTTGATCCTGCCGATCAATGCAGCGCTCGCCTGGGCGCTGGCGGGGGGCGAACTGGGCCTGCCCGCGCTCGGCGCCGTTGGCGCGGCACTGGCCACCGTCATCGCCTCCGCCATCGGTGCTGTCGCCATGGTCGCCAGCGCGATGCGGTTGCCGCGCGGCGGACAGCGCGGCGTGCGGCGGCTGGACCGCGCCGCCTGGACCCCGACGCTGGCGGGAGCGGTCAGCCTGGCGCGGTTCGGGTTCGTGCCCGCCATCGCCTCCGGCCTGGAGCTGGCCGGGTTCGCCATTCTGATCGCGCTGTCGACCCGGCTGGGCGATGCGACCGCGCATGGCTTTCAGATCGTGTTCTCGCTCCACAACGTCACCTTCGCGCTGGCGATCGGATTGGGATCGGCGGCGGGCGTGCGTGCGGGCAATGCGGTGGGCGAGGGCGCGGCGGGAGCGGCGGTGCCGCGCACCCTGCTGGCGCTCGCCATGGTCGTGTTGACCATGGGGCTGTGCAGCCTGTTGCTCTGGACCCTGCCCCAGGCGGTCGTCGGCCTGTTTCCCGCGCTGCCCGAGGCGCGGATGGCGGCGGTGGCGATGCTGATGATCTGGGCGCCGTTCATCCTGTTCGACGGAATTCAGGTGGTGCTGGTCTATGCGCTGCGGTCGCTGAACGATCAGGTCGCGGCGGGGATCAACAGCATCGTCGCCTATTTCCTGGTCACCGGCGGGCTGGGCTGGTGGCTGGTGTCGGAGGGGTGGGGAGCGGCGGCGCTCGGCTGGGCCTCGGGAATCGGGATGCTGGTCGCGGCACTGCTCCACGGCGCACGGTTCGCCATCGTCGCGCGGCGGTTGCGGCGGGGATAACCCCAGGCGAGGGTCAGGCGACGGCGATCAGTTCGCCGCGCCCTCGCCCGCGAAGCTCAGGTCCAGCCGCTTGGAGCTGGGCGGTACGTCCAGCTTGGCCGAGTTGAAGTCGATCGACGCGCCCGGACCCAGCGTCCGCTGCTGCGGCGCGATCGCCCAGGAAAAGACGACACGACCCTGCGCATCCTTCAGCTCGGCGCGCAGGTCGGGCACGCGCTGCGCGCTGGACGACGGATTGATGATCTGGCCAGAAATGGCGAACAGCTCCGAGCCGTTTTCCAGCTCGCGCCGCTCGATCGGGTTGGAGCGCAGCTCCAGCGCCGATTCGGTGTTGCCCAGGCCCAGCCAGCCACCGATGCCCGGCATCCCCGTCCACATGATCGCCGCCGTCGCGAGCAGCAGCAACAGACAGGCGGCGACCGCCCCGATCGTCCAGCGGCGCACCGGGTTGCGGCGCGCGCGGAAGGGCGGGCGATGGGCAAAGGCGTCGAAGCCCGCATCGTCCTGAGTCAGGATCGGCGGCGCCGGCGGCGGTGCGATGACCGGCGGCGGGGGAGGCGGCGGTTCGGCGAAAACGCTGTCCGCTGCCGCGTCGACCGGGGCCGTATCGGCCGCGACCGCCACGGGGGGCAGGGGCAGCTCGGGCTCCGGCTCGGGCGGGGATTGGAACCAGCTATGCCGGCAATGGGCGCAGCGCACGGTCCGCCCCTCCAGCCCGATCGCGCTGTCGGGCACCAGATAGCGGGTGCGGCACTCGGGACATTCGAGGATCATGCGGACAGGCACTTCAACCGACGGGACAGGTCACAGACGGACAGGCCCTTCGATCCAGGCCCCCCCGCCGGGCCAGTAAGCACGCCGCCCCTAGGCGTGGCAAGCGTGAAGCGTGGAACTTGAAGCGCGCGCCCGCCCATGCCAAGGCCGGTCGGGCATGGCGAACATCGTACAGTTCGAGAATGTCGGCCTTCGCTATGGCGCGGGCGAGGAAACCCTGTGCGACGTCAGTTTCACGTTGCGGTCCGGCCAATTCTATTTTCTGACCGGGGCCAGCGGCGCAGGCAAGACCTCGCTCCTGCGGCTGCTCTATCTGTCGCAGCGGCCCAGCCGGGGCATCATCCGCCTGTTCGGCGAGGATGCTGTGATCCTGCCGCGTGACCGGCTGCCCGGCTTTCGGCGGCGCATCGGGGTGGTGTTCCAGGATTTCCGGCTGATCCCCCATCTGTCGGCCGCCGACAATATCGCGCTGCCCTTGCGCGTCGCAGGGATGGCGGAGGGCGAGATCGCGCGCGCGGTGCGCGAGATGCTGGCCTGGATCGGCCTGTCCGAGCGGGCGGGCGCGCGGCCCGCGACCCTGTCGGGTGGCGAGCAGCAGCGGGTGGCGATCGCGCGGGCGGTTATCGCGCGCCCCGAATTGCTGGTGGCGGACGAACCGACCGGCAATGTCGATCCGGCGATGGCGGAACGGTTGCTTCATCTGTTCAACTCGCTCCACCGGCTGGGCACCACGGTGGTGATGGCGACGCATGACTGGCATTTGATCGAGCGGATTCCGGGTGCGCATCACCTGCATCTGGAGCGGGGGCGTCTGGTGGACCCCGATCCCCTGCCACCGACCCGGCCCATGCCGCCCGAGGGGCGGCCTTCGACGCCCATGCCGCCCGAGGCGCGGCCCTCGACGATCGTGCGGAGCGGCCTGTGACGCGGGCTACCTCAAAGCGCAGCACGGGCGCGGAGGCGCGGGCGCTCGACGATGGCGGCGGCGCGCATGTCATGAGCTGGGTCATCGCGATCATGCTGTTCCTGACCCTCTTGTCGGGCGCGGCGGGGCTGGCGACCGCGCGGGCGGCGGGCGCGCTCGACCGGCAGATGGCGGGGCGGCTGACCGTGCAGATCGTCGAGGGCGAGACGCAGCGCCGCGATGCCGCCGCCGCGCAGGTGCTGCGGGTCTTGCGCAGCCTGCCCGACGTCGCCCGCGCGACCCCGGTGCCGCAGGCCGAGCTGGCCCGGATGCTGCAGCCCTGGCTCGGCACCGATGCGCAAGCCGCCGGGCTGCCCGTGCCCGCGCTGATCGATGTCGACCTGGCGAGCGATGCGAGCGCCGCGATCGCGCGGGTGTCAGCGGCAGCGAGCCGAGCCAGCCCCGCCGTGCGGGTCGATGCGCATGCCACCTGGCTGGGGCCGGTCGGGCGACTGCTCGACACCGCCGCCTGGCTGGCCGGGGCGATCATCCTGCTGATGCTGACCGCCACGACCGCCGTCGTGATGCTGGCGGCGCGCGCCGGGCTGGAGGCGCATCGCGGCACGATCGAGGTCATCCATATGCTCGGCGCGACCGACCGGCAGGTGGCGCGCCTGTTCCAGCGGCGGATCGCACTCGACGCCGGGATCGGTGCGGTGGCGGGCAGCGTGATCGCCGGCGGCGCGATCCTGCTCATCGCGCGGCAGGTGGGGGCGCTGGATTCCGAATTGCTGGGCGGTATGCGGCTGGATGTGGCGGACATGGGTGCGCTGATCGCCCTGCCCTTCGGCTTCGTGTTGCTGGCGGTGGTCGCGGCGCGCCATGCGGTCCTGCGCCAGATGCGGCGGATGCTCTGAGATGCTGCGGCTGATCGGTCTGGCGGCGCTTGCCTGGTGCCTGGGGTTCGCGGCCTTCATGCTGAGCCTGCCCCATCCGCTGGAGAACAACACCACCGATGCGATCGTGGTGCCGACCGGCGGGCCAGGGCGAATCGATCGCGGCATCGCCCTCATCCAGGCGCATCAGGCCAAGCGGATGCTGGTCACCGGCGTCGCGCCCGGCGTGCGGCCGATCGACCTGGCGCGCACCTATCACACCTCGCCCAAGCTGTTCGCCTGCTGCATCGACCTGGGCGGTGAGGCGGTCGACACCCGATCGAATGCCGAGGAGACGGCGAACTGGGTGCGCGAGCATGGCTATCGCACCGTGCGGCTGGTCACCTCCGACTGGCACCTGCCGCGCGCCAGGATGGAGCTGCGCGCGGTGCTGGGCAACCAGGTGCTGGTGCTGGGCGACGGCGTGCCGTCGGAGCCGCGGCTGGGCACGCTGGTCAACGAATATAACAAGCTGATCCTGCGCCGGATCGCGCTTTGGACGGGAGTGGGGGCGTGATCCTGTTTCGCAACATCGTCTTCGTGGCGATCTTCTATCCGATCTCGGCGGTGATGGCTTTGTTGTCGCCGCTGATCGCGGTCGGCGGGCGTCATGCGGTGATCCACTGGGCGACGACCTGGACGCGCTTCCACCGGATCTGCACGCGCTGGATCTTGGGCATTCGGGTGCGGGTGGAGGGCACGCGGCCGACCACCCCGGCGCTCTATCCCGCCAAGCACCAGGCGATGTTCGAGACGATGGAGCTGCAACGCATCCTGGGCGCGCCAGCCATGGTGCTGAAGCGCGAACTGGCCAATATCCCGCTCTGGGGCTGGGCGGTGCGCAAATATGGGGCGATCGTCGTCGATCGCAGCGCCTCGGCCAAGGCGATGCGCGGCATGATGCGCGACGCGCAAGTGGCGGTGAAGCAGGGCCGCGCGATCATGATCTTTCCCGAAGGCACGCGGGTGAAGCCCGGCGAGACACCGCCGCTGAAGCCCGGTTTTGCCGGGCTGTACCGGATGCTGAACCTGCCGGTGGTGCCGGTGGCGACCGATTCGGGGCTGGTCTGGCCGCGAAAGGGGCTGAAGCGGCCGGGGGTGGTGACGCTGCGCTTCGGCGAGGTGATCCCGCCGGGGCTTCCCCGTGCTGAGGCGGAGGCGCGGGTACACGCGGCGATGAATGCGCTGGAATCCTCCCCGGCACGGGGAGGTGGCAGGGCGTAAGCCCTGACGGAGGGGGGCTTCCACGCAGGTCGTCCCCTGCGGTCATCCCCCTCCACCACCGCTTCGCGGCGGTCCCCCTCCCCGTACCGGGGAGGATGATCAGCCCTCGTGGTTCCGCCCGAAATCCTCGCGCGCATCGTCCTGGCCCTGGTCGATGATCGAGCGGCGGATGGCGCGGGTGCGGCTGAACAAGTCGAACAGCTCGTCGCCCTTGCCCCAGCGGATCGCGCGTTGCAGCTGGCTGAGATCCTCGGAAAAGCGCTGAAGCATTTCCAGCACCGCCTCGCGATTGGTCAGGAACACGTCGCGCCACATGGTCGGGTCGGACGCGGCGATGCGGGTGAAGTCGCGGAAACCACCGGCGGAATATTTGATGACCTCGGACTGGGTGACTTCTTCCAGGTCGCTGGCGGTGCCGACGATCGTATAGGCGATCAGGTGCGGCAAATGGCTGGTGACGGCCAGCACCCGGTCGTGATGGTCGGGGGCCATCAACTCGACATCCGCGCCCAGCCGTCGCCAGAACTCCGCGACCCGCTCTACGGCGAGTTCATCCGCGCCTTCGGGCGGCGTGACGATGCACCAGCGCTTCTGGAACAGCGTGGCGAAGCCCGCCTCCGGCCCGCTGCGCTCGGTGCCCGCGACCGGGTGCGCGGGGATGATCGTCGCGCCCGGCAGCGCTTCGGTGAGCGCGGCGAGCACCGATCCCTTGCAGCTGCCCACGTCGGACACGATCGCCTCGGCGGACAGGTCGTCGGCGAACTCGGTGGCGACCGTGCCCATCGCACCGACAGGTACGCACAGGATCACGAAGTCGGCGTCGATCACGCTCGCGCCCGCCGTGTCGGCGACGTCATCGGCCAGATCGAGCGCGCGCACCGTCTCGCGCACCTGCGGATCGGCGTCATAGGCGGTGATCCGCGCGGTCGGCATCGCCTTGCGCACCGCCCGCGCGACCGAGGAGCCGATCAGGCCGAGTCCGATGATGGTGATCCGCGCGAAGGGCAGCATCAGGCCCCCTTCGCCTCCGACTCGACCATCTGGCGCAGCGCGGCGACGACACCCTTCACCTCGTCCTCGGTGCCGATGGTGATGCGCAGGCCATGGCCCAGCCCCTGGCTCGGCAGCCAGCGGACGATGTATCCGGCGTCCATCAGCCCGTGATAGGCGCGCTCGGCGGTCAATGCGCCCTCGAACAGCACCAGCGAGAAATTGGCCTTGGACGGCACGCAGCGCAGGCCCGCATTGCCCAGCGACGCGATCTGTTCCTCGAACCAGCCGAGCCACCTGGCATTGTGTGCGCGCGACGCCTCGACGAAGCTGCGGTCGCGGATCGCCTCGATCGCGGCGTTCTGGCCCGCAATGGTCACGTTGAACGGGGCGCGGATGCGGTGCAGCGCGTCGATGATCGGCGCGGCGGCATAGCCCCAGCCGATCCGCTCGGCGGCGAGGCCATGAATCTTGGAGAAGGTGCGCGAGACGAGCACGTTGCCCGCCCGCTCGGCCAGCGCCAGCCCGCCATCATCCTCGCCAGCCTCCAGATATTCGGCATAGGCCTGGTCGAGGACCAGCAGGACATGGGGCGGCAGCCCCGCGTGCAATCGCGCGATCTCGCCCGCGGCCGCATAGGTGCCGGTCGGGTTGTTGGGGTTGGCGACGAAGACGACCTTGGTCTTGTCCGTCACGGCCGCCAGGATCGCGTCGACATCGGTCGCATAGTCATGGTCGGCGACCACCACCGGCTCCGCGCCGACGCGGCGGGTCGCGATATCATAGACCGCAAAGCCGTAGCGGACATGGATGATCTCGTCCCCCGGCCCCGCGAACGCACCCGCCGCGAGATGAAGGATCTCGTCCGAGCCGGTGCCGTAGATGATCCGCGCCGGGTCCAGCCCATGCACCTCGCCGATCGCCTGACGCAGCGCGGTCGCGCCCGCATCGGGGTAACGCTCCAGATGGGCGGCGGCGGCGGCGAAGGCGGCGCGCGCCTTTTCGCTGGTGCCCAGCGGATTTTCGTTGGAGGACAGCTTGGCGACCTTGCGCCCGTCATCGGTCGTCGCGCGGCCGGGGACGTAGGGCGCGATGGCCTTGACCCAGGAGATCGGTTCGGGGGCTTTCAGGTCGGTCATGCGACCCGCCATAGCGGCCTCGCCCTTGCGTTGCCAAGCATCGCGGCCTAGCGGATATCGCTCCATGGCCGCTTCCGTTTCCACGCACTCCCTTGGCGACGACCAGCGCTTCGGTCTGTCGCGGCATGTCGTGCTGCCCGGGCCGCTGCGGCTCGACGGTGGCGGGCTCCTGTCCCCGGTCGAGATCGGCTATGAGACCTATGGCACGCTGAACGCCGATGGCTCCAACGCCATCCTGATCTGCCACGCGCTGACCGGCGACCAGCATGTCGCCTCGCCCCATCCGCGCACCGGCAAGCCCGGCTGGTGGACGCGGCTGGTGGGGGAAGGCAAGCCGATCGACCCGGCGCGTCATTTCATCATCTGCTCGAACGTCATCGGCAGCTGCATGGGATCGTCGGGTCCCGCGACCATCGACCCCTCGACCGCCGAGCCTTGGGCGATGCGTTTCCCCGTCATCACCATCCGCGACATGGTGCGCGCGCAGGCGATGCTGCTCGACCATCTGGGTGTCGGGCAGTTGAAGGCGGTGGTCGGTGGATCGATGGGCGGGATGCAGGCGCTGAGCTGGGCGGCGACCTTCCCGGAACGCGTGCGCGCCTGCGTCATGGTCGCCTCGACCGCGCGGCACTCGGCGCAGAATATCGCCTTTCACGAGGTCGGGCGGCAGGCGATCATGGCCGATCCGAAATGGAATGGCGGCGCCTATTACGAGGCGAACGATCCGCCTGCCGCAGGCCTTGCGGTGGCGCGGATGGCGGCGCACATCACCTATCTGTCCGAGGCGGGGCTGACCGAGAAGTTCGGGCGGCGGCTACAGGCGCGCCCCGACCGGCCGGACGGCGCGAAGAGCTTCGGCTTCGATGCCGATTTCCAGGTCGAGAGTTATTTGCGGCACCAGGGATTGAGCTTCGTCGACCGGTTCGACGCCAACTCCTATCTCTACATCACCCGCGCGCTCGATTATTTCGATCTCGCCGAAGAGCATGGCGGCCTGCTCGCCAACGCCTTTCGGGGGACGAAGACGCGCTTTTGCCTGGTCAGCTTCGACACCGACTGGCTCTATCCCACCTCGGAGTCGCGCGCCGTCGTGCAGGCGCTCAATGCGGCCGGGGCGGCGGCGAGCTTCGTCGAGTTGTCGAGTCCCTACGGCCATGACGCCTTCCTGCTCGACGCGCCCGAGATGAACCGGGTGATCGACGGTTTCCTGCGGGCCGAGCCATGAGCGAGCCGCTGCGTCCCGATCTGGCGATCATCGCGCGCCACGTCGCGCGCGGTGCCCGTGTATTGGATATCGGCTGCGGCGACGGACAGCTGATGGCGGCGCTGCGCGACGAGGCGGGGGTGGATGCGCGCGGGCTGGAGATCGACCCGGCCAATGTCGCCTCGGCGGTGGCACGCGGGCTGGCGGTGGTGCAGGGCGATGCCGATGTCGACCTGGCGGGCTATCCCGACAAGGGCTTCGACTATGCGATCCTCAGCCAGACGTTGCAGACCGCCCGTGCGCCCGACCAGGTGCTCGACCATCTGCTGCGCATCGGCCAGCGGGCCTTCGTGTCCTTCCCCAATTTCGCGCATTGGCGGGTGCGGACTTCGCTTCTGTGGGGCGGGCGAATGCCGGTGACCAAGCTGCTGCCCGAACAATGGTATGACACGCCCAATATCCACCATGTGACGATCGACGATTTCCGCGCCTTCGTGCGCCAGCGGCGGATCACGGTGGAGGGCAGCTGGTTTCTGTCGCGTGGTCGCCCGACCAGTGCGGCGGCGGCCAATTTTCGCGCCGAACATGCGGTTTTTCTGTTACGTCGCTGAAACAACGACACTTCGGAACTTTATCTGGATCAAGAGTGTTGAGCCGGAAAGTGACGGGAATTTGACATGAGCCAAACCGCCCTGATCGTGGAAGACGAGATTTTCGTGGCCCTCGATCTGGAGCGCATTCTGACCGATGCCGGCTATCAAGTAGCCGGGATCGCGGCGGATAGCCGCACCGCCATCGAAACTGCGCCCGGCTGCACCTTTGCCTTTGTCGATGTGAACCTGCGCGACGGTGCGACGGGGCCGGACATCGCGCGCCAGCTGGCCGAGCAGTTCGGCGTCAAGATCGTGTTCGTCACCGCCAATCCCGCGCAGATCGGATCGAACTGCCAGGCGCTCGGCTATATCCGCAAACCTTTCAGCGAGCGGGCGATCCTGGCCGCCGCGGCCATGGCGACGGGCGCGGATGTCGCATCGACCGATTATGTCATGCCGCTCGGCCTGAACGCCTGAGCCCCGACGCTTAGCCTTAACGACAGGGCCCGGTGCCGGGCGGGCGGCTGAACGCGGCCAGCGGTACTTCGATCGTCACCACTAGCCCGTCTCGCCGCCAGTCGCGCCGCACCGTGCCGCCTAGCTGGCGCACCGCCGACAGTTCGACCAATTGCGATCCAAACCCGGCATGATCGGGCGTACGCTCCAGCACCGGACCACCCCGCTCCTGCCAGCAGAGCGTGACCATCTCTCCGTCCTGCCGCACGGCCAGCTCGACATGTCCTTCGACCACCGACAGCGCGCCATATTTGGCGGCATTGGTCGCCAGTTCGTGGAACAGCAGCGCCAGCGGCGTGGCCGATCGATCGTCGACCAGGACATCCTCCCCCGACAGGTGGATACGAGTGTCCGCATCGCCGCGATACGGATCGAACAGATCGGTCAGCAGGCCATGCAGCGAGTCCTGCCGCGCCTTGGGCTGCGACTGCGGGCTGTGCGGACGGACGAAGTCGTGCGCGCGGCCCAGCGCGGTGATCCGGTCGCGCAGGTCGCTGGAAATGCCGGCAAAACCCGGATGGCTGCGCGCGGCAAAGGCGATCAGGCCGGAGATCACCGCGAAGATATTCTTGATCCGGTGGCTCAGCTCCTGGCTGACGATCTCGCGCTCTTCCAGCGCCAGCTTCTGTTCGTGAATGTCGGTGCAGGTGCCAAACCAACGGGTAATCCGCCCCTCTGCATCACGGATCGGTAGGGCGCGGCCCAGTACCCAGCGATAGGTGCCGTCACGGTGCCGCAGCCGATATTCGATCTGATAGGGCTCACCGGTCGCCAGGCTATGGCGCCAGCGCGTCCAGGCCCGCTCCTGATCGTCGGCATGGAACATGCCGTTCCACGCTTCGCCATCCGTCGAGCCGGGTTCCATGCCGGTATAGTCGTACCAGCGGGCGTTGTAATAATCGTGATAGCCGTCGGGCAGGGTCGACCAGACCATTTGTGGCATGGTGTCGGCCAGGGTGCGAAACCGCTGCTCGCTGTCGGCGACGCGCGCCTCCGAGGCCTCGACGGTCTGTTCGTGTTCGAGCTGGGCGCGGCGGTCCTGCAACCGGCCCATGACGGCGGTCGCCAGAATCTCCAGCCCGCGAAACTGAAAGTCGGTCAGCCCTTGCGGACGCGGTTCGGGCGAGATGACGCAGATCGCGCCCAGCGGCACGCCTTCATGCGACAAAAGCCGCGCGCCCGCATAAAAACGGATATGCGGCGGCCCCACCACCAGCGGGAAATCGGCGAAGCGCGGGTCCAGCCGCGCGTCGGGCACGACCATGACGGTTTCGCCCGCCACCATCGCATGGGCGCAGAAGGAGGTATCACGCGGCGTCTGCGGCTCGTCAAAGCCCAGCGCGGACAGGAATTGCTGCGACTCTTCCTCGACCAGGCTGACCAACGCGACCGGGGTGCCGCACAATTCGGCGGCAAAGGTGGTCAGGTCGTCCAGGCACCCGTTTTCACGATAGCCCGCCAGATCGTAGCGGCGGATCAGCGCGGAGCGCTCTGCTTCTGTAATCGCCGATGGGTCGAGCATGTCCGTCATCCCATCCTGTTGGCCGATCGCCGAGTCCGCCCGAATTACCGTGTCCTGCATGTCCTCACCGTGGAGAAGGCCGTCGACGATCAGAACGGAACGTCGTCGTCCAGATCGTCGGCGAAGCCACCGCCCTGTCCGAACCCGCCACGGTTGCCGCCGTTCCCGCTCTGGCTTGCGCTGCCACCGGAATTGCGCGCGCCGCCACCGTAACCGCCGCCCGACGAGCCGCCGCCAAAGCCGCTCGACCCGCCACCGAAGTCGCCGCCGCCGAAATCGTCACCGCCGCCGAAGTCGCTGCCGCCACGGCCACCGCCGCCGCCCTGACCGCCGCCGGGGCCGTCGAGCATGGTCAGCACCGAGTTGAAGCCCTGCAGCGTCACCTCGGTCGAGTAACGGTCGTTACCCTGCTGGTCCTGCCACTTGCGGGTGGTCAGCGCGCCTTCGATATAGACCTTCGAGCCCTTGCGCAGGAAACGCTCGGCGACGTTCGCCAGACCCTCGTTGAAGATCTTGACCGTGTGCCACTCGGTCTTTTCCTTGCGCTCGCCGCTGTTGCGGTCCTTCCACGACTCGGACGTGGCGATGCGCAGTTCGACCACCTTGCCGCCATTCTGGAAGGAGCGGCTCTCGGGATCGCGTCCCAGATTGCCGACGAGAATCACCTTGTTGACGCTGCCCGCCATGTATCAGTCCTGTATCTTGCCTAGAGGCCGGCGAAGACGGCCAGCCAATATGTGATACCCGCCATGACATAGGCGGTCACGAAAAGGTAGCCCACCATGAAAGCTGGCCATTTCCATCCGTTGGTTTCCCGACGCGTCACCGCGATGGTCGAGATGCACTGGGGCGCAAAGACGAACCACATCAGGAAGGCGAGCGCGGTGGGCAGCGACCAGTTGCGTTTCAGCTTGTCGGTCATCGCCTTCTGCCCGCCCTCATGCTCGGTATCGTCGATGGCATAGACGGTGCCGATCGCCGCCACCGCGACCTCGCGCGCCGCCATGGCGGGCACGAGCGCGAGGGAGATGTCGCGGTTGAAGCCGATCGGACGCACCGCGACTTCGATCCCGTTGGCGATACGGCCCGCGATCGAATAATCGACCGGCGAGATGCCCGAACCCTCCGGCGGCTTGGGGAAGGACAGCAGCGCCCACAGGATGACGGTGGTCAGCGCGATGGTGGTCCCGGCGCGCTTCAGGAAGATCAGCGCGCGGCTCCACAGGCCGAGCAACACGTCGCGCAGATGCGGCCATTGGTATTTCGGCATCTCCATCATGAAGCCCGACGACGCGCCCTTGGTGACGGTGCGGCGGAGCAGCAGCGCGGCGACGAACGCCCCGACAATGCCCATCAGATAGAGGCCGAGCAGCACCAGCCCCTGAAGACCCACGAGCGGCAGCACCTGCCGATCCGGAATGAACGCGCCGATGATGATGGTATAGACGGGCAGCCGCGCCGAACAGGTCATCAGCGGCGCGATCAGGATCGTGGTCAGCCGGTCCTTCTCGTCATCGATCGTCCGCGTCGCCATGATGCCGGGCACCGCGCAGGCGAAGGAGGAAAGGAGCGGGATGAAGGCGCGCCCCGACAGACCCACCTGCGCCATCAACCGATCCATCAGGAAGGCGGCGCGGACCATATAGCCGGTCGCCTCCAGAATCAGGATGAAGAGGAACAGGATCAGGATCTGCGGCAGGAAGACGAGGACCGCGCCGACACCGGCGATCAGGCCATCGGTGATCAGGCTGCGGAACCAGCCGTCCGGCAGTAACAGTCCTGCCTGGATTTCCAGCCATTTGAATCCGGCCTCGATCCATTCGACCGGCGTCTGCGACCAGGCGAAGACGGCCTGGAACATGATGAAGAGCAGCCCGACCAGCAGGATCGGCCCGGCAATCGGGTGCAGCGCGACCGAGTCGAGCATGTGAGTCCAGCGGCGCGTCGGCGTCTCCGCCACGGTCGCAGCGGACGCGATCTGGCGCGCGCGGCGTTGCAGCGTGACGATATCGTCGATCCGGTCGGCGGCCGCTATGGCGTGGGGCCGCTCCTGCGACACCAGCCGGTCGATCTCGGCCTTCAGCGTGTCGAGCCCGCGACGGCGGACGGCGACGGTCGGGATGACCGTCACGCCCAGCTCGCGCGCCAGGATATCGGCGTCGAGGGTCAGCCCGTCACGCTCGGCCAGGTCGACCATGTTGAGCGCGACCACGACCGGCAGGCCGAGCGCGATCAGCTGGAGCGTGAAGCGCAGGTGGTTGTCGAGATTGGCGGCATCGACCACGACGACCAGCGCATCGGGGCGGCGCTCGCCCGCCTGAGAGCCCATCACGACATTGCGCGTGACCTGTTCGTCCAGGCTGCCGGGATCGAGGCTATAGGCACCGGGCAGGTCGACCAGCTCGACCGCGCGGCCATCGTCCAGCACGAGTCGGCCCGAATGCCGCTCGACGGTGACGCCGGGATAATTGCCGACCTTCTGTCGCGCGCCGGTCAGCGCGTTGAACAGGGCGCTTTTGCCGGCATTGGGATTGCCGACGAGCGCGACCAGCGGTGCAGCGTTCATTCGTCCGGGCTAAGCCTCAGGCGCTCGGCGCGACGCGGATCGAGGCGGCGACCCGGCGACGCAGCGCCACGGTCATCCGGCCGATCCGGCAGGCGATGGGCCCGCCGCCCAGCGTAGCGCGGTGCAGCACCTCGACACCCACGCCTTCGTCGAAGCCCAGTTCGCGCAAACGACGCGCTTCGGGCAGGGCCAACTGGGTCCAGTCGATCGCGGCCACGGTCGCCGGTTGCCGCCGGGGAAGGGTTTCGAGACTGCTGAGCATCGCCATGGGACATACATAACCCCGGTGCGATTGATTATCAATTACCAGTTGGTGAATTGGGTGAGAGGATCAGTGGTCAGGCGTGGGCCGGGCACTCCTCACACCGCCGGATAACGCAGCCGCCCAATAAATCGCGACAGGCTGGGCATATTCTCACCGCGCTTGGTGATCCCTGCCTTCCACTTCTCGAACCGCATAATCCCTTCGATCCGGCGCGCGAGGAAGGCGCGGGTGTCGGCGTAATCCTCGCTCTCGTCGTTCAGGAACACCGCGATGGTCGAGGCATAGACGGCGAACAGCGTCGCACGCTTGGTATAGTGGTTATAGTCGGTCGCGGTGTCGCCCGCCTGCGCCCAGATCGCATCGACCGTCCGCCAGCCGAGTCGCGCGGCCGTGGCGGCGTTTTGCGGCATGGCGAGGATGGTCAGCGCGCGGCGCAGCGCTTCGCGATTGGGAGCCGCGGCGGCCAGCCGTGCCTCGACCAGCGCGGTAATGCGTTCGCGAATCTTCATCTGGGCCGCCCGGTCGGCGGGCACCGCCTCGACCATCGCCTGATCGATCTGCCCGAACCAGGCATCGATCATCGCGACGGGGCCGTCCTTGAAGGCGAGTCGCGCGATGTCGCGGTCGATGCCCGCCGCGTCCGCCGCCATGTCGCGCGCGTCGTCGCCCCAGCCGTCGAATGCGGCGTTGGACGCGATGCCGTCGGCCAGCAGCGCACGCACCTCGTCGAGAGTCAGGTCCTGAACATCGGTCATGGCAGCCTCGGTCATATCCTATCCGTCGTCCCTATCGCCCGACTTGGCAACCGTCGATCCGCGCCGGACCAGCACCAGCGCAACCGCAACCATCGCCACGCCCACCAGGTCGGGCAATGCCAGTCGCTCGTCATAGACGATCCAGCCGATGGCGGTCGCCACGATCGGCTGGACCAACAGCGCCAGGCCGACGACCAGCGGGCTCAGCAGGCCCAGCGCATAGATCATCAACCCCTGGCCGATGATCTGGCTCCCCAGCGCCAGCAGGATCAGCGCGCTCCAATGGCCGGGCCAGACCCGCTCGCCCAGCAGCACGGCAAAGACGAACAGCGGCACGATGCTGGCGATCGTCGACCAGGCGAGCGCCGGGATGGGCGGCATGGTCGTCCGCACCCGCGCCATCAGGATGAAGTAGAGCGCGTAGAGAATGCCCGCCAGGACGCACATCAGGTCGCCGACCAGGTGGCGCGGATCGACCTGATAGCTGCGCCCCATCAACAGTCCGGCCCCGACCGCCGCCAGGATCAGCGCGATCCCCTGGCTGCGCGAGGGCCAGGTGCGCGCGATGAGAAAGCCGTAGAGCGGAAAGATGAAGGTCGCCGAATTGCCGAACAGCGTGGCATTGGCCATCGTCGTCTGGCGGATGCCGATATGCCAGGAGCCCAGATCGCCCGCAAAGGCGATGCCGCCGATCAATAGCAGCGCCCATAGCCCTGCCTGTCCCTTGCCCGGCCGACGCGGCCGCGCGGGCGAGATCAGCGCGACCAGCGCCAGCACCGGCGCGGCCAGCGTGATCCGCCAGAAGGCGGCGGCGACCGGCCCCGTATCGGCCATGCGGACCAGCAGCGGCCCGAAGGCAAGCGCGACATTGGCGAGGATGACGGCGGCGAAGGCCAGCGGCGGCGTGCTATCCGGTCCGGTCCGGTCCGACTGACGATCGCTTTGCATCGGTTCAGTTTTTCTTGGGGTGTGGAACACGGGCATGGGGTCCCTTAACGCCCTATCTGCGTTGCGTCAGGCCGGAAAGGCCGCAAAAGGATTACATGTGATGCCAACGCTCTTCGACCCCATCGATCTCGGGGCGATCCACGCCCCCAACCGTATCCTCATGGCCCCGCTGACCCGCGCCCGTGCCACGCGCGAGGCGGTGCCGACGCCGATCATGGCGCAATATTATGCCCAGCGCGCCAGCGCGGGCCTGATCATCTCCGAGGCCACCGGCATCAGCCGCGAAGGGCTGGGCTGGCCCTATGCACCGGGTCTGTGGACTGACGAGCAGGTCGAGGCGTGGAAGCCGGTGACCGACGCGGTGCACAAGGCGGGCGGCCGGATCGTCGCGCAGCTCTGGCATATGGGTCGTCAGGTGCACAGCTCGGTCACGGGGATGCAGCCCGTCTCGTCCTCGGCCACTCGCACCGAGGGGCAGGCGCATACGTTCGAGGGCAAGAAGGATTTCGAGACAGCGCGCCCGCTGGAGCTGTCCGAAATCCCGCGCCTGCTGGACGATTATGAGCTGGCGACGCGCAACGCGCTGGCCGCCGGGTTCGACGGGGTGCAGATCCATGCCGCCAACGGCTATCTGATCGACGAATTCCTGCGCGATGGGGCGAACCACCGCGAGGACGAATATGGGGGCAGTCCGGAGAACCGCATCCGCCTGCTCGGCGAGATCGCCGAGCGCGTGATTTCGGTCGCGGGCAAGGAGCGGGTGGCCGTGCGCCTCTCGCCCAACGGCGACAGCCAGGGCGTGGACGATAGCGATCCCGCCTCGGTCTTCGTGCCCGCCGCCAAGATGCTGTCGGACCTGGGCATCGCCTTTCTCGAACTCCGCGAGATCGGGCCGGACGGTACCTATGGCCGCACCGACGTGCCCAAGCTGTCGCCGCAGATTCGCGAGGTCTTCAAGGGCCCGCTGATCCTGAACAGCGATTTCGACACGCGCGAAAAGGCGCAAGCTGCGATCGACTCGGGTGTGGCGGACGGCATCGCGTTTGGCCGGACCTTCCTGGCCAACCCCGACCTGCCCGAGCGTCTGCGTACCGATGCGCCGCTGAACGAGGGCGACATGAAGACCTGGTACAGCCAAGGGCCGGAGGGGTATATCGACTACCCCACGCTTGAAGAGAGCGCGCGGGCGGCTTGAGCATGAGGGGCGGGGTAATGAACACCCCCGCCCCCTTCACCACCCCGGCCTCCGCCGGGGTGGTGGCCCTTTGTAAGAGCGTATCAAGACAAATCCGATCGCTGGTTAGCCTTGCTGGAGGTGCGGGCTATTCGCCGCCGTCCAACGTGTCGAGCCATGCTGTCACCCGGTCGCGCATTGTCTGGCGCATCTTGGGATTGAGCAACAGCAGCGGCGCCCCCCATAAGGGTGGGGCAAAGCTCGCGACCAGCACCCACAGGATCACCAGCGCGACCAGCCCGGCCCCGGCAAAGCGCAGCTTCTGCATCGCGCCTGCATCGAGTGTCAGGGCACGGGGACCCTTGGCGTCATAGAAACGGTCGGTGGACCAGCTTGCCGCACCGTCGAAGCGGATCTTTTCCGGCAGCTGGAATCGTGCTCGGGTCTTGTCCGAGGCCGGTCGCGGTAAGTCCGTCCGGCGGACGGGCGGCGACTTATCCGCCTGGGTATCGATCACCACCAGCCGCCGACCCCGTTCGACGACACGGAATCGGCTGGGCGGCATATCGGTCATTGTGCGCCTGCTGCTCGACGTGCCCGCCACTGGTCGGCGCTCTGGCCCCAGGCATCGACGGGAAAACTCTCCAGCGGGGCGGGAAGGCGTGTCGGGCCCTGGTTCACCGACCCCAGCCGCTGGGCCAGCTTGATCGAGCCGATATTCTCCGGGTCGATGGTGTGGATCACCTGATCCCAGCCCAGCACATCGACCGCATAGTCCATCGCCGCACAGGCCGCTTCATAAGCATAGCCGCGCCCGGCGAATTCGCGTGCCACGCCCCACGCCACCTCACGCCCGGGCCAGCCCTCGGGCTGCCACGGTCCGATCCGTCCGACCCAACGGCCGGTTTCCCGTTCGATGACCGAGAACATGGCGAAACCGCGCACGCTCCACGCACCGACCATCGTGCACAGCCCGCGCCACGCCGCCCCGCGCGCCTGGACGCCGCCGAGGAAGCGCATAGTGTCCTCCTCGGCATGGAACGCCGCCCACGCCTCGAAATCCTCCGCCGACGGGACCCGCAGGGTCAACCGCTCGGTTCGGAGGACGGGCGATGTCACCCGAACCGACCCTTCAGCGCCAGCATGGCGAGCGCCGCCTTGGCCGCCTCACCGCCCTTGTTCTTCTCGTTGGGCTTGGCGCGGGTCAGCGCCTGCGCCTCATTCTCGGTGGTGATGATGCCGTTACCGATGGGCAGCCCGTCCATGGTCAGCGCCATCAGGCCGCGCGCGCTCTCGTTCGAGACGATCTCGAAATGATAGGTCTCGCCGCGGATCACCACGCCGATCGCGACGAAGGCGTCGTAACGGCCCGAGTCCGCCGCCATCGCCACCGCACCGGGGATTTCCAGCGCGCCGGGGACGGTGATCGTCTCATGGCTGTGGCCCGCCTCCTCGATCGCGGCCCGCGCACCCGACAGCAGCATGTCGTTCAGATGCTCGTAGAAGCGCGCCTCGACGATCAACACATGCGCCATCAGGCGTCTCCCTCAGCATTTTCGATACGACGTTCGCCGACGATCGACAGGCCATAGCCGTCGAGCCCGATCAGCGTGTGATGGGTGTTGGTCAGCAGCACCATGTCCTGCACGCCCAGCTCGGCCAGGATCATCGCGCCAACGCCATAGTCGCGCAGCTCCTCCATATCGATCTGCACCTCCTCGCCGGCCTTCAGGCGGACGGCGGTGGTGAAGGCATCGGTGCGCGGGCGGTTGATGACGACGATCACGCCCGAACCTTCCTCGGCGATCATCTTCATCGACTTGGCGAGCAGGGCGCCGCGCGCACCCGCCTCGCCGAACACATCGGCGAAGGGCGACAGCGCGTGCATCCGCACCAGTACGGGTTGCGTCGTATCGAGCTTACCCTTGACCAGCGCCACCTGCTCGGTGCCGGTCGCCTTGTTGCGATAGGCCCGCGCGGTCCAAGTGCCGCCCCATTCGCTCTCGAACGTGGCCTCCGACTGCAACTCGACCAGATGGTCGTAGCGGCGGCGATAGGCGATCAGGTCGCGGATCGTGCCGATCTTCAGATTGTGGAGCTGCGCGAACGACATCAGGTCGTCCATCCGCGCCATCGTGCCGTCCTCGTTCATGATCTCGCAGATCACGCCCGAGGGATTTAGGCCCGCCAGCCGCGCGACATCGACCGCCGCCTCGGTATGGCCTGCGCGCACCAGCACGCCGCCGTCGCGCGCGACCAGCGGGAAGACATGGCCCGGCGTCACCAGCGAGTCGGGGCCTTGGGCCGCATCGATCGCCACCGCGATGGTCCGCGCGCGGTCGGCGGCAGAAATGCCCGTGGTCACCCCCTCACGCGCCTCGATCGAAATGGTGAAGGCGGTTTCGTGCCGTGTCCCGTTCTTGGGACTCATCAGCGGCAGGCCGAGCGTGTCGACCCGCTCGCGCGTCATGGCCAGGCAGATCAGCCCGCGGCCGTGCCGCGCCATGAAATTGACCTTTTCCGGCGTCGCCATCTGGGCGGGGATGACCAGATCGCCCTCATTCTCCCGGTCCTCGTCATCGACCAGGATGAACATGCGGCCGTTGCGTGCCTCGTCGATGATCTCTTCGGGGTTGGAGAGGAAACCGCGCCGCAGACCGGAAAGCGAGTCGGGATTAGCGGCCACGATAATGCTCCATGCGCTGCAGATACCGGGCGAGCACGTCGATCTCGATATTGACGCGCTGGCCCTCAGTGATGCCGCCCAGCGTGGTGACGGCGGCGGTGTGGGGAATGATGTTCAGGCCGAAGACGGTGCCGGTCTCGGTGTCGTCCACGCTGTTGACGGTCAGCGAGACGCCGTCGATCGTCACCGAGCCCTTGGTCGCCATGAAGGGGGCGAGGTCGGCGGGCACGCGGACGAAGACGCGGTGCGATCCGCCCTCCTCGGCGACGGACACGACGGTGCCGACACCATCGACATGGCCGGTGACGATATGGCCACCCAGCTCGTCACCCAGCTTCATCGCGCGTTCCAGGTTCAGCCGCTGGCCGGTCGTCCACTGGTCGGCGGTGCGCCCGATCGTCTCGGCCGAGACGTCGACCGCGAACCAGTCGGGGCCCTTCTCGACCACGGTCAGGCAGACGCCCGAACAGGCGATCGATGCGCCCAGGTCGATGCTGGCCGTATCATAGGCGGTGGCGATGACGACTCGCGTGTCGCCGCGCGTTTCCACGGCGGTGACGGAGCCGATGTCGGTGACGATCCCGGTAAACATATCAAGCGCGCTCGTAGACCTCCAGCCGGTCGCTGCCAAGCATCCGTGCATCGGTCAGCCGCCAGCGGCCATGCGCCTCGGCGAGACGGGAGAGGCCGATATCGCCCAGCGCCGCGTGACCCTCGCCGATCAGGATGGGCGCACGATAGAGAAGCAGCCGGTCGACCAGATCGGCGGCGAGAAAGGCGGAGGCGGTTCGCGCCCCTCCCTCGACCATCAGCCGGTCGACTCCGGCCAGATCGGCGATGGCGGCGGGGGAGGGAATGGTTTCCCAGCTCGTCTCGGCTGTTCGGGATAAAAGGATGCGGCGCGGGCTGCGCGACTCGAGCCCCGGAAGACGGACGTCGAGCCGGGGCGCATCGGCCGCCAGCGTGCCGCGCCCGATCAGGATGGCTTCGTGGCGGCTGCGTTCCAGATGGGTATGCGCGCGCGCCTGCGGGCCCGTGATCCAGCGGCTCTCACCATCGGCCCGCGCGATCATGCCATCGAGCGAGGTCGCGAGCTTCAGCGTGACGAAGGGGCGGCCCCGGGTGCGGCGGGTCAGGAACCCCGCGATCATCCGCCGCGCCTCCTCCTCGCGCACGCCGGTCGTGACTGCGATCCCGGCGGCGCGGGCGCGGGCAAAGCCGAGGCCGTCGGTGCGGGGATCGGGATCGCCCATCGCCGCGACGATCCGCGCGACTCCGGCCGCGATCAGCAGGTCGGTACAGGCAGGACCGCGCGGCGAAATATGCGCACAGGGCTCCAGCGTGACGTAAGCGGTCGCCCCACGCGCCGCCGCTCCGGCTTGCGCCAGGGCCATCGCCTCGGCATGGGGCCGGCCGCCGGGCTGGGTCCAGCCGCGCCCGACCACATGGTCGCCCTGTACGATGACGCAGCCGACATGGGGATTGGGCGCGGTCCGCCCGACGCCGCGATCCGCCAGCGCCAGTGCCCCCCCCATCCAGCGATGGTCGGTCAGAAGCCCCACTTGGTCAGCGCGTCGTCGACCTTTTTGAACTCGGCCTTGCGCTGGTCCTTGGCGGCCTGCTCCTCGGCCAGTTCCTGCTTCTTCTTCACGTAGTCGATCTTCTGCTGCGCGCGGATTTCCGCATCGGTGCGGTTCGCGGGCCATTGTTCGACATAGATGATGTTGGGCTGATAGGGCGGTCGCACATAATCGTCGCGCGCAAAGGCGTAGATGAAGAAGCCGGTAATCCCCATCGCGATGATCAGGAACACCAGCTCATAGGGCTGGCGCTGCGACAGGAAGAATCGCAGGTCGCGATAAGCGCGGACGGGGGAAAAGCGGCCGAAGAACGACATGGGGGGAATGTAGGCGCTGGGCGCGCGGGATGCCAGTGGGGATGGGTTGGTCTCGGTGAGACACCTTGCCCTCCCCCATCCCCTCCCGCAGGCGGGAGGGGATGGGGGAGGGATTGGCCCCAAGCGACGTGCCCCAATCACCCGCCAGACACGAAAAAGGGCGGCCACCGAAGTGACCGCCCCCTTCCTGTTTCCGCGAAGGAAACCGTCAGCGCATTACGCGACGGTCTTCAGCTTCTCGGCGGCGACCGCGAAGCGGTTGCTGATCGGCTGGGCGATCTCGCCGGCCAGCTTCATCAGGTGCTCGGTCGAGCGCGAGGTCTCGGTGACCATCGAGTCGAAGGCCGAGCGGGCGAAGTCCGACTGCAGCTTCATGAACTCGGTCGGCGACTTGACCGACGACAGGGTCTGCAGCGTCTGGCTGGCGGTCTCGAACGAGCGCTTGGCATAGTCGGCGGCACCCTGGCCCAGCGTCTCTGCGCCCTTGGCGGCGATCTTCGACGATTCGACGACCGCTTCGATATTGTCCTTGCTGAACGCGATCATGTCCTCGAACAGCTTGGCGCTCTTCTCCATGGTGGCCTGGGTGCGGGCCTGGGCGTCGCCGAAAAAGGCCTGGGTCTTGGCGGTCGCGTTTTCGATGGTGCTCTGGGCGTCCATGATAAAATCCTTGGGCTTGGAGTCCGCCGAAACCGCGGCGGTCGGGGAAGAAATCGTCGGGGCCGCCGCCTTGGGGGCGACGGGCTTGGCCGGTGCCTTGGGTGCGGGCTTCGCCGCAACCGGCTTGGCCTCCGCCTTCACGACGGGAGCCTTGGGCGCCGGAGCGGGCTTCGCTTCGACCTTGGGTGCGATCGGTGCGACAGCGGCTGGCGTTTCCACCGCCGGCTTCGGGGCCGTCTCGACCTTCGGGGCTTCGACCTTGGCGGTCGGTGCGTTCAGCGGCAGCGCCGGGCTGTTCGAGGGGGCGGCCTCGGCGGCGATCGCAGGCTTGGCGACCGACGGCTTGGCCGACGCGGTGGTGTCGGAGGGCAGGCCCGGCAGCGTCTTGGTCGCGACCGGCTTGGTCGCGCGACTGGCTTTGGTCACCGCCTTGGCGGCGGGCACGGTCGGCTTGTTCTTGTCCAAGAGCGCTCTCCCGATTTGTTGCACTGCACAATAGTGATTCGCGGGAGCAAAATCAAGCCTATTGTGCAGTGCAACAAAACCGAAACTAACGCTGCCGGACGTATCGTCCGGGCGCTTCGTCGAGCGCCGCAAGCGCGCCCTCGCCAGGGATGCGCGCGCCCTGCACCGCGACGGTTGCGGCATCGCGGGTGCGCAGCCATTGGGCCCAGTCCGGCCACCAGCTGCCCTTGGTCTCGGTCGCGCCCGCGACGAACTCGGCGAGTGTCGCGGCGGGGGTGTCGTTGGTCCAATATTGATATTTGCCGGCGGCAGGCGGGTTCACCACGCCCGCGATATGCCCCGAGCCGGCCAGCACGAAGCGCAAGGGGCCGGTGAACGCCTCGGTGATCTTCCACACGCTTTCGGGCGGCGCGATATGATCCTCTCGCCCCGCCTGGACATAGGAAGGGGTCGCCACCCGCGTCAGGTCGAGCGGCACGTCGCCGATGCGCATCGCGCCGGGCTGCATCAGCAGATTGTCGCGGTACAGGTCGGTCAGATAGGCGAGGTGCCACTGGGCGGGCAGGTTGGTGACGTCGCCATTCCAGTGCAGCAGGTCGAACGGCACATAGTCGCGCCCCAGCAGATAGTTGTTGGTGACGTAATTCCAGATCAGGTCTCGCCCGCGCAGCAGGTTGAAGGTCATCGCCAGATAACGCCCGTCGAGATAGCCCTCGGGCGACAGCGCCGCGATCATCTTCAGCTGTTCGTCATCGATGAAGTGGAGCAGCTCGCCCGCCTTCGAGAAATCGACCTGCGCGGTGAAGAAGGTGGCGCTGGCGACCTTCTCCGCCTGTCCCTGCGCCGTCAGATAGGCCAGCGTCGCGGCGAGCGTCGTGCCCGCTACGCAGTAACCAACGGTGTGGACCGATTCGACGCCGAGCAAGTCGCGCACCGTGTCGATCGCATCGACCTGGGCCGCGACATAATCGTCCCACATCACGTCCTTCATCGTGGCGTCGGCGGATTTCCACGACACCATGAAGACGCTGAAACCCTGATCGACCAGCCATTTGATCAGGCTCTTCTCGGGCGCGAGGTCCAGGATGTAGAAACGGTTGATCCATGGCGGAAAGATCACGATCGGCACCGCCGCCACCTGTTCGGTGGTCGGGGTATAATGGATCAGCTCGTACAGATAATTGCGCTTCACCACCTTGCCCGGCGTCGCGGCAAGGTTGCGCCCGACCTCGAACGCGCTCGAATCGCTATGGGTCAGCTGGCCGCGCCCCAGATCGGCCATCATGTTCTGAAGGCCCTTCAGCAGATTCTCGCCGCGCGTCTCGACGATCTTGTCGAGCACTTCGGGGTTGGTGGCGGGGAAGTTGGTCGGGCTCATCGCATCGATAAAGCCCTGCGCGGCGAAGCGGATCTGCTCCTTCTGCTTCGGGTCCACCCCCTCCAACGCATCGACGCCGCGCAGCATATGGTCGGAGATCACCTGATAGCTCTGCCGAATCCAGTCGAAGAGCGGCGATTGCCACTGTTCGGCCTTGAAGCGGCGGTCGGGCTTGGGGGCGACGCTCGGCTCGGCGGCGGGGTCGACGAAGCGCTGCCACAGCTTCATCGAATCGGACCAGAAGTCGCGCACCCGCCCGACCGTGGCGGGATCATTGAAGCCGGGCACCACCGGCACGCCCTCGGGCGGGGTCAGCGCGGCCTCCATCATCATCTGCTGCGCGCGGCCCATCACCCAGGTCCAGTGCTGCAACTCCTCCAGCGTGGGCAGGGTGGGGGCTTGGGTCTGGCCGGGGGTCATCCGCATCCTCTCGTTCGTCGCGCGCCCTATTGGCGTCAGGATATTGCGTCATCATGTCGGGTCGCGTCGGGAAACGAAAGCCGCTAAGGTCCCGGTCCCAAATCGTTACACAGAGGGACCCATGTCCGAAGAGTTCTACCGCATCAAGCGTCTGCCGCCCTATGTCATCGCCGAAGTCAACGCGATGCGGGCCGCGGCGCGCGCGGGCGGTGAGGACATCATCGATCTGGGCATGGGCAATCCCGACCTGCCGCCGCCCGACCATGTGCTCGACAAGCTGGTCGAGGTCGCCAAGAAACCCGACGCGCACGGCTATTCCCAGTCGAAGGGCATTCCCGGCCTGCGCCGCGCCCAGGCGAATTATTACGGCCGTCGCTTCGGCGTCGATCTCGACCCCGAGACCGAGGTGGTCGTGACCATGGGATCGAAGGAAGGGCTGGCCAGCCTCGCCACCGCGATCACCGCGCCGGGCGACGTGGTGCTGGCGCCCAACCCGTCCTATCCGATCCACACCTTCGGCTTCATCATCGCGGGCGCGACGATCCGCGCGGTGCCGACCACGCCCGACGAGGCCTATTTCGAAAGCCTGGAGCGGGCGATGCACTTTACCGTGCCGCGCCCCTCGGTGCTGGTCGTGAACTACCCGTCCAACCCGACCGCCGAGACGGTGGACCTGGCCTTTTACGAGCGCCTCGTGGCGTTTGCGAAGAAGCATGAGCTGTGGGTGCTGAGCGACCTCGCTTATTCCGAGCTGTATTATGACGGCAACCCGACGCCCTCAATCCTGCAGGTCAAGGGCGGCAAGGACGTCGCGGTCGAGTTCACCTCCCTGTCCAAGACCTATTCGATGGCGGGCTGGCGCATCGGCTTCGCGGTCGGCAACAAGAAGCTGATCGCCGCGATGACGCGGGTGAAGTCCTATCTCGATTACGGCGCCTTCACCCCGATCCAGGCGGCGGCCTGTGCCGCGCTCAACGGGCCGCAGGATATCGTCGAAAAGAATCGCCAGCTCTATCACAAGCGCCGCGATGTGCTGGTCGAGAGCTTCGGTCGGGCGGGCTGGGATATTCCCTCCCCCAAGGCCTCGATGTTCGCCTGGGCCCCGCTGCCGCCCGCGCTCGCGCATCTGGGCAGCCTGGAATTCTCCAAGCAGCTGCTGACCGAGGCCAAGGTCGCGGTCGCGCCGGGCGTCGGCTACGGCGAGAATGGCGAGGGTTTCGTCCGTATCGCCATGGTGGAGAACGAGCAGCGGCTTCGCCAGGCGGCGCGCAACGTGAAGCGTTACCTCCAGTCGATGGGCGTCAACACGCCGGGGGCGACCAAGGCGCTTTGATGCACGCGGCTATCGGGGCGCCAAGCGGCCGTCCCGATAGCCTGGGTCGCCTGTGGGTCGCCCAGTCCGATCGGATCAGGCGGCTTCCATTTGTGGCCGCTGGGCGTGGCGGGCCCGCTTGGCGGCATACATCGCTTCGTCCGCCTGCCGGATCAGCCGGTCTAGCCCCTTGTCCGCCGATCCGGTCGCGATGCCGATGCTCAGCGACGGCGGATAGGGCGAATCGACGGCGGCGACCACGGCGCGGTCGAACCGCTGGGACAGGGCCTGGTGCAGCGCCTCCGCCTCGGCCTGGGTGGCGGCGGGCAGGACGCAGAGAAACTCGTCGCCGCCGATCCGCACCACTTGGCCTCGCTTGCCCAGTTCGGCCTGGGCCAGATCGACCAGCAGCCGCAGCACCATGTCTCCCGCCGCATGGCCCTGCGTGTCGTTGAGCGACTTGAAGTGATCGATATCGATCAGCAGCAGGGCGACCGGGCCGTGCTGCGCGGTCCGGCTCTGGTCCAGCCCGAACCGGTTGAGCGCGCCGGTCAGGCTGTCGCGACACGCCTGTTCGCGCAGTTCGCGCTGGGTGCGTTCGGACTCGATCAGCAGCAGCGAGAAATGGGTCAGCGTCACCATGATGATCGCGGTGCCGACCGCCCAATGCGCCATCGCATGAGCCTGCACCTCCCAGGCGGGGACGGTGAAGCCGATCAGGTTCAGCACCATGTTCAGCAGGAAGGCGATCGTCGAAAGGGCAAAGATGACGCCCATGGTCCAGGCGGTCATCAGTCTTTCCCGCCGGGCGATGCCGGTCACCAGCCAGGTGAGCGACAACAGGCACAGGATGCGGGCCATCCCCATCGTCGCCACGGTCCAGCGAACGTCATACGGGTCGAACAGGAACAGCGCGATCAGCGCCGCTCCGGTGGCCCCGAACAGGACCATCAGGATACGCGGCGGCATCCGGCCGCTCATGGTCGCGGCGCTGCGGATGCTCAAGGCAAGGCCGATCACCAGGACCAGGTTGAGCAGGCGTTCGACCGCCAGCGTGCTGGAGCCATCGAAGAGCAACGTCAGCCCGTTCGCCAGGCCGATCAGGATTTTCGCCAGACCCCAGTCGCGCACCCATCCGCCGCGATCCTGGCGCGTGAGGCCCGGCGTCAGGTGAAGAGCGCCGATGATGAAGTGGCTGATCGCGGCGATCACCTGGATGGTAAAGACGTCGAGAATCAAGATGGGTGTTCCGTAGCGGGCATGGCACGGCCCTTCGAAAGGGCCTGGACGCGATCTTAACCTATGACATGTTGAGGAAAGGTTGGCGTGACATGGGTCGTCATGGCGGCCGTCATGGTCGCGGACCCTGCGTGAAGGATTGATCCCATGGCCACCCAGCCGCTACGGCGGGGGCAATCCCGCCAACGGGCCACGCGCCTTTACGGGGGCGCCAGAACGGCCGACGGAGTGACATGTGAGTAACGAACTCGAACAAATGCGTGAGCCGCTGCTCGCCGCCATCGCCGATGCGCCCGCACTGGATGCGCTGGAGACGATCCGCGTCGACACGCTGGGCAAGCAGGGCCGCATCACCCAGCTGCTCAAGACGCTGGGCAAGATGAGCCCCGAGGAACGCCAGGTCGAAGGGCCGAAGATCCACGGCCTGCGCGAGGCGGTGACCGAGGCGCTGGGCGCCCGCAAGGCCGCGCTGGAACAGGCGGCGCTCGACGCGCGCCTCGCCTCCGAGCGGCTGGACATGACCCTGCCGGTCGAGGGCGGCAGCTTCGGCACCGTCCACCCGGTCAGCCAGGTCATGGACGAGCTGGCCGAGATCTTCGCCGATCTGGGCTTCGCGGTCGCGACCGGCCCGGAGGTCGAGACCGACTGGCATAACTTCACCGCGCTCAACATCCCCGAGACGCATCCGGCGCGCGCGATGCACGACACCTTCTATCTGGCGGGTGTCGAGGCGGGCGGCGACGAGCGCACCGTGCGCCGGGTGCTGCGCACCCATACCTCGCCGGTGCAGATCCGCACCATGCTGGACCAGAAGCCGCCGATCCGCATCATCGCGCCGGGCCGTACCTATCGCTCCGACTCGGATGCGACCCACACGCCGATGTTCCATCAGGTCGAGGGGCTGGTGATCGACAAGGGTATCACGCTCGGCCATCTGAAGTGGACGCTGGAGACCTTCCTGAAGGCGTTCTTCGAGCGCGACGACATCGTGCTGCGTCTGCGCCCCAGCTATTTCCCCTTCACCGAACCCTCGGCCGAGGTCGATGTCGGCTACACGATCGAGAAGGGCAAGCGCGTCATCGGCGGCCACCCTGGAAGAGATGGGGGCGGCGGCTGGATGGAGGTGCTGGGCAGCGGCATGGTCCATCCCAAGGTCATCGAGGCGTGCGGGCTCGATCCCAATGAGTGGCAGGGCTTCGCCTTTGGCTGCGGCATCGACCGCCTCGCCATGCTGAAATACGGGATGGACGATCTGCGGGCGTTCTTCGACGGCGATATCCGCTGGTTGAAGCATTACGGGTTCGCGAGCCTCGACGTACCCACTTTGTCGGGAGGAGTCGGCGCATGAAGTTCACCCTGGGCTGGCTGAAGAGCCATCTGGACACCGATGCCGACCTCGACACCATCGTCGAGGGGCTGACCCGTATCGGCCTGGAGGTCGAGGGCGTCCACAATCCGGGCGAGGCACTGGCCTCGTTCCGCGTCGCGCGCATCCTGTCGGCCGAGCGGCATCCGCAGGCGGACAAGCTGCAGGTCCTGTCGGTCGATGCCGGCGACGGCCCGATGCAGGTCGTGTGCGGCGCGCCCAATGCGCGGGCCGGGCTGGTCGGCGTGTTCGGCGCGCCGGGGGCCTATGTCCCCGGCCTCGACGTGACGCTGAAGGTCGCGGCAATCCGCGGCGTCGAGTCGAACGGCATGATGTGCTCGGCGCGCGAGTTGCAGATCGGCGAGGGCCATGACGGCATCATCGAACTGCCCGAGGATGCGGCGGTGGGCACGTCCTTCCCCGATTATGCGGGGCTCAACGATCCGGTCATCGACGTGTCGATCACGCCCAACCGTCAGGACTGTATGGGCGTCCACGGCATCGCGCGCGACCTCGCCGCCGCTGGGCTGGGCACGCTGATCGCGCCGACCGTTCCGTCCGTTCCGGGCGAGGGCGCTGGCCCCGATGTGCGGATCGAGGATGCCGAGGGTTGCCCGGCCTTTTATGCGCAGGGCGTCTCGGGCCTGACCAATGGCGAAGCGCCCGAATGGATGCGCCAGCGGCTGACCGCGATCGGGCAGAAGCCGATCTCGGCGCTGGTCGACATCACCAATTACATGACCGTCGATCTCGGCCGCCCCCTGCACGTCTATGACAAGGCCAAGCTCTCGGGCGGTCTGGTCGCGCGGCATGCCAAGGACGGCGAGACGGTCGAGGCGCTGAACGGCAAGACCTATACGCTGTCGGCAGGAATGACCGTCATCGCCGACGATGCGGGTGTCCACGACATCGGCGGCATCATGGGCGGCGAGCATTCGGGCGTGTCGGAGACGACCACCGACGTCATCATCGAATGCGCCTATTTCGCGCCCGAGGCGATCGCGCGCACCGGCCAGACGCTGGCGCTGACCAGCGACGCGCGTACCCGGTTCGAGCGCGGCGTGGACCCGGCCTTCCTCGACGACGGCCTCGCCATCGCGACCTTCCTCGTCCTCGAATATTGCGGCGGCACGGCGAGCAGCGTGACGCGCGCGGGTGAGCCGCCGGTCGTCGGCAAGACGATCGGTTACGACCCCAATCTGGCGGAAACGCTGGGCGGCCTCGCCATCGCGGCGGAGCGGCAGAAAGCGATCCTCGAATCGCTGGGCTTCACCGTCACCGCCGACTGGCAGGTGACAGCCCCCAGCTGGCGTCGCGACGTGGACGGCCCCGCCGATCTGGTCGAGGAAGTCATCCGCATCGAGGGGATCGACCATGTTCCCCCGGTGGCGCTCCCCCGGACCCCCGGTGTCGCGCGTCCGACCGCCACGCCGCAGCAGAAGCTGGAGCGTCGCGCCCGCCGCGCCGCTGCCGCACGCGGTCTGGACGAAGCGGTGACGTGGAGCTTCATCAGCGAGGCGCAGGCCGCGCCCTTCGGCGGCGGCGCGTTCACACTCGCCAACCCGATCAGCGAGGATCTGAAGGTCATGCGGCCTTCGCTCCTACCCGGCCTGCTCGCCGCGACCGAGCGCAATATCAAGCGCGGCGCGACCGCCGTGCGCCTGTTTGAGATCGGCCGCCGTTACCTCGAAGAGGCCGAGCGGCCGACGCTGGGCGTGGTGCTGGCGGGCGACAAGACGCCCCGCAACTGGCGCTCCGGCAAGGCGCAAGGCTTTGACGCCTATGATGCCAAGGCCGAGGCGATCGCGTTGCTCGCGCAAGCCGGTGCACCTGTGGATAACTTACAGGTGATGGGCGAGGCGGGCGATGCCTGGCATCCCGGCCAGTCGGGCACGCTGCGGCTGGGGCCGAAGACGGTGCTGGCGGCGTTCGGCATGGTCCACCCCTCGGTGCTGAAGGCGTTCGACCTCGACGGCGCGGTGGCGGCGGTCGAACTCTATCTCGACGCGATCCCGCCCAAGCGCGCGACCGGCTTCATGCGTCCGGCCTATACGCCACCGGCGTTGCAGTCCGTAAAGCGCGACTTCGCCTTCCTCGTGCCCGACACGCTGGCCGCAGACATGCTGATCCGTGCGGTGCGCGGGGCGGACAAGGCGGCGATCACCGCCGCGCGCGTCTTCGACGTGTTCGCCGGACAGGGTGTGCCCGAGGGTCATAAGTCGGTCGCGGTCGAGGTGCTTCTGCAACCCCAGCAGAAGAGCTTCACCGACGAAGAGCTGAAGGCCATCGCCGACAAGATCGTCGCGGCCGCCGCCAAGCAGGGAGCGCAACTCCGTGGCTAATGAGGAAAACTGGGTCCGTATCGCCAATGAGCATCTCTCGGCGGCGATCAATCCGTTCGGGGCGGAGCTGTCCTCGCTGAAGGACGCGGACGGCCGCGAGCTGATGACGAATGCGGACCCGGCTTTCTGGACCGGCCGCGCGCCGTTGCTGTTCCCGGTGATCGGCGTGACCCGTGACGGCATCCGCCTGAACGGCCAGCATTATCCGATGGCCAAGCACGGCTTTGCCCGCCACTCGACCTTCGAGCTGGTAACGCATGAGGCCAGCCGCGCCGTCTTCTCGCTGGGCGATAGCGAGGAGACGCGCACCTCCTATCCCTTCGCCTTCCGGATGGAGGCGGAGTTCCGGCTGGAAGAGGCGACGCTGGTGATGGAAATCCGCATCCTCAACCGAGGCGAGGTGCCGATGCCCGCCAGCTTCGGCTTCCATCCCGCCTTCGCCTGGCCGCTGCCCTATGATAAGGCCCGCGCCGACCACCGCATCGTCTTCGAGAAGGAAGAACCCGGCCGTCTACGCGAGATCGCGCCGGACGGCCTGATCGCCGAGGCGCGCCGCGACAGCCCGCTCGATGGCCGCGTGCTGCATCTGGCGGACGATCTGTTCACCAACGACGCGCTGGTCTGGGACCCGGTCGAGAGCCGCCATGTCACGTACGGCGCGGACGGCGCGCCGCAGTTGCGCATCGCCTTCCCCGACACCGACAAGCTCGGCATCTGGACCAAGCCCGGCGCGGCCTATGTCTGTGTCGAGCCGTGGCACGGCATCGCCGACCCGGAGGGGTATGACGGCGATTTCTTCGACAAGCCCGGCGTGTTCGTCGTGCCGGTCGGTGGGGAGAAGGTCATTCAGATGTCGGTGACCTTGGCGGGGTAATCTTCCTTTAAGCCCCTCCCCTTCAGGGGA
>NZ_LDTE01000041.1 GCF_001476905.1 Sphingomonas sanguinis | reverse complement strand
GGGTTTGGGGAGGGCAGGGTTTCTCGCAGAGCCCATGGCCTGTGGCTTTCCCTCCCCCATCCCCTCCCGCTTGCGGGAGGGGAGCGGCAAGAGGCTCCGTCAGCGCGCGAGCATCGGACCCAACGGCTTACCCGCCAGGATATGGATATGAAGATGCGGCACTTCCTGCCCCGCATCTACCCCGATATTGGCCAGCAGCCGGTATCCCGGCTCCACCGCGCCAGCCTCTCGCGCGACATGGCCGACGGCGCGGACGAACCCGGCAATCTCTGCCTCGCTGGCGCGGGCCGAGAAATCGTCCCACGACACATAGGCCCCGCGCGGGATCACCAGAATATGCGTCGGCGCATGCGGCGCGATGTCGTGAAAGGCGACCGCCCATTCATCTTCGTAGACCCGCTTCGACGGAATTTCGTCGCGCAGAATCTTCGCGAAGACATTCTGGTCGTCATAGGGCAGCGTGGCGTCGATCGGCATCGAAACTCTCCAAGGGGTTTAGCGCGGTCGCGCAGCCTTTTCGTCGTGACCCGACACACCCTCGCGACGCGCCAGTTCGGCGCGAACATCGTCGAGCGTGTGGCCGGTATCGGCCAGCAGGACGATCAGATGGAACATCAGGTCGGCGGCCTCTGACACGATCTTGTCGGGCTGGGCCATGGCGGCGATGACGGTTTCGACTGCTTCCTCGCCCAGCTTCTGCGCGATCTTGGGGCGTCCCTTCGCGAACAGGCTGGCGGCATAGGAAGTGGCGGCGTCGCCTGCGTCGCGGCGCGCGCGGATCGTGGCTTCGAGGCGGTCGAACATGTCCATGGCGGCTGGGTGGCGCGGGGCGGCGTCCGCGTCAATCCTTGCGGTTGCGGCGGCGCATCGCGCGGCGAAGAAACCAGATCGCGCCGATCGCGAAGACGAGTAGCGCGATGTCCGACAGCTCAGGGTGGGTGCGGACGCGGATGATGCCGCTATGGCCGTTGGCGGGGGTCATGATCGCAAGGGGCATGGGGGGATTTTAGCAGCGTCTGCCCGACCGGTCATCCAAGGGATTCTGGTTCACGCGAAGCCGCGATGACGCGAAGATTTTTTGGGTTCGCGCGAAAATCAATGCGCTCGAACCGGCACCCCCGCCGCCGCCAGCGCCCGGTGGGCATCGGCAATCGAGGCATCGCCGAAGTGGAAGATCGACGCCGCCAGCACCGCCGAGGCATGGCCGTCGCGCACGCCCGCGACCAGATCGTCCAAGCCGCCGACGCCGCCCGACGCCACCACCGGCACGCTGGTTCGGTCGGCGATGGTGCGGATCAGATCGAGGTCGTACCCGCCGCGCGTCCCGTCCCGGTCCATCGAGGTGACGAGCAACTCGCCCGCGCCCAGCTCGGCCAGGCGCAGCGCGTGCTCGACCGCATTGATCCCGGTCGCGCGCCGCCCGCCATGGGTAAACACTTCCCAGCCGGTCGCCGTCCGCCGCGCGTCGACGCTGGCAACGCAGCACTGGCTGCCAAATCGCTCGGCGATGTCGGAGACGACTTGCGGGTTACTGACGGCGGCGGAGTTGACCGCCACCTTGTCCGCGCCCGCCAGCAGCAGCGCACGCGCATCCTCTGCCGTGCGCACACCGCCGCCCACGGTCAGCGGCATGAAGCACACCGCCGCCGTACGCCGCACCACGTCCAGGATCGTGCCGCGCGCCTCATGGCTGGCGGTGATGTCGAGGAAGCACAGCTCGTCCGCGCCCGCTGCATCATAGGCGCGCGCCTGTTCGACCGGATCGCCCGCATCGATCAGATCGACGAAGTTGACGCCCTTGACGACGCGCCCATTGGCAACGTCGAGACAGGGGATGACGCGCGCGCGGACGGTCATGCCGCCGCCGCCACCGACAGCGCCGCCGCCAGATCGAGCCGCCCGTCATAGAGCGCGCGGCCGGTGATGACCCCTTCCACGCCGTCCTGATGATGGAGCGCCAGCATATGGATGTCGCCAATCCCCGCCACGCCGCCGCTGGCGATGACCGGGATACGCACCGCGCGCGCCAGATCGACGGTGGCGGGCACGTTGCAGCCCTTCAACATTCCGTCACGGCCGACATCGGTGAACAGCAGCGAGGCGACGCCCGCATCCTCGAACCGGCGGGCGAGATCCTCGACCGAGACGGTCGACACATCCGCCCAGCCGCGCGTGGCGACCATGCCATCCTTGGCATCGACCGCGACGACGATCCCGCCGGGATAGGCCTTGGCCATGTCCCGCACGAAATCGGGATTCTCCAGCGCTGCGGTGCCGATCACGACGCGCGAGACGCCCAGGTCGAACCAGCGCTCGACATTTTCCGGCTTGCGGATGCCGCCGCCCAGCTGGACATGGCCGGGAAAGGCTTTGACGATCGCCTGCACCGCCTCGCCATTGACCGACTCGCCCGCGAACGCGCCATCGAGGTCGACGACATGCAGATGCTGAGCGCCCGCCTCGGCGAACAGCATCGCCTGATGGGTGGGATCGTCGCCATAGACGGTGGCGCGGTCCATATCGCCCTCGGCCAGACGGACGACTTGGCCGCCCTTCAGGTCGATGGCGGGGAAGACGATCAAGCTCACGGATGCCACTCCAGGAAACGGGTGAGGAAGGAGAGGCCATAACGCTGGCTCTTCTCAGGGTGGAATTGCGCGCCGACCACCGTGTCGCGACCGATCGCGGCGGTGACGGGACCGTCATGGTCGGTGGTCGCCAGCACATGCTCGCCGGTAAAGGCGTAGCTGTGGAGGAAATAGGCCTCGCCCGGCACGATCAGCGGATGCTCGCGGGTCGGGCGGACATCGTTCCAGCCCATATGGGGCACCTTGGCGGCAGGATCGGCGGGCGTAAGTCGCGTGACTCGGCCGGGAATCCAGCCCAAGCCCCGATGCTCGCCCATTTCATCGCTGGCGTCGGCGAGCAACTGCATGCCCACGCAAATGCCCAGGAACGGCCGCGCGCGGGTGAGGGCGGCGTCGCGCAACGCTTCCTCCAGTCCGTCGACCGCGCGCAAATTCGCCGCGCACGCCCCGAACGCGCCGACACCCGGCAGCACGATACGGTCGGCTTTCGCGATCACATCCGGGTCGGCGGTGATGACGACATCGCTCGCCCCCGCCGCGCGCAGGGCATTGTCGACCGAGTGGAGATTACCCGACTCGATGTCGATCAGCGCCAGCGTCACAGCATGCCCTTGGTCGAGGGGATGGCGTCGGCCTTGCGCGGGTCGATCTCGACCGCCATGCGCAGGGCACGGGCGAGCCCCTTGAAGATGCTCTCGGCGATGTGATGGTTGTTGTGGCCGTGCAGCAGCTCGACGTGCAGCGTGATGCCCGCCTCCTGCGCGAAGCTGTGGAACCAGTGCTCGATCATCTCGGTCTGGAGCGTGCCCAGCATCGGATTGGTGAACGGCACCTTCCACACCAGCCAGGGGCGGCCCGAAATGTCGAGCGCGGTGCGGGTCAGCACCTCGTCCATCGGCGACAGCGCTTCGCCGTAGCGGTAGATGCCACGCTTGTCGCCCAGCGCCTTGGCAAAGGCCTGTCCGATCGCCAGCGCGCTGTCCTCGGTGGTGTGGTGCCCGTCGATATGCAGGTCCCCCTGAACCTTGACCGACAGGTCGATCAGCGAATGCCGCGACAGCTGGTCGAGCATATGGTCGAGAAACCCGATGCCGGTGGCGTTCTGATAGACGCCGGTGCCGTCGAGATTGACGGTGACGTCGATGACGGTTTCCGCGGTGGCGCGGTGGACGGTGGCGGTGCGCATGGCATCCCCATAAACACCTATCCGTCCCATGCAATCTTGACCCGCGATCAAAGGCCGCTAGTCCAAGGGGCATGACCGAAGGATTGCCCGACAGCCTCATCCCCTATGACGACATCGTGCAGGAGGCCCTGCGCGCCGTGGTGGGGCGTGTGCTCGGCCCGGTGGCGGAGACGGGGCACCTGCCCGGCACGCACCATTTCTATATCACCTTCAAGACGCAGGCGCCGGGTGTCGATATCCCGCAGCGGCTGGTCGAGCGGTTCCCCGACGAAATGACCATCGTCCTGCAGAATCGCTTCTGGGACCTGACGGTGGACGAGAATCGCTTCTCGGTCGGCCTCAGCTTCAATCAGGTGCCGTCGAAGCTGGTGATTCCCTATTCGGCGATCACCCGCTTCCAGGACCCCGAGGTTCAGTTCGAGCTGGGTTTCCACGTCGCCGACGATCCCCAGAGCGATCCCGATCCGCACGGTTCGGCCGAGAATGACGAGCCGGTCGCCAAGCCGGTCGAGGACGGCAGCAACGTCGTCGCGGTGGATTTCAAGCGGAAGAAGTAAGGTCGCAGAGGACGGAGAGGCGGCCCGCCCGCTGATGTCGGCAGACCTGCCCCCACGATCCTGTTGAGGCAGGATGCGGTGGCCGAACGCCATACCCCTCGCGTTCTCCGCGCCTCCGCGCGAATCAAATCTTCCTTGTTCCCCGGCGAAGGCCGGGGCCCAGGCTCCACCAAGTATAAGGCGCGCCACGCGATTGCGTGGGAGGCGAGTGCCAAACTTTATCGAGTGCGCAAAGCAACTGGACCCCGGCCTCCGCCGGGATGGGCCTTCTAGAAGAAGGCGCGGGCTCCTAAACTGATCGGGAACCCAATCCCCATCCGGTGAGTCGCCTACGTCATGACCCAGACCCGCACCGAAACCGACTCGATCGGCCCGATCGAAGTCCCCGCCGACGCCTATTGGGGCGCGCAGACCGAGCGTAGCCTCGAAAACTTCCCCTTCGGCGAACGGGAGCGGATGCCGGTCGGAATCGTCCATGCGCTGGCCATCGTCAAAAAGGCCGCGGCGCGAATCAACCGGGGCCATGGCCTCGCCGCCGACAAGGCCGATGCCATCGAGGCAGCGGCGCAGGAGGTGATCGACGGGCGGCACGACGACCAATTCCCACTCGTCATCTGGCAGACCGGCTCGGGCACCCAGTCCAACATGAACGCCAATGAGGTTATTGCGGGTCGCGCCAACGAGATGCTGACCGGCACGCGTGGCGGCAAGTCACCCGTCCATCCCAATGACGACGTCAATCGCGGCCAGTCGTCCAACGATACCTTCCCCACCGCGCTGCATGTCGCTGCTGCGCTGGCCGTGACGAAGCAGCTCTTCCCCGCGCTCGACCGGCTGCACACGGCGCTGGACGCCAAGGCGAAGGAATGGGACTCGATCGTCAAGATCGGCCGCACCCATTTGCAGGATGCGACGCCGCTGACCCTGGGCCAGGAATTTTCCGGCTATGTGCAGCAACTCGCCAACGCCCGCGACCGGATCGAGGGGACGCTCCACCGCAATATCCTGCCGCTGGCGCAAGGGGGGACGGCGGTCGGCACCGGGCTGAACGCGCCGCATGGCTTTGCCGAGGCTATCGCGGCGGAGATCGCCGAGGCGACCGGCCTCGACTTCGTGAGCGCGCCCAACAAGTTCGAGGCGCTGGCCAGCAATGACGGGCTGGTCGACCTGCACGGCACTTTGAACGTCCTGGCGGTCGCGCTGACCAAGATCGCCAACGATATCCGCCTGCTGGGCTCAGGTCCGCGCTCGGGACTGGGCGAGCTGGAACTGCCCGCCAACGAGCCGGGCAGCTCGATCATGCCGGGCAAGGTCAATCCCACCCAGTGCGAGATGCTGACCATGGTCGTCGCCCAGGTGATCGGCAACAACGCGGCCGTCACGGTCGGCGGGTTGCAGGGGCATCTGGAGCTCAACGTCTTCAAGCCGCTGATCGGGGCGAATGTGCTGCGCTCGATCCATCTGCTGGCGGTCGGCATGGAGAGCTTTGCGACACGCACGGTCGAGGGGATGACGGTCAATCGCGACCGGATCAGCGAACTACTCGACCGCTCGCTGATGCTGGTGACCGCGCTGGCACCCGAGATCGGGTACGACAATGCCGCGAAGATCGCCAAGCACGCGCACCAGAAAGGGCAGACGTTGAAGGAGGCCGGGCTGGAACTCGGGCTTGTCGATGAGGCGACTTTCGACCGGGTGGTGCGGCCGGAACTGATGCTGGGGCGGTGAGGGTCGGGTCTTACCCCCGATCTTCCCACCCCTTGGCCGGATAGGCGGGCAGGGCGATCCGGTAATGGATCGCCGCTCCGCGCAGCAGGAAACCCGCGAGCGCCGCGATCGGCCCCGCGCCCGGGACGCCCAGTTGCATCAGCACCACATAGCTGGTCGAGGCGAGCGCGGCAGCGGTGACGTATAGCTCGGGCCGCATCAGGATCGACGGTTCGCCCGCGATCACGTCGCGAATAATGCCTCCCACACAGGCCGAGACCACGCCCAGCATCGCCGCCGGAATCGGCGGGATGCCATAGCCGCTGGCCTTCGCCGCGCCATAGACGGCGTAGGCCGCCAACCCCACCGCATCGAACCAGTCGAGCGCGCTGCCCCGCCACCAGCGCTCCGGTGTCGCCCAGACCGCGACTGCCACGATCAGGCAGACGAGCGGCACCCGCGCGTCATGCACCCAGAAGACCGGCGCATCGATCAGCAGGTCGCGCAGCGTGCCACCGCCGACACCGGTGATGAGCGCGAAGAAGACCAGCGTGACCATCGTCTGGCGATGCTTGGCCGCCACCAGCGCACCCGACACCGCGAAGACGGCCAGCCCCGCCAGGTCGAGCCAGGGCATCACGGCGGGCAGCATGGCGGTCGGTTGGGGCAGCATCACGGGCGACCCTAGAGGGGCTTTCCTCCTCCGGAAAGACCGTCAGCGACATGAACGCGACGTTATCTCACGTTCATGCAACGGACAGTAGAATTGGAACGTTACGGCGTCAGAACACATCGAAAAGGAAGTTTGTCATGCGGAAATTGATGCTTGCCCTGGGCTGCACCGCCATGGTCGTCCCTTCGCTCGTCCTCCCGGCCACCGCCGCCGATGCGCAGCGTCGCTATAAGTATCGCGAGTGGCGCGACGATCGCGGTCGCGTTCGCTGCCGCAAGCCCGACGGCACCACTGGCCTGGTGGTCGGCGGCGTTGCCGGTGCGCTGCTGGGTCGCACGATCGATACGCGCGGCGACCGCACGCTGGGTACGCTGGGCGGTGCTGCCGTCGGCGCATTGGCCGGTCGCGAGATCGAACGCGGCACCAGCAATCGTCGCTGCCGCTAAGAAAGTTCTTCCCCGTCGGGAAGCAAAGGGGCGTCACCTTCGGGTGGCGCCCTTTCTCGTTTCATGATCTGTTGAGGGTGACAGAACAGATCGCCCTGTATTGCCGGTGAACATGACGTAGTTTCCTGTTCACGCAACATTGCGGGATGGCGCGGGTTCTATTCTCCATCATCAACGGGAGTTCAGTTATGCGTATCGCTCTGTTGTCGGCGACGATCGCCGCCACCGCCTTTGCGGCCATTCCTGCCGAGGCGCAGCGCACTGGCTGGGAAGCGCGCCAGGAATATCGCGAAGATGTTCGCGACGCCCGCCGCGACTATAACCGCGACGTCCGCAACGCCGATTCGCGCCGCGACATCCGCGAGGCCCGGCGCGAATATCGCGAAGACATTCGCGACGCGCGCAAGGATTATCGCAAGGATATGCGGAACGTCCGCTGGCGCAATTACGACTATAACCGCTTCGAGCCGGGCCAGCGCGGCTACTATCCCGAGCGTTATTATCGTGACGGCCGCTATTATCAGCCGCGCGCGCTGGGCCGCAACGATCGCATCTATCGGGGCATGAACGGCCGTTATTATTGTCGTCGCAACGACGGCACGACCGGCCTGGTGATCGGTGGTCTGGCGGGCGGCGCGCTGGGCAATGTGATCGCGGGCGGCGGCTCGCGCCTGCTGGGCACCGTGATCGGTGCGGGCGGCGGCGCGCTGCTGGGCCAGCAGATCGATCGCGGTCAGGTCCGCTGCCGCTAAGTCGCCTTGGCGACCAAAAGCACGGCCCGGTGGGAAAGCCCGCCGGGCCGTTTGCTGTTAGATGAACCCGCCGCCCAGCATCAGGCGAAGACCGAAGATCAGGATGAGGATCAGGTTCAGATTGCGCCCCGTGTCGCGTGACGACAGCGCGCCGACCGCCGCGCCGATGATCGCGATGGGAATGACGAACCAATAGCCCCAGGCAAAGAAGGGCAGGAACGGCACGATCCCCAGCACGAGGGCGACCAGGCCGATGAGGATGGAAAACAGGTTCAGCATGACCCGAAAGATGGCGACCGTCATGCCGGACTGCAAGAACCGCGCGGTGCCTTGCCCTGTCATCCCGCGCTGGGACGAACAGGTGCGCCTTCGGAGCCGGTCGTTAAGGATCGGACCGCATCCCCATGCTAAGGCACGGTCATGATGGCCAAGATGCGACCGCTGCTGATTCCGCTGGGATGCCTGTTACTTGCCGCGTGCGGCGGCAAGTCGGACGATGATGGGCAGCTCAATGCGCTCGACAAGGAACTCGCCGCGATGAACGACGGCAGTCCTGCCCGCGACCCGCAGTTGCGCGAGGCGCTGGCCGGTCAGATCATGGTCGATCCCGGCCTGACCCAGACCTCCAACGCCAATGCCGTGCGTCCGCCCAACCGGCCTGCCAGCGACACGGTGCCGTCCATGCCCTTGCCCGCCGACCCGGTCGATCCGCGCACGCTGAAGGCCGCGCCCGCCGCCTCGCGCGATTGCCCCGAATGCCGCGCCTCGGCAGGGGCGTTCACGCTGGCGGCCAAGGCGGGGCAGCAGGCTGCCAACGCTGCCTGCCTGTCGGGTCTGCGTTACTCGGCTGGCTGGGCGCAGCGGCTGCCGGGTGCCTTCGCCCCCTATCCGGGCGCGCAGGTCGCGGAGGCGGCGGGCAACGACGCCAACGCCTGCGCCTTTCGCATCGTGTCGCTGCGCACCGCCGCGCCGCCGGCCAAGGTCATCGACTATTATTACACCCGCGCCAGCGGGGCAGGGTATACCACCGAGCACAAGATGGACGGCGGGCAGCATGTGCTGGGTGGCACGCGGGGCGGGGCGGCGTACATGGTCTATGCCACCCCGCGCGATGGCGGCACCGATATCGATCTGGTGGTGAAGGGCGGGTAGAAAGTACTGCCCTTGCAGGGGAGGAATAGAATGCCCATCCGCTTGTCCTTTGCGTGAAACGCGGCGTTGCGCTAAGGGCGGCAGAATTATGTCACCGCTTCTACTCGTGATGCTGGGCGGCGCGCTGGGCTCGGGGGCCAGGCATCTGACCGGGCGGTTCATGCTCCAGACGTTCGGACCGGACTTTCCCTATGGCACGCTGACCGTCAACTGGGTGGGCGGCCTGCTGATGGGCGTGCTGGCCGGAGTGCTCGCGCGCCATGGCGGGTCCGAGGGGTGGCGCATGTTCATCGGCGTCGGGATATTGGGGGGCTTTACCACCTTCTCCTCCTTCTCGCTCGATACCATCACGTTGATCGAACGTGGCCAGGTGACGGTCGCGCTCGGTTATATCGCCTTGTCGTTGCTGGGTTCGCTGGCCGCGTTGTGGGCCGGACTTTCGATTACAAGGATGTTTGCATGACGGACTCGGTCCGCCAATTCACGGTCGGCTATGACGATGACGGTATCCGGCTGGACCGCTGGTTCAAGCGGCATATGCCCGACACCAGCTTCACCACGGTCGCCAAATGGGCGCGTACCGGCCAGCTGCGCGTCGATGGCCTGCGCGCGACGCCGGGCGACCGGATCGCGGCGGGCCAGGTGCTGCGCGTGCCCCCCGCCGAGCCCGCTTTGGCCGAAAGCAGCAAGCCGACGATGCGCCCGCGCCATATCCTGTCCGAGGATGAGGAGTCGTTTGCGCGCGAGATGGTGATCCACAAGGATCGCGACGCCCTGGTCCTGAACAAGCCGCCCGGCCTGGCGACGCAGGGCGGGACCAAGACGACCACCCATGTCGACGGCCTGCTCGATGCGTTGCAGTTCGAGGCGGAGGGGCGGCCCAAGCTGGTCCACCGGCTGGACAAGGATACGTCGGGCGCGCTGCTGGTCGCGCGCAACGCCCGCGCGGCGGCGTTCTTTGCCAAGGCCTTTTCGGGGCGCACCGCCAAGAAGATCTATTGGGCGCTGGTCGTCGGTGTGCCCTCGATCGATGACGGCACGATCGAACTGCCCATCGCCAAGCAGCCGGGCACCGGCGGCGAAAAGATGCATGTCGACGAGGAAAACGGCCAGTCGGCACGCTCACGTTACCGCGTGATCGAGCGCGCGGGCAACAGCTGCTGCTGGGTCGAGTTGCAGCCGTTTACCGGCCGCACCCACCAGCTGCGCGTGCATATGGCGGCGATCGGTCACCCGATCGTCGGCGATGGCAAATACGGCGGCGCGGCGGCGTTCCTGACCGGCGGGATCAGCCGCAAGATGCATCTGCACGCGCGCCGCATACGCGTCGACCATCCCGATGGCGGCCGCATCGACCAGACCGCCGAACTGCCGACCCACTTCGCCGAATCGATGAACCAGCTCGGCTTCGACGAGATTCGCGGCGACGTCCTGCCCCAGGACGAGGATCGCGGCCCGCCGCCCAAGGACGTGCTGAAGCAGCGCGCCAAGGCCCACGCCAAACAATATCGCAAGGAGCGGCGCGGCGAGCGGCGGGGCCGGGGCGCACGCTGACCTGATCCTCCCCGGCACGGGGAGGATCGAGCATAACGAAAGCCCCGCCGACCTGGGTCGACGGGGCTTTCGATGTCATGGGAGGGGGCTTTGCGCCCCGTCCCGTTAGCGACGGCAATAGCCGGGGTTGTTCGACTTTTCGATCGCGTTACCGGCCAGCGCACCGGCGCCACCGCCCAGGATCGTGCCGAGGGTACGGTCGCCCCGGGTGTCGATGGTGCGGCCCAGCAGGCCACCGGCGATCGCGCCGACGATGGTGCCCGTGGTGCCGTTGTTGCAGCGCTGCGGACCGCGATAGGCATAGCCGCGTTGGTCGTAATAGCCGCGATCACCCCGATAGCCGCGATCGTAACGCGGACCACGGTTGTAACCGTCCGAATAGGCATCGCCATAGGCGCGGTCGTAGCGGTCATAATAACGCTGCGCCGAGGCAGCGGTCGGAACCATAGCCGTGGCGCCGACGGCAAGGGCGGCGGCAGCGAGCGAGAGCTTCTTGAACATCACAATCTCCCTTGATCTTCAAACCGGCGGCGGCGGGGTGATTCCCGTCGTCGTTGAAGCCCTTATGGGTGATTCGCCATGTTCCGATGCTGAATGCGGTTGTTAGCTGTTGTTCATGCGAAACGTCATGCTTCCCCCCATGCGGGCTTGCCGATAGGAGGGGGCGATGACGCGCCCGCGCCTTGCCCTGTTCGATTGCGACGGCACCCTGGTCGATAGCCAGGCCAATATCTGCCTCGCCGCCGTGGAGGCGTTCAGCCTTTCCGGCCTGACCCCACCACCCGCCGCCGCGATTCGCCGAATCGTCGGGCTCAGCCTGGTCGAGGCGATGCGCGTGCTCGCGCCGCAGGAGAGCGAGGCGGCGCACCATCAGTTGGCAATGGATTACAAGGCGGCGTTCTTCCGCCTGCGCACGGAGGGGGCGATGGAGCCCGAGCCCCTTTTCGAGGGCATTCCCGCGCTGCTCGACCATCTGGCGGCGCAGGGTTGGCTGATGGGCGTGGCGACGGGCAAGTCGGATCGCGGTCTGGCGCGGGTGCTCGCCGAACACGGGCTGGCGCATCATTTCGTGACCTTGCAGACCGCCGATCGGCATCCGTCGAAGCCCGACCCCTCGATGATACTGGCCGCCATGGCCGATACCGGGGTTGCGGCGGAGGACGTGGCGATGATCGGCGACACCAGCTTCGACATGGCGATGGGCAAGGCGGCGGGCGCGTTCGCGGTCGGCGTCGCCTGGGGCTATCATGACGTGCATGAACTGGTGAGCGCGGGCGCCGAGGTCGTGGCGCAAGAGGTGGCGGACCTGCCCGCCCTGCTGGTGCGCGCATGAGCCGCGAAAGCCTGGCCCGGCGGCGCTGGTTCATCATCATGGGCGTGCGCCTGATCGGCGTGGCGGGCGCATTGTTCGGTGTGGTGCTGGCGTCGCGCGGGGTGGCGTGGCCGCACAAGGCGCTGGGCGTCGCCATCGTCTTTTCCGCGCTGGGCATGATCGCGGTGGTGCCGACCGGCCTTGCCCATCGCTGGCGGAGTGACGGCGAATGAAGCGGTTCTGGAAAGGCGTCACCGTCGATGCCGAGCGAGTCGTGCGATTGGACGACCGGCCGGTGCGCACGCCGGGCCGGGTGCCGCTGGCGCTACCGACGCCTGCGCTGGCCGAGGCGGTGGCGGACGAGTGGCGCGGTGTAAAGGAAACGGTCGATCCGCGTGCCATGCCGCTGACCGGGTTGGCCAATGCGGCGATCGACCGGATCGCGGCGGACCCGGCCCCCTTTGCCGAGGGGCTGGCGCGTTACGCGGAGACCGATCTGCTCTGCTACCGCGCCGATTCGCCGCCCGAACTGGTGGAGCGACAGGATGCGGTCTGGAACCCGCTGCTCGACTGGGCGCGGGATCGCTATGACGTCCATTTCACGCTGGTGACCGGCATCATGCACCAGCCCCAGCCCGAGGCGACCGTCGAGCGGCTGGGCCAGGCGGTGGCGGTGCTCGATCCGTTCCGGCTGGCGGCGCTCTCTCCGGTGGTGACGATCACCGGATCGCTGGTGTTAGGCCTGGCCCTGCTGGAGGGCGCGGCGGATGCGGATGGCGTGTGGCAGGCCGCTCATGTCGACGAGGATTTCCAGGCCGAGATATGGGGCGAGGATTATCTCGCGATCGAGGCGCGCGAGGCCAAGCGGCGGGAATATGACGCGGCGGTCCGGTTCCTAGGAGCGCTGGCGTAACCAGCGCGCTGGGCGGACCACCATCGAAAGCGTCAGTGCTTCGTCGTCAGCTTCCGAATGAACCCGATCAGCCCGGTCTGGCGCGAGCGCTTCAGCCGTTCGGCCTGGAGGATGGTCTTCACCCCCTGGAAGCATTGCTCGACATCGTCATTGACCAGGACATAGTCATAGCCGTCCCAGTGGCTGACCTCGTTGGCCGCGCGGGCCATGCGGGCGTCGATCACCTCGACCGAGTCGGTCGCGCGCCGCTCGAGTCGCTGGCGCAGTTCCTCCATTGAGGGGGGGAAGATGAACACGCGGACCACGTCGCCGCCCGCGATCTGGAACAGCTGCTGCGCGCCCTGCCAGTCGATGTCGAACAGCACGTCCTTGCCGGCGGCCAGCATCGCCTCGACCTGTGCGCGCGGCGTGCCATAGCGGTTGTCGAAGACATGCGCCCATTCGAGGAACTCGTCATTCGCCACCATGCGGCGAAATTCCTCGAGGTCGACGAAATGATAGTCCTTGCCGTCGACTTCGCCCGGCCGCATCCCGCGCGTCGTGGCCGAAACCGACATCTGCAGGCCGTCATCATCGGCCAGCAGCTTGCGCGCGATCGTCGACTTGCCCGCACCAGAGGGCGAGGACAGCACGAACAACATGCCGCGGCGCTTCAGCTTGTGGGGATCGTCGGGATGGGCGGGCGAATTGGACATGCCTGCCTTTGACGCACGCAATCGCAGCGCGTCAAGACATGCTTGACGCGCTGCGGCATGGGGAATGGACGAAAGTCTTGTTAGTAGCGGCCGCTCGCGGCCTTGTTCGCCTTATGCCGGTCATACGCCTTCTTGGCAGCATAACCGCCGCCGAGCAGCAGACCCAGCGGGCCCAGGCGGCGCATCCCGCCCACGGCCAGCGCGCCGATGGCGGCACCCTTGAGGCCGTCATTGCCTTCACGACGGCTGACTTCGCGCCCAACGAGCGCCCCAATGATACGTCCGATCATGCTGTCTCTCCGAAAACCCGGTCCTTGATCTCGCCCGCGCCGCGCAACACCGCCCAGCCGACCGCGTAGGTGATGGCGAGCGGCAGCACTATCTTCAGGACATTAGCGGTCACCGCACCGATGACCGCGCCGTCGGCGACACCGTCGTCGCCCGACATGCCGTCGATGGCGGCGCCCACCATGGCGCCAATGGTCGTTGCACCCATGCTCTTGCCCTTCCTTGCTCGGCGGAGAAAAGCATGGAGAGGGGGATGGGTTCCGCCCTGCATCATTCCGCCCCTGCAAGGGGAGGGGGACCAGTAAAGCTGGTGGAGGGGTGTCGCCCCTATCGAGAGCGGGACACCCCTCCGTCGCACTACGCGCGCCACCTCCCCTTCAAGGGGAGGAAAAAAGTTACGCCTTGGCCGCGACCTTCGCCTCGATCGCGTCCCAGATCAGACCCGCGACATCCGTTCCGTCGAATTTTTCGATCGCGACGATGCCGGTGGGAGAGGTGACGTTGATCTCGGTCAGCCATTCGCCGCCGATCACGTCGATGCCGACGAACAGCAGCCCGCGCCGCTTCAATTCCGGCCCCAGCACCGCACAAATTTCGCGCTCACGCTCGGTCAACTCGGTCTTCTGCGCCGAGCCGCCGACCGCCAGGTTGGAGCGGATTTCGCCCTCGCCCGGCAGGCGGTTGATCGCGCCCGCGACCTCACCGTCGATCAGGACGATGCGCTTGTCACCCTTGGCCACGGCGGGAAGGAAGGCCTGTACCATATGCGGTTCGCGGTACGCGGTGTTAAACACCTCGATCAGCGCGGACAGGTTCGCGCCGTCGCGGCCGACCTTGAAGATCGCCTTGCCGCCATTGCCGTGCAGCGGCTTGATGACGATCTCGCCATGCTGGGCCAGGAAGGCACGCGCCTCGTCGAGCGAGCGGGTGACCAGTGTCGGTGGCATGAACTGCGGATAGTCGAGCACGAAGACCTTTTCCGGCGCGTTGCGCACGCTGCGCGGATTGTTGACGACCAGCGTCTTCTCGGCGACCCGCTCCAGCAGATGGGTAGCGGTGATATAGCCCAGGTCGAAGGGCGGGTCCTGTCGCATCAGCACGACATCGGCCTCGTCGCCCAGGTCCAGCTTGACGGGTTCGCCGAAGCTATAGTGATCCCCTGCGACCCGCTGCACGGTGACGGGATGCGCGCTGGTCCAGAGATGTCCGTCCGACCAGTTGAGGTCGCCCGCATCGTAATGGAACAGCCGGTGCCCGCGCGCCTGTGCCGACAGCATCAGCGCGAAGGTCGAGTCCCCTGCGATGTTGATCTGGTCCATCGGGTCCATCTGGACGGCGACGGTCAGCGGCTTCGACATGGGGGCTTCCTTCCTTGGGGTGTTGCGGACGGGAGGTAATCGCTGCCTGCGTGCCTGTCACCCGCACCATGCGTTTTCGATATGGCGCGGCCGCGTGCCCGGCGCGAGCAGGATGACATCGACGCGAATGTCATCGCCCGGCCCGGCATAGCTCGGCATCAGTATTTCGGCGGCCGCGGCCACCCGCGCCAGCCGCCGCTCGTCGATCGCGAAGTCCAGCTCGGCGGCGGTCTTGCGCGTCTTGACCTCGACAAACGCGACCAGCGACCCGCGCCGGGCGATCAGGTCGACCTCGCCCGCAGGCGTGCGCACCCGACGGTCGAGGATGGTCCAGCCCTTTAGGCGCAGCCACCAGGCGGCGAGGCGTTCGCCGCGACGGCCGGATTGTTCGGCCTGAAGGCGACGTGGATCAGATACTTTTTTGGTCGGTTGCGGGCGCGCCATGAGGCATGCTTGCAGCGAAGCATAGGGGATCGCAAGCAGGGCTGGCCAACACGCAAAATTCAGGGGCTGGGCCATCATTGCATCGGCCTGTTCGGCGTCATCCGTAAAGCGAGTCAACGGGCGCTCTACGGCGAGGGCGGCTCCTGCCTGCCCTTCTCAGGCCGCCAATTCCTCCGGAGCCGTCAGCCAGGCCAGACTGTCCGCCGCAGTGTCGAACACCCGCAGATAGGGCTGGGTCATCAGCCGCCGGATCTGCTGGCGGCCGACTGCGCTGCCGTTGATCATCGCGATCCGGCTGGCGCGGGGGAAGTCGCGCAGGGCCTCGTGCACGGTCATGATCGCGTCCTTGGGCTGGACCGTGATTGCGGACATGTCGATGCGCAAGCGATAGCCGGGGCGAAAGCCGCTGTGCCGAAAGGCGTTCAGCAACTCATGGGCATAGCGCCGGGCGATCTCGGGCGTGAACAGCCCGTTCCAGCTTATATCCAGCAGATTGATGTCATGGCGAAAGGTGAAGGCGTACATGGCGGCTCCTGCTTATGTTCTTGCGCCGCCGACTCTTGCCGAATCGCTAATGCCCGAGCCTAATCGCCTGAATTATCGCCCTTCATCGCCAGAGCACGGGCATAAAGCGCCTTACGGTCCAGCCCCAGCGCCTTGGCGACCTCGCTGGCTGCACGACCGACGGGCAGGCGGGTGAGCGCCTCGGCCAGGGCAGTATCCGCATCCTGCTCGGTCGCCGGGGGCGCTTCGCCGGGCGGCGCCACGACGATGGCGATTTCGCCTTTGGGGCCACCTTCGGCATAGCGCGCGGCGAGGGTGGAGAGGGTGCCGGTCACCGCCTCCTCGAACTTCTTGGTGATCTCGCGCGTCACCGCCGCCTCGCGGTCGCCCAGCCCTTGGGCCAGCGCGGTCAACGTCGCCGCCAGACGGGGACCCGATTCGTAGAGGACCAGGGTGGCGCGGATCGTGGCAATCTCGGCAATGGCATCGGCGCGCGCCTTTTCCTTGGGCGGCAGGAAGCCCGCGAACAGGAAGCGGTCGGTCGGTAGACCGGCCAGCGTCAGCGCGGCGATGGCGGCGCACGGGCCCGGAATCGTCACCACGGCATGGCCCGCCGCGCGCGCGTCGCGCACAAGTTTGTATCCGGGATCGGAGATCAGCGGAGTTCCCGCGTCCGACACCAGCGCCACCGCCTGAGTCGCCATCCGCGCGATCAGGCCGGGGCGGACATGCTCGGCATTATGGTCGTGATAGGGCTGCATGGGCCGCTTGACGCCGATATGGCGGAGCAGTCCGGCGGTCACGCGGCTGTCCTCGACCGCGATGACATCGGCGTTTGTCAATATGTTGGCCGCGCGCGGGGACAGATCGCCGAGATTGCCGATCGGGGTCGCGACGATGTACAGCCCGGGTTCGAGAGTGTGTTCAGGTTGGGTCACGGGGATCGTCATGACAGAGGCAAGGCTGTTCGTACAACCGGGGGCCGCAGATTCGGGCGCTCCCCAGATTCGGGTCCGGTGGTGGGGGCGCGGTGTCGCGCTGGCGACGACGCTGATGCTCGCGGCGTGCCAGACGATCGTTCCGCGTGGGCCGGTCGACCAGCAGCCGACCGGTCCCGCCCCCTCCAGGCCGCGCCCCTCGACCGAGGTCGAACCAGGCCTGCCGCGCGACACCGCGCGCCACCGCGTCGCGCTGCTCGTGCCATTGTCGGGCAGCAATGCCGGGGTGGGGCAGTCGATCGCCAACGCGACGATGATGGCGCTGCTCGATGCGCAGGCGGACACGATCCGAATCACCAATTACGACACCACGCCCGGCGCGGCGGCGGCGGCGCAAAAGGCGATCGCCGAGGGCGCGCAACTGATCCTGGGGCCATTGCTGTCCGAGGATGTCCGCGCGGTCGCCCCCATCGCCCGTGCCGCGCGCGTGCCGGTCATCAGCTTCTCCAACGATAGCGGCGTGGCGGGGGGCGGCACCTATCTGATGGGCTATACCCCCGCCCAGTCGATCGAGCGGGTGGTCGACTATGCGCGCGGGCGCGGCGTCACGACCTTTGCCGGGCTCGTCCCCAACGGCCTGTATGGCGAGCGCGCGTCCACCGCGTTCCTGCGCGCGGTCGAAGGCGCGGGGGGGCAGGTCGTCTCGCTCCAGCCTTATGGCCGGGTGGCGGGCGGCGTCGCGGCGGCGGCGCAGCGGCTGAACGCCAAGGCTCCCTATGACGCTGTGCTGATCGCCGATGGCGGCGCGACCGCGGCGGCGGCGGCCCCGATCATCAAGCGCGGCTCCGGCGCGACGACGCGGCTCTTGGGGACCGAGCTGTGGAATTCGGAATCGGGCATCGCCGCGCGCGCGCCGCTCAACGGCGCCTGGTTCGCGAGCGTGTCGAATGCGCTCTACCGGCAATATGCGACCAAATACCGCGCCCGGTTCAAGACGGCGCCCTATCGCCTGTCGAGCCTGGGCTACGACTCGGTCCTGCTGACGGTGCGGATCGCCCGCGACTGGAAGATGAACGCGCCCTTCCCCGAAGCGCGCCTGCGCGCGTCAGACGGGTTCGCCGGCATCGACGGCGCCTTCCGCTTCGGCCGCGACGGCGTGGCCGAACGCGCGCTGGAAGTGCAGGAAATCCGCGACGGCACCGCAGTGACGGTTTCGCCCGCGCCGACCGGATTCGGGGGGTGAGTCCAGACGACGACGAAGCGCTTCTGGTAACGTGCGCGGCCTCCTCTCAAGGCGAGGCCGCCGCGATTGCCACGGTGCTGGTCGAGCGGCGGCTGGCTGCCTGCGTTCAGGCTGGGCCGATCGAAAGCTGGTATCGTTGGGACGGGCAGGTCCGCCACGATCCCGAGATCATGCTGCACATCAAGACGGTGCGGGGGCGTTTTGCCGAGCTGTGCGAGGCGATCACGGCACTGCACAGCTACGATGTGCCGGAAATCATCGCGACGCCGATCATAGAGGGCGCGCCGACCTACCTCGCCTGGCTGCGCGAGGCGGTGCGCGATTAAGGTCTGATCCGACGAATCTGGTTCAGTAGGGCGGTGCCGTTTCCACGGGCGTGGACCAGACCCTAATCATCCGTCACCACCAGATCGCGCAGGATCGCGTCCAGCAGCAGGGCGCCCGCATCAGTGACGATCAACCGGTCGCCATCGCGCCGGATTAGCCCCTGTGCAGCCATTCGCGTCGCGGCGTCCTCGTTCACCATCGGTCGTCCTTCGGCAAGGGCGGTGACGCGGGACAGGTCGACGCCTTCGGTCAGGCGCAGGCCCATGACCAGCGCTTCGGTCGCGCGGGTGACGGGGGGGAGGCTTTCCTCCTGTTCGATGCCGTGGCCGTTGCGGTCGACCGCCGTCATCCAGTTTTCCGGCTTCTTGCGCCGGACCGTCGCCACGCCTTCTCGCCGACCATGCGCGCCGGGGCCGATCCCGGCATAGTCGCCATAGCGCCAATAGGTCAGGTTGTGGCGACTCTCCGCGCCGGGCGCGGCGTGATTGGACGTTTCATAGGCGGGCAGGCCGGCGGCGGCGGTGATGCTGCGCGTCGTCTCGAACAGATCGGCGGCGGCGTCGCCGTCGGGGATCACCAGCCGCCCGGCGGCGGCTTCGGTGTGGAAGCGCGTGCCGGGTTCGATCGTCAGCTGGTAGAGCGACAGATGCTCGGTGCCATAGCCGATCGCGCGGGTCAGCTCGGCCTCCCAGTCGGGTAGCGGCTGACCGGGGCGGGCATAGATCAGGTCGAAGCTGACGCGTCCGAACAGGCCTTGCGCGGTCTGGAGCGCGCGCAGCGCCTCGTCGACGCCGTGCGCGCGGCCGAGGAAGTGCAGCGGCTGATCATCCAGCGCCTGCACGCCCAGCGAGGCGCGGTTGACCCCGGCGGCGGCCAGGTCGGCGAAGCGCGCCGCCTCGACCGAGGAGGGGTTGGCCTCCAGCGTGATCTCGATATCCTCCGCAAAGCCCCAATGGCGCTCGGCCGCGTCGAGGATCGCGGCGACCGTGGAGGGCGGCATCAGCGACGGCGTGCCGCCGCCAAAGAAGATCGACGTCAGCCGCCGCCCGGGCAGGGCCTCCGCCTCATGCGCCAGATCGGCGAGCAGCGCCTTGGCCCAGGCGGCCTGGTCCACCGACTCGCGGACATGGCTGTTGAAGTCGCAATAGGGACATTTGGAGACGCAGAAGGGCCAGTGGACATAGAGCGCGAGCGGGGAGGGAGCCGATGACGAACGGGACGATATTGCGGAGGACATGATGTCGCCCGATATGGCGGCGATGCGCACGCTTCGCCATCTCTTATCGATTCCCATCCTCGCCGCCACCTTTGCGATCGTGCTGGCGGCTTGTGGTCCCGTCGTGCCGTCGCAGACCGGCGGTGTCGAGAGCCCGCCCGCTCGGGTGGTCGAGGAACGCGCCTCCGACACGCCGACGGCGCGGGGGGCAGGGCTGTTGCGTCGGGCGATGCTCGAGGGGCACCGCGCGGCGCGCGCGTCGGTGGGCCTGCCGCCGCTGAGCTGGGACGAAGGGCTGGCCGCCAGCGCGCTCGCCTATGCGCAGGAGATGGCGCGGACCGGCCGCTTTCAGCATGCCGAACAGCCGCAGGGGCCGACCCGGCAGGGCGAGAATTTGTGGACCGGTACGCGCGGCGCCTATCGCTATGACGAGATGATGGGCCATTGGCTGGCCGAGCGGAGCAATTTCGTGAACCTGCCGGTGCCGCAATCCAGCCGGACGGGCCAGTTCGGCGATGTCGGCCATTACACCCAGATCGTTTGGGCCCGGTCTACGGCGGTCGGTTGCGCGATGGCGAGCAATGCGGACGACGACTTCCTCGTTTGTCGCTATAGCCCCACCGGTAACGTCTTTGGCGAGCGGGCTTTCTGACTCAGGCCGGGACGGACGAAAGGTTTGACGCACATGGCCAATCCCTATGATCCGATGGCGTGGCTCGCCTTCTGGACCGCGCCTGCTCGCTTCGCCGTGATGGCGAGCGAAGCGATGCTGAGCGCGCAGAGCGTGATCGCGACTCGCATGGGGGCGATGGCGACGGGCACCTCTTCGATCGCGGAGATGACGTTGATGGTCAGCGAGAAGGTGAAGGCCTTCGACCAGTCGGCCAAGGTCTGGAACCGCGATCAGGCGGCGCTGTCGCGATTGTCGCAGCATGACCCGCGCGGCGGGGTCATCGATGCGTGGGAAACGATGGCGCGTGCCATGCTGATCGGCGCATCAATGCCGGTCCAGGCCATGGCACCGGTGCACCGGGCGGTAACCGCGAACCAGAAGCGGCTGGCGAAGGGATAGGGTATTTCCTCCCCTTGCAGGGGAGGTGACAGGCCGTCAGGCCTGACGGAGAGGTGTCTCGCCCTCGATAGGGCGACACCCCTCCACCAGCCTTAGAACACCGCCTTCACCAACTGGCCGAATGCGTCGGCGCGGTGGCTGATGCGATTCTTTTCGTCCTGGTCCATCTCGGCAAAGGTCTCGGTCTTGCCCAGCGGCTGGAAGATCGGGTCATAGCCATGGCCCTTGTCCCCGCGCGGCGGCCACACGATCGTGCCGTCGACGCGACCCTCGAACCATTCGACATGCCCGTCGGGCCAGCCGACCGCGAGCGCGCAGACGAAATGCGCAGTGCGGCTCATATCAGGTTCCTCGTTCAGCCGATCCTCGACCGAGCGCATCGCCATGGCGAAGTCCTTGGTCGGCCCCGCCCAGCGCGCCGAGAACAGCCCCGGATCGCCGCCCAGCGCATCGACGCACAGCCCGCTGTCGTCCGACAAAGCGGGCAGGCCTGACAGATCGGCGGCGGCCAGCGCCTTCAGTTCGGCATTGGCGACGAAGGTCGTGCCGGTCTCCTCGGGCTCGGGCAGGTCCAGGTCGCCGGCCGCGATCACCTCGACGCCGTAAGGTGCCAGCAGTTCGCGGAATTCGACGATCTTGCCCTTGTTGTGGCTGGCGAGGACCAGTTTGCCGGGTTCGAGCTTGCGGATCGCCTGGCGGCCATTGCCTTCGCCGCTCATGCGCGGATCGCCCGGTCCTGCGCCGCGAAGATCTCGGTGCAGCCCATGCGCGCGAGACGGAGCAGACGCAGCAGCGCCTCTTCGTCATAGGTGGCGTGCTCGGCGGTCGCCTGGACCTCGGCGATGTGGCCATTCTCGATCAGCACGAAATTGGCGTCGGCATCGGCGTTCGAGTCCTCGATATAGTCGAGATCGAGGACCGGCGTGCCCTGATGGATGCCGCAGGACACGGCGGCGACCTTGTTGCGGATCGGGTCGCTGGCCAGCTTGCCCTCGGCCATCAGCTTGTTGACCGCCATGCGCAACGCGACCCAGGCGCCCGAAATGGCGGCGGTGCGGGTGCCGCCATCGGCCTGGATCACGTCGCAGTCGATGGTGATCTGCCGCTCGCCCAGCGCCTTCAGGTCGCAGACGGCGCGCAAGCTACGGCCGATCAGCCGCTGGATTTCCTGGGTGCGGCCCGACTGCTTGCCCTTGGCCGCTTCACGGCTGCCGCGCGTATGGGTGGCGCGGGGGAGCATGCCGTATTCGGCCGTGACCCAGCCCTCGCCCTTGCCGCGCAGGAAGGGGGGCACGCGTTCCTCGACGCTGGCGGTGACGAGCACCTTGGTATCGCCGAACCCGATCAGCACCGAACCTTCGGCGTGGCGGGTGAAATTCGGTTCGATGGTGATGGGACGCATCTGGTCGGGCATCCGGCCGGACGGGCGCATAATTTTCTCCTTGTTCCTTGGCATCAGCCCTAACCGCCCCCCGCGTAGAGCGCCAGATGGGACGGCGGCGATCGGAAGACACTCTTCTCTCTGCGTCCTCTGCGCCTCTGCGCGAAATTTTCTCACGCGGAGACGCGGAGCCGCGGAGATTGTTTCGCCCTTCCTCCGCGTCTCCGCGCCTCCGCGTGAACCAACTTTCTTTCTTTGCGCGCAGAGGACGCAGAGGACGCGGAGAAGAAGGAGATTGTCTCCCGATCGCGGTTGAGTGGTGCGGTACGCGTGCCTACATTTCCGTCATGGTCACCCCACCGATCACCGAACTGACCGACCGGGCGCGCGATATCTTTCGTGTGGTGGTCGACAGCTATCTGACCAGCGGTCAGCCTGTGGGATCGAAGACGATCGCGCTGTCGGGGATCAACCTGTCGCCCGCCTCGATCCGCAACGTCCTTCAGGAACTGGAGGAGCGCGGGTTGCTGGCGGCGCCGCATACCAGTGCGGGGCGGATGCCGACCGATATCGGCCTGCGCCTGTTCGTCGACGGTATGATGCACGCGATGGAGCCCAGTATCGAGGAACGCGCCGCGATCGAGGCCCGCGCGGCGCGCTCCGGTCCGGTCGAGGAAGCGCTGGCGGCGACGACGGCGGTGCTGTCAGGGCTGTCGGCCTGCGCGGGACTAGTGATGGTCCCCAAGCGCGAGATGAAGCTGCGCTCGATCGGTTTTGTGCCCTTGTCGATGACCCAGGCGCTGGCCGTGCTGGTCGCCGAGGACGGCGCGGTCGAGAATCGCGTGCTGGAACTGCCTGCGGGCATGACCGGCTCGGCGCTGATCGAGGCGGGCAATTATCTGTCCGCCACGCTCGCTGGCCTCACGCTGGGACAGGCGCGCGAGCGGCTGGAGCGCGAGCTTGCGGCGGGGCGCGCGGCGCTGGACGGTGCGGCGCGGGCGCTGGTCGAACAGGGGCTGATCGTCTGGAGCGAAGACGGCGCGCGGCGGCCGATCCTGATCGTGCGCGGGCAGGGGCGGCTGATCGATGCCGCCGCTGCCGCCGATCTGGAGCGGGTCCGCGACCTGCTCGACGATCTGGAGGGCAAGCAGGAAATCGCCAGTCTGCTCGATTCGGCGCGCGCCGGGGATTCGACGCGTATCTTCATCGGCGCGGAGAACAAATTGTTCGCGCTTTCCGGGTCTTCGGTGATCGCCCGGCCTTTCCGCGGCCTGGACGGCCAAGTGGTCGGTGTGGTCGGCGTAATCGGGCCGACGCGGTTGAACTATGCCCGCGTCGTGCCCATGGTGGATTTCACGGCGGCAACGCTCGCCCGGATGATGGGCTGAACAGGGATTATGATGAGCGAGAATACGACCAACGAGACCCAGAACGACCTGCGTGAAGAGACGGCCGAGGCCGCGCCCGAAGTGGCGGTGCAGGACCGCGTCGCGGAGCTGGAGAACCAGCTGGCCGAGGCCAAGCAGCAATATCTCTACGCCCAGGCCGAGAATCAGAATGTCCGTCGCCGCGCCGAGAAGGAAGCGGCCGACGCGCGCAACTATGCCGCGACCGCGTTCGCGCGCGATGTCCTGTCGGTCGCCGACAACCTCCAGCGCGCGCTGCAGGCGATCCCGGCCGATCTGCGCACCGATGACAAGTGGAAGGGGCTGGTGACCGGCCTCGACGCCACGGGTCGTGAACTGGACAGCGTGCTGGGCCGCCACGGCATCACCAAGATCGAGGCGATGGGCCAGCCGCTCGACCCGAACAAGCATCAGGCGATGATCGAAATGCCGTCCGACCAGGAGCCGGGCACGATCGTGCAGGAAATGCAGTCGGGCTATATGATCAAGGACCGTCTGCTCCGCCCCGCGCTGGTCGCGGTGGCCAAGAAGCCGGACTGACTTGGGCTTTCTAGACTTTTGACGAAGGGCGGGCCGGTCGGTCCGCCCTTTTTGCTTGCAGGGTCTGGGGCTTTCCCTCCCCCATCCCCTCCCGCCTGCGGGAGGGGCGTGCCTGCGGCTACCGCAAGCGCCTCAGCTCGGGCAGGCCGAAACCTAACCGCGCAGCGCTCCCTTCCCGCAGGCGGGAGGGGATGGGGGAGGGCACTCACCCCAAAGGACCAGCACCCGCTAAGTCCCCCGAAACGGCACCAGCGTCTCATATTGCGCCACCGCCGGCGCCCCCGCCACCACCGCCCCGCGCTTCAGCAGAAAGGCATGGCGAACGATCTCCGCCTGCTGCTCCAGCCCATAGCGGGCAAAGGCCTGACCGGGCTTCAGCGCATAGTCATAGCGGCAGAAAGGATGACGCTTCAGCGGCAGGAAGATGCCCTGCTGATGCTGCCAGATATGGACCATCTCATGCACGAACAGCCCCTGTTCGTGTAAGGGGCAGGTGCCGAAATCCTCGCGCCACAGCCCGCCTTTGGGATGGAAATGGATGCAGCCGGTGGGGGCCATCGCCGTGTCGCGCGGCTGGAAGAAGGCCCATTTGGTCGGCGACAGCCGTACCTTGGCATAATCGATCGCATCGCCGAAGACGCTGCGGGCCAGCGCTTCCTCGGCCGGGGTGAGGAAGCGCTTCGTCACGATCCGGTCGGCGCGGGATCGCCCGCCGCGATCACCCGCGCGCCCTGGCGCAGCCGGGTGCCGTCGGAAAAGGTCAGGAGCAGCGACAGGATGCGCCCCGGCTTCACGCCCGGATTCATGTTGTAGAGCATCACATGCCGCCCGCCCGGCTGGAAGGTGACGGTGCCGCCCGCCGGAATATCGACGGCCGCGACCTTCTTCATCGCCATGCCGCCCTCATGCATCTCGCTGCCGATCGCGACGTCGCTGCTGACGTCGATCAGCTTCAGGGGCTGGGAACCGCCATGGATGGTGAAATAGGCGGCGGCCGGGCGTCCCGGTACGGCGGACAGGCGGACCCAGCCGTCCGCGCTCTCCAGCGTCGGCTTGCCGCTGCACGCCGTGAGCATGGCCACGCTCGATATGGCGCAAAGCCCCCAAAAAAACGCACGACGCATGGCAAACCCTCCCGTTTCGGCAAATCCTGACACGACCCTAGGTTCCATCTAATCTTGCGGCAACAAATCGCCCACCTATATCCGGCTTCGTGAACGGGGTTTCCGGTTGCCGCTTTCGGGACCGGACGGCCCCGGCATTGGACTTCCAGACTATGTTCTTGAGGGGCATTTAGAGACTTATGGCAAAAGTGATCGGCATCGACCTCGGCACCACCAACAGCTGCGTCGCTGTCATGGAGGGCGGCAAGCCCAAGGTTATCGAAAACGCGGAAGGCGCGCGCACCACGCCGTCGATCGTCGCCTTCGCCAAGGATGGCGAGCGGCTGATCGGCCAGCCTGCCAAGCGTCAGGCGGTGACCAACCCCGACAACACCATCTTCGCGGTGAAGCGCCTGATCGGCCGTCGCTTCGACGACCCCGTCACCAAGAAGGACACGGAACTGGTCCCGTATTCGATCGCGCGCGGCCCCAACGGTGACGCGTGGGTCAATGCGGGCGGCAAGGATTACAGCCCGTCGCAGATCTCGGCCTTCACGCTCCAGAAGATGAAGGAAACCGCCGAATCGTACCTCGGTGAGACGGTGACCCAGGCGGTCATCACGGTTCCGGCCTATTTCAACGACGCCCAGCGCCAGGCGACCAAGGACGCCGGCCAGATCGCCGGCCTCGAAGTGCTGCGCATCATCAACGAGCCGACGGCGGCTGCTCTGGCCTACGGCCTGGAGAAGCAGGACGGCAAGACGATCGCGGTCTATGACCTTGGCGGCGGCACCTTTGACATCTCGATCCTCGAGATCGGTGACGGCGTGTTCGAGGTGAAGGCGACCAACGGTGACACCTTCCTGGGCGGCGAGGACTTCGACAACAAGATCGTCGAGTTCCTGGCATCGGGCTTCCAGAAGGACGAGGGCATCGACCTCGCCAAGGACAAGCTGGCGCTCCAGCGTCTGAAGGAAGCGGCCGAAAAGGCGAAGATCGAGCTGTCCTCGGCCCAGTCGACCGAGGTCAACCTGCCCTTCATCACCGCCGACCAGAACGGCCCGAAGCATCTGGTAAAGACGATCACCCGCGCCGATCTGGAGCGTCTGGTCGAGGACCTGATCCAGCGTACGCTGGAGCCCTGCAAGAAGGCGCTCGCCGATGCGGGCATGAAGGCCGACGAGATCGCCGACGTGGTGCTGGTGGGCGGCATGACCCGCATGCCGCGCGTCCGTGAGGTCGTGAAGAACTTCTTCGGCAAGGACCCGCACACCGGCGTGAACCCGGACGAAGTCGTCGCTATGGGTGCCGCGATCCAGGCGGGCGTGCTGCAGGGCGACGTCAAGGACGTGCTGCTGCTCGACGTGACTCCGCTGTCGCTGGGTATCGAGACGCTGGGCGGCATCATGACCAAGATGATCGACCGCAACACGACGATCCCGACCAAGAAGAGCCAGGTCTATTCGACCGCCGACGACAACCAGAATGCGGTGACGATCCGGGTCTTCCAGGGCGAGCGCGAGATGGCGCAGGACAACAAGCTGCTGGGTCAGTTCGACCTGGTCGGCATTCCCCCTGCGCCTCGCGGCGTGCCGCAGATCGAGGTCACGTTCGACATCGACGCCAACGGCATCGTCAACGTCTCGGCCAAGGACAAGGGCACCGGCAAGGAGCAGCAGATCCGCATCCAGGCCTCGGGCGGTCTGTCGGACAACGACATCGACCAGATGGTCCGTGACGCGGAGAAGTTCGCGGAAGAGGACAAGAAGCGTCGTGCCGAGGCCGAGGCCAAGAATAACGCCGAGTCGCTGATCCACACCACCGAGCGTCAGCTGGCCGACAATGGCGACAAGGTCGACGCGTCGCTGAAGTCGGAAATCGAGGCGGCGATCGCCGAGACCAAGACGGCGGTCGAGGGTGGCAACCCCGACACCATGAACGATAAGGCGCAGGCCCTCGCTCAGGTGGCGATGAAGCTGGGCCAGGCCATCTACGAGAAGCAGCAGCAGGCCGAAGCCTCGCCGTCTGCCGAGGCGGGTGCGGCCAAGCAGGACGATGTGGTCGACGCCGAATTCTCGGAAGTCGACGACACCAAGTAAGGCGCATGCGCCCGGCCTGCCTTCGGGTGGGCCGGGCCATGGCTTTGGCGATTGAATACCGCCCCGGTTGAGTGAAGCCGGGGCCCATGACTGAAGCGCTTCGCGGCGTCGCTCCCGCCGGTCGGGCCGGAGTCGAAGCGCGCACGGGCGGACGGGGCGAGACCGGGCATGAGCACCACGATCGATTATTATGAACTGCTCGAATGCGAGCGCACCGCGGACGATGCGACGATCAAGTCGCGTTACCGCAAGCTGGCCATGCAGTACCATCCGGACCGCAATGCGGGCTGCAAGGACTCCGAGGCCAAGTTCAAGGCGATCAGCGAAGCCTATGACTGTCTGAAGGACCCCCAGAAGCGGGCGGCCTATGACCGTTATGGCCATGCCGCGTTCCAGCAGGGCATGGGCGGCGGTGGCGGCAGCGGTGCGCAGGATTTCGGTGCCTTTTCCGACATTTTCGAAAGCGTCTTCGGCGAGTTCATGGGTGGCGGGCGTGGCGGCGGCCGGCAACAGGCCCGGCGCGGCGCGGACCTGCGCTACGACATGGAAATCACGCTCGAAGAGGCGTTTCACGGCAAGCAGACCGAGATCACCGTCGATGTCTCTGCGGCGTGCGACACCTGCGACGGCACGGGGGCCAAGGCCGGGACCAGCGCCAAGACCTGTCAGCATTGCGGCGGCCATGGCAAGGTCCGCGCGCAGCAGGGCTTTTTCGTCGTCGAGCGCACCTGCCCGGTCTGCCAGGGCGCGGGCCAGATCATCGCCGATCCTTGCCCCGATTGTCGCGGCGAGGGCCGCGTCGAGAAGACCAAGACGCTGGCCGTCAACATCCCGGCGGGCGTCGACGAGGGCACGCGTATCCGCCTGTCCGGCGAGGGTGAGGCGGGCGCGCGTGGTGCTCCTGCGGGCGACCTTTACATCTTCCTCCATGTGAAGCGGCACGCCCTGTTCGAGCGTGAAGGCACGACCCTGTTCGCGCGCGCGCCGATCAGCTTCACCACGGCGGCGCTCGGCGGTTCGCTGTCCATCCCCGGCCTCGACGGCCGTAGCCATGAGATCAAGATTCCGGCGGGTATCCAGTCGGGCAAGCAGCTCCGCCAGCGCGGGGCGGGCATGCCCGTGCTCCAGGGGCGCGGCACCGGCGACTTGGTCATCCAGATCGAAGTCGAGACACCGACTCGTCTGTCGACCCGCCAGCGCGAACTGCTCGAACTCTTCCGCGAAACCGAGACGGGCGACGAATGTCCTGAGAGCCAGGGCTTTTTTGCCAAGTTGAAGAGTGTGTTTGCGGGCGAGTAAGCTGTTCGGGTGCCGCTCCACCAAGCGGCACCATTCCACCGGTCCGGCGTTTCAGGACGAACCGGGAGGTTAGGATGGCACGCAAAAGCGTAAGCCGGTCGTTGACGACGGGTGAACTGCGATATGCCATGCAGGTCTTTGGAACTGCGATCGACTATAGTCGTGTAAAGGTCCATAATGAGCGGGCCTATTTCTTCCAGCCCAGCGACACGGCCATTACGCCTAACGGTGAAATCTATTTCCCACCGGTCAGCTACAAACCGGATTTTTCAGGATCGATTCTCAGCGCGGCGTGGTTGATCCACGAACTCACCCATTGCTGGCAGCATCAGAAAGGCATGTGGGTCCGTACGCGCGGCATGCTGAACCGCAATTATCGCTACGGCGACCTTACCAAGTCGCAAAAAGCGTTTTTATCCTACGGCATCGAGGCGCAGGCCTCGATCGTCGAGGACTATTTTTTGGTCGCCAATCATATGAAGCCCAGACAGGGCAACGGCCGCTATCAGGACTATGTGAACCTCATCCCCTTCGCCATCGGTAGGAAGCCATGAAGACGTTCCTCGTCGCTCTTGTCGAAAGTGCCCTGACCGCTGGTTATTGGTGGCTGGTCGTGACGATCTCTTTCGGGCTGTTTGGCGGAAGTCGTGACCCGGCCGCTCCTCCCCCCGATGATAGAGTGATCATGACGCAGACGGTCGTCACGATCGTGGTAGCGATCATCGCTTATGCGTTGCTTTCGGTAGCATGGCGAAAGGCGATCCGGCCCCGCCTGAGGTAATCGTGAGAGAGTATCCGGTGCCCAAGCCCTGTATCATGGCTTGGCATTAGGTGCCTTCATGCCCTCCAATTTCTTGAGCTGCTCCGCCTGCATGGGCACGCCCAGCGTGGTGCGCAGGCTGTCGGGGATCAGCGCGCGGTCATACGGGTCCATGGTCACCCCGCTCTCCTTAGACCGGGTGTATTGCGTGCCGTAAATTTGCGGTTGGCCGATCTTCATCAGATAGCGGTCGAGCGTCGCGGCTGCGATCCAGTTGGCTTCGGCCTTGCCCCGTGCCACCGCCGCCATCGCAAGCGAATGGGCGAGCAGATAGTCCGCCGCGTCCGAGCCGTGCTGGAAGAGGAAGGCGGCGTGATAATAGTCCTCTGCGGTGGAGAGCTTTCCCTCCGCCAGCAGCGTTCGGGCGGTCGCCCGGCGCATCGCGTCCTCGGCGATCATGCGGCGGACCTGCGCCATGTCGATCGGCTTGGCGGGGTCGATCGACGCGCGGATCGCCTGATCCGCGTCGAACATCGCGGTCAGCTGCGGATTGTTTTTCGGTTGAGGCGCTTGCGCCTGGATCGATGCGGGGAGGAGTGTCATCCAAGCCAGTATCGCCACACCACGCTTTTGCATCGCTGATCCCTTTCGTTGGTTTCGCGTTACTGATTACACCTGTAAACGATGTTGGCAAGGCGTAGGTGAACTTGATCCGCGCGCAGCAACGCTGGCTTGTCAAAAGGCGGCTTTCGGGCTCCATTGTCGGCTATCCGATAGAAGGAAGCCTTTCGCATGAAATCCCGGCTGTTCGCCCTGTCCCTGATCGCCGCCTCCGTCGCGCTCCCCGCCGCCGCGCCGGTCTCGGCGCCGCGTGTCGGCGTCGCCAGTTTCGAGGCTTTGGCCAAGCCTTTGCCGCTGCCCTATCATGCAGGCGATGCGAAGGCCGCGATCGCGGCGGCGCGGGCGCGGGCGGTGAAGGCGCACAAGCGGGTACTGATCGACCTGGGCGGCAATTGGTGCCTCGACTGCCGCTTGCTGGCAGGCGTGATGGAGACGCCGCAGATGCGTCCCTTCGTCGCCAAGCATTTTGAGGTGGTGACGGTCGATGTCGGCCGCTTCGACCAGAATATGGATATCCCGGCGGCTTATGGGATCAAGGGGCGGCTGGCAGGCGTGCCGGCCGTGCTGATCGTCGATCCGAAGACTAACAAGCTGATCAATGCGGGCCGAGAGACGGCGCTGGCCGATGCGCGGTCGATGACGCCGCAGGCGGTGGCGGATTGGCTGGCCGGTTGGGTGGGGTGAGTCGCGTGGTCTGACGGGGGAGTCTCATCCGCCTAAGCAGTCGTGGTTCGCCGGGTTCCCTCCCCCAACCCCTCCCGCCTGCGGGAGGGGAGTCGATTTACAGCTTCACCAGCATCTTGCCCTTGTTGCCGCCGGTGAACAGCCCGAGGAATGCCTCGGGGGTCTTCTCCAGCCCACCGACCACCGTCTCCTCGCGCTGCAACTGACCGTCCTTCAGCATCCCGGCCATGTCGCGGTAGAAATCCTGCTGGCCCTTGAAGTCGGACACGATGAAGCCCTGAATTCGCACGCGATTGCCGATCAGGCGTGCGAGATACTTCAGGCTGGTCGGCTTGGCGTCGTTATAGACGTCGATCATGCCGCAGATCGCGAAACGCGCACCCGGCTTGGCATGGGCCAGCGCCGCGTCCAGATGGTCGCCGCCGACATTGTCGAAATAGACGTCGATCCCGTTCGGGGCCGCTTCGCCCAGCGCATCGACGACCGACTGACCCGACTTATAGTCGATGACCGCATCGGCACCGAGCGAGCGCACCCAGGCCGTCTTGTCCGCGCCACCGGCCGAACCGATGACCGTCATGCCCTTGGCCTTGGCGATCTGCACCACGGTCGATCCGACCGCGCCCGCCGCCGCCGAGACGAACACCGTATCGCCCGCCTTTGCTTCGGCGACCTGCAGCAGGCCGTAATAGGCCGTCATGCCCGGCATGCCGAACTGGCCCAGAAAGGCCTGGGGGTCGACGCCCAGATCGGGGAGCGGCTGGACATGCGCGGCGGGAAGCACCGCCTCGTCGCGCCAGCCCGCCATGTGGCTGACCAAGGTGCCGACTGCGATGCTGTCGGCGCGGCTCTCGACCACCTCGCCGATCGCGCCGCCCTGCATCGGCTCGCCGAGCTGGAAGGGCGGGACATAGCTCTTCGTGTCGTTCATTCGGCCACGCATATAGGGGTCGACCGACAGCCAGCGGTTGGCGACCCGTACCTCACCCTCGTTCAGGGCAGGTAGATCGCGCTCCACCAGAGCGAAATCACTATCGACGGGCGTGCCCTTGGGGCGGGCCGCCAGGGTCCAGGCCTTCATCTTTATATCCTTTTCATTGCGTGGGAGCGGACATGGGAAAGGGCCCGGGTGAAGTCCACCCGAGCCCTCCAAGAAAAGTCACGCCGTCGTGACGTTTTTCTTTATCAATAACCCCGATTGGTGTCCGAGGTCGTTCCGGTGCCCGCCGTGGTGGCGGTGGTCCCGGTGCTGTTCTGGGTCGAGCTGGTCGTACCGGTCGCACTCTGGCCGTAACCGCTCGTCTGACCGCCGGTCTGGCCATAGCGATTCGCCTGGCCATAGCGGTCGTTTTCGCTGGTGCGATCGCCGAACATGGCGCGCGCATTCTCTTCATCCCGCCACTGGGCCTTGGCCTCCTCGGCGGTCTTGGTCAGCGTGACCTTGTCCTCGACGGACTTCAGCCAGCGCGATGGGATCGAGTGGTGCTGGCCACCCGCATCCTTGTCGTTCTTGGTCAGCAGGATGCGGTCGCCGCGCACCTTGTCGACGGTGCCGACATGGCTGCCGTCCGAACCGACGACTTCCTGATGCTCCTTCACCTTGGGGAGCAGGCCGCGCTGGCCCTCGCGCTCGGTGCGCCAGCTCGCGAATTCGTTCTGGAACTTGGTGCGGTTCTCGCTGCGATACTCGTCATAATCGCGGTCGAGCGCGGCGATCTGGCCCGAGCGCCAGTGGTTATAGTCGTGGTCCTGCTGGGCGTAATAACGCTCGTCCATGCGCGCGTCGGCCTCGCGACGACGCTCCGCCTCCTCGTCGCCGAACCACGAGCGGACCTCGTCCCCGGCGCGGGCGAAGAAGCCGCGATCCTCATAGTCATAGCCCTGGGGCTGACGACCATAGTCGCCGCGCGACTGAGACCGGCCATAGTCGCCGCGACCCTGACGGTCATCACGACCGTATCGGTCGCCGGTATAACCATAGCCACGCGACGAGTCGCCGTAGGACGACGAACCACGATAGGCTTCACGACCATAGTCACGCTCGCCACTGCGATAGCTGTCGCGGCCATAGTCGCCGCCGCTGCGATACGCGCCATAGGTGCCCGAGCGGCCCTCGCCATAACGACCTTCGTTATAGCGGCCGCCGAAATCCTGACGCGAGGCACCGTAATTGTCGCCGTGATCATATCCCTGTCGGCCATAATCCCGCGCGCCATAGCCGCGACGATGGTCGTTGTTGCGGTCGTCATCGAATGCGCCCGCAGCTTCGTAATCTCGCGCGCTGGAATAGGTATAGTCCCGCCCGGAGCCGTAGTCCCGGCCATAGTCGAAATCGCGGTCGCCACGATTGGCGTCGCGGGAATAGCGGTCGTAAGCCATCCTAAACCCTCCTGAAATTCGGTCCTGCGGGGGCCGACGCCGCTCGTCCGGCGGGCCGTGCCTTCCGTGCGTTTCAATGAGGAAGATCAAGACATTGTTCCGTTGGCGCGGGACCGCGCGCGACGGATGGAGCGTTGGCAGGGGTCGAAAGCCACCGAAAATTTTTGGCTGCCAGCGGCAACGCGGTGTTGCGTCGCCCGAAATCACGGGCTAATGGCGTCGCTCCCGACCATGGTCGGGTCACGGGGCGGGGCTGTAGCTCAGATGGGAGAGCGCTGCAATCGCACTGCAGAGGTCAGGGGTTCGATTCCCCTCAGCTCCACCACCCCGCCTCCCCCGACATCGCAAATCAGCCTGATTTGGCCCTCTCCGCGTCTAACCTCCTCCACGGTTAGCCATGGCCCCTTCGCATGATCAGAACGTTGGTCGTTCGATGATCCCCGATCCCATCCCCGCCGCCACCCTGATCCTGATGCGCGAAGGCCCCGCACCCGGTTCGCCGCCCGAAATCCTGATGGTCGAGCGCGGCGCAGCGCTGACCTTTCTGGGCGGGGCCATGGTGTTTCCCGGCGGGCGGGTCGATCCCGGCGACCATGAGCTGGTCCCAGCTGACGCCCCCGACCCGGAAGACGCCGCCGCCCGTATCGCCGCGATCCGCGAGACGATCGAGGAGGTCGGCCTGGCGGTCGGACTGTCGCCGCTTCCCGATCCCATCAGGCTCGCCCGACTTCGCGCGGCGATGACAGCGGGACGGCCCTTCGCTTTGGCACTCGAAGAACAGCAAAGCCGGATCGATCCAGCCGCGCTGACGCCTTTCGCACGCTGGTGCCCGGAGCATGTGCCCGTGCGCCGCTTCGATGCACGCTTCTATCTCGCCGCCCTGCCCCGCGCCCAATCCACGCCGGTCATCGATGGCACGGAGACGGTGCGCGCCGAATGGCTGACCGCCGCCGAAGCGCTGGACCAAGCCGATCGCGGTGCGATTCGCATCATCTTTCCCACCCGGCGGACACTGGAACGGCTGGCCCAATATCCCGACTTCGCCAGCGCCGTAGCCGATGCGCGTGCCTGGCCGATCCGTCGCATCACCCCTTTCCGCGCCGAGCGGGACGGCGTCGACTGTATCTGTATCCCCGACGATCTGGGCTATCCGATCACCGCCCAGCCGGTCGCCAGTGCGGAGCGCGGCTGATGCGGACGCTCCGGCGATGGACGATCCTGTTGGTCGTGGTCGTCGGACTGGCGATGGCAGCACTGCTGCTCTGGGGCATGGCGCGGCACCGGCCGCAGGATGTGCCCTGGGCTCCGCTCGACCTGGGCCAGCCGGTGGGCCTGTTCACGGGCCGCAAGCTGACCGCCCTCACCCAGGACAAGGCGCAATGCACCGCACTGCTGGAGCGGGCAGGCATTCGCTATACTTCGCTCCCCGCCCGAGCGGACGGCGCACAATGCGGCTATGACGATGTGGTGCGCCTGACCACGGGCGGCGCGCGGAGCATCGGCTATCGCCCCGCCTCATTGGGCGTTTCCTGCCCGGTCGCCGCCTCACTGGCGCTATGGGAATGGAACAGCGTCCAACCCGCCGCGCGCGCCTTGCTGGGGGCGGAGGTGGTCGCGATCGAACATCTGGGCAGCTATAATTGCCGTCGGATCAGCGGGCGCAGCACCAGTGACTGGAGCGAACATGCCCGCGCCAATGCGATCGACATCGCCGCATTCCGGCTGAGCGACGGACGACAAATCCGCGTCGTGCGCGACTGGAAGGATCAAGGCCCGGCGGGGCAGTTTCTCCGCCGGGTCCGTGACGGGGCATGCGAGCTGTTCGCGACCACCCTGTCACCGGACTATAACGCCGCCCACGCCGACCATTTCCACCTCGACCAAGCCCATCGCGGGGCGATGGGCTGGCGCGCCTGTCGGTAATGGTGACGGCCCCCCCGGCCCGTCACCTACTATCGTCAGCTCGCAAGCGAAGTGCCGTTGGTGTCCACCTTCTCGACCCAATGCGGGAAGAAGGCGGGCTGGCGGCTCGACCAGCCTGCCGCGGTCGCCGCCGCCTCGCTGATCGACTGAAGCAACTTGCGGCGCAGTTCCGGGTGCAGGTGCGGCAGCGCCGCCGCCGCGCAGAACACCGACGGCAACCACGGCCGCACCTCGGCACCGATCAGTCGCTCATAGAGGAAGCGGAACGCCGAGAAGCTAGTCAGCCGCCCCTGTCCCAGATCAAACGCCGCGATCGTCACGAACGGCGCCATGAACGGCTCCAGCGATTCCAGGCCGCTGTCGACCGGGATCAGATGCCGGATCTCGGGCAGGTTACGGTACAGCCGGGCCTGGGCGCGGATGCTGGCTGCCTCCACCACGTCGCGCGACCAGCGCGCCATCGCATCCTCGCGGTCCAGCCCGATATCGAGCGAACGGCGGATATAGCGCTGCGTCGCTGCCGCGAACCCGGCAAATTCCTTCATTTCGGCCAATGTCATCGCGCCTTCGGCCGGTCTGCTCCTCGATCCCATATGCGTTCACCCCGCCCATCGAAACCAACCCGGTCATCATGCGCGCATTTGGTTAACGCAGTGCTGAACGAGCCGAGATAGACGAACATGAAACGCACCGCGCCGCAACATAGATTGCGACGAGCCGTTATCACGGCAATGATTTTTCGATAGAGGCGTCACAGGCGATACAATCGCGATGTTTGTTGCGATCACGCAATGGCTTAGCGGGCATGTCCGGCCCGCTGCGGCAATTAGGCCGCAAATAGAGAGCGGGGGCGATCGGGCGGATCGCCATCGACTCCGCCCTCTCGCCCCCTTTGTCGATCAGCGATCGTCTTCCCGATAGCCAGATGATTCCGCCGGACCGTCACGACCCGGCTGAGTGTTGGAGGGCGGATCACTGGCGTCCATCGACTCGTCAAGGCTCTCGTCGAGCTGCGCGTCGACATCTTCGGGGTTCTTCGCCAGTTCCTCGGCGATGTCGGAATCCTGCCCGGCATCCTGCTGGGGCGGGTTCGGGCGATTGCCCTGTTCGGCCTGCTCGCCGCCGGGTGCGACCGAAACGCTGTCCAGCGCGCGATCGTCGATGCTGTCGGTCATGTCACTTCCCCATCATCAGTGGACCGGATCAACGAGCCACAACGCGCAACCGTTCCTGCCCCCTTCCCTGTCCTGGATCAGTCGAGTCGCTTCACGCTAACCCGTTGATCGCAAAGCTGGGCTTCGCCGAACACGGTCATGAAGGCGATGTCGGTGGCGTCGCGGCCGACACAGACCTTCGCGATCTCGTCGGCGCGGGCCATGCCCGTCGCATCGACCAGATGCCAGCCGCCCTCCAGCCACAGCTCGGCCACCGCATGGAAATCGGGCGGATCGACGCCGGGCGCATAGGCCGCGACGCAGCGCGCCGGAATCTCCGCCGCCCGCGCCAGCGCGACCAGCAGATGGGCATAGTCGCGGCACACCCCGCTGCGCGATCCAAAGGTGTCGAGCGCGGTCGTCACCCCGCTGGACGTACCCGCCTGATAAATCAGCCGGGTTTCGACCCACTCGGCCAGCGCGGCGGCCATCGCGCCGCCCGACAGTCCGCCGAACCGCCGACGCACAAAGCCCTCCAGCCGGTCCGACTCGCAATAGCGGCTAGGCAGCAGATAAGGGATCAACGCCCCGCCGAGACCGCGCGCCGGGGTCGCACCCAGCATTTCCAGCCGCACCGCCGGTCGGTCGATCGCCACGATCGCCTCATAGCGCGCGATCAGGCCATGATCGGCGCGGACCCAGCAACGCTGGCCGATGCCTTCCTCGCCCGCCACCGCCGTTACGGCGTGATCGGACCAGATGGTCAACGACTGATGCTCCAGCCGCTGATCGGGGGTCGCCGCCGCCTCGATCTGGAGGAGGATATCGGCCGGGTCCTTCACGACATAGTCGAGCGTCACGTCGATCGACAGGCGCATGGCCGCATTCCTTTTGTGCATGAGAAAGGGCCCGGCGGACACTCCGCCGAGCCCTTGAAGGTCTTGCTCTGCTCTACCCAATCAGTCGCGGCTGGAGCCGGTCAGACGCAGGATGAACATGAACATGTTGATGAAGTCGAGATACAGGCTCAGCGCCGACATGATGACCACGCGGTCCTGCATCGACGTGCCGCGCACCTCGTAATACATCGACTTGGTGCGCTGCGTATCATAGGCGGTCAGGCCTGCGAACAGCAGCACGCCGACGAAGCTGATGACCAGACCCATCGTGCCCGACTGCAGGAAGACGTTGATCAGGCTGGCGACGATCAGGCCAACCAGACCGATGATCAGGAAGGTGCCGAAGGCCGACAGGTCACGCTTGGTGGTGTAGCCGTACAGGCTCAGCGCCGCGAAGCCCGCTGCAGTGGCGAAGAACGCACCCGCGATCGAACCGCCGCTATAGACCAGGAAGATGGTCGACAGCGAAAGGCCCATGACGACCGCGAACGCCCAGAAGAGCAGCTGCATCGTCGAAGTCTTCATGCGGGTCACGCCCATGCTGAGCGCGAACACGAAGCCCAATGGCGCGAACATGATGACATATTTCAGCGCGCCGCCATGCAGGAAGACCTGCGCGGCCATGCTGTCACGACCACCCCATGCGAAGAGCAGCGCGACGATACCCGTCAGCAGCACGCCCGACGTCATATAGTTATAGACGGACAGCATGTACGAACGCAGACCCGCATCATAGGCGGTCGAGCCCGTGGTGGCTGTGGTACCGAACGGCGCGGCGCTCGGCCGTGGATCAGACCAGTTTGCCATGGTGAATGATTGCTCCTTTGCCCGGCCACATGCCGGTTACCCGAAATATCGCCCTCTCCGCGACGCTTTTCAAGCGGAAGAGGTTCCCGCGGGCGTTACAGAATGCGATAGACATATTTTGTCATGGTCCGCCTGTTCGTCGCTCTCCGCCCGCCCCCCGCGATCCGGGACCTGTTGTCCGACGCGATGGACTGCGTGCCCCAGGCGCGCTGGCAGGATGACGAGCAACTGCACCTGACCCTGCGCTTCATCGGCGAGGTCGACCGCCCGGTGGCCGAGGACATCGCCGCCGCGCTGGGCCAGGTTCACGCCCCCGCCCCCATGGTGCGCCTTGGCGGTGTCGGCACCTTCGATCGCAGAGGACGGGTCGATACCCTCTGGGCCGGGGTCACCCCGCACGATGCGCTGGCGCACCTGCATCGCAAGGTCGACCAGGCGTGCGTCCGCGCCGGTCTGGCGCCCGAGTCGCGTGCGTATCTGCCGCACATCACGCTGGCCCGCCTGCCCGGATCGGCGGGCCACGCGCCGGAGATCGAGGGATGGCGCGCGGTCCATGCCGGGCTGTCAAGCGAGCCTTTCACGATGGCGCACCTGGTCCTTTATCAAAGCCATCTGGGCCATGGCGGCGCATCCTATGAACCGGTGATGCGTTGGCCGCTGGAAACCGGCGGATAACATGCCGATAAGGTTCGCATTCAACAGGGAGCTGCCATCATGAAATATCTCACGCTGCTGACTATCGGCACCGTCGCGCTGGGCCTTGCGGGCTGCGAGCAGACCAAGATGGAAACGGGCTCCCCTACTCCAGGCGGTGCCAGCGCCACCGCGAGCTTGCGTACCGGCACCGGCTCCGATGCGGGTCGCGCCACCGCGACCGAGGTCGCTGGCGGCCTGCGCATCACCCTGGACGCGATGAACGTGCCTGCCGGCATGCACGGCGTGCATATCCACGCCGTCGGTCGCTGCGACGTGCCTGACTTCACGACCGCCGGTGGCCATTGGAACCCCACCCAGCGCCAGCATGGCAGCATGAACCCGCAGGGGCCGCATGAGGGCGACATGCCCAACATGACCGTCGGCACCGACGGGCGCGGCACGCTGGGCATCGTGCTGCCGGGCGCGACCATGGCGGGGCTGCTCGACGCGGACGGCTCGGCGATCGTTATCCATGCCGGAGCCGACGACCTGAAGACCGACCCCAGCGGCAATAGCGGCGGCCGCATCGCCTGCGGCGTGTTCCAGGCAAACTGACCCTCAGCCGATGACCACGCCCCTGCCGACCCGCGCCTTTGGCGGTTTCCTGTTCGACATGGACGGGACGATCCTCAGCTCCATCGCGTCCGCCGAACGCGCCTGGACCACCTGGGCGGAGCGGCAGGGATTGGACGTCGCGGCGTTCCTGCCGACCATCCACGGGGTTCAGTCGGTCGAGACGATTCGGCGGCTAAACCTGCCCGGCGTCGATCCGGTCGCGGAGGCCCATGCGCTGACCGAGGCGGAGATGCTCGACGTCGACGATGTGGTGCCGATCGGTGGCGCGGCGGAGTTCCTCGCCGCGTTGCCGCCCGATCGCTGGGCTATCGTGACCTCTGCGCCTAAGCGGCTGGCGGAGGTGCGGCTGAAGGCGGCGGGCCTGCCGCTGCCGGGCGTGTTCGTGACGGCCGAGGATGCGGAACGGAGCAAGCCCGCACCCGATGGCTTCTTGCTGGGCGCGAAGCGGCTGGGCATGGCGCCCGAGGATTGCCTGGCGTTCGAGGATGCGCCCGCCGGGATCGCAGCGGCGGAAGCGGCGGGCATGACGGTGGTGGTGATGACCGAAACGCATCGAGGGGCGATGGATACGCCCCATGCGACAGTGGCGGATTATCGCGATTTGTCGGTGGAATGGGACGGCGCCAGCCTGAAGCTGGAACACCGGGTCTAACCCCACCCGTTCCCCGGCGAAGGCCGGGGCCCAGTTGCGGTGCACTCTCGACAGCGCGAGGCGTTTGCCTCCCACGCAGCGACATCCCGCCATCTTTGCCGAATAGAAACTGGGCCCCGGCCTTCGCCGGGGAACGGTTATAGGAAAGACTGCTCGAATTGAGCGGCGCCGAAGCGTCCCCTCAAACCGTAAAGCTCTCCCCACACCCGCACGCGCCCTTGGCATTGGGGTTCTGGAACACGAATCCGGCGGTGAAGTCGTCCTCCACCCAGTCCATGGTCGATCCGATCAGGTACAGGATCGACCCGCCATCCACGAACAGCGTGCCGCCCGGCGTGTCGATCTTCTCGTCGAACGCCTTGGCTTCGGTGACATAATCCACCGAATAGGCCAGGCCCGAACATCCCCGGCGCGGCGTCGACAGCTTGACCCCGATCGCCCCTTCCGGTGCGCGCGCCATCAGGTCGGCGATCCGCGCCTCGGCGGAGGGCGTCAGGTTCAACGCGGCGGGACGGGCACGCAAGGTGGTCGCCATGGTCAGAGCATCCCCAGTTCGAGCTTGGCGTCGTCCGACATCTTCTGCGGGTCCCATGGCGGGTCCCAGACCAGGTTGACGTCCGCCGTCGCGATCCCCGGCACCGCCGAGACCCGCAATTCGACCTCGCCCGGCATCGACTCGGCGACCGGGCAGTGCGGCGTGGTCAGTGTCATGGTGACGACCGCATGGCCGCCCTCGGTCACTTCGACGCCGTAGATCAGCCCCAGGTCATAGATATTGACCGGAATCTCGGGGTCGAAAATATCCTTCAGCGCGTCGATGATGCCATCATACAGCGCCCCGCCCGGCTGGGTCGGATCGTCGGCGGTCGGCTTTTGCGAGAGGAAGCCCGACAGATAATCGCGCTGGCGCTCCGCCGGGGCCTCGACCACGTCCTGCACGCGCGCCTTGGGCGGCTGCGCCACGCTGTCGACCTCTTCGATTTTATAATCGCTCATCCGAAAATCCTCGTGACCCGCCGGACGCCGTCCACCAGCGCCGCGACGTCATCGGGTCCGTTATATACGCCGAAACTCGCCCGTGCGGTGGCGGGCAGGCCGAGCGCGTCCATCAGCGGCTGGGCGCAGTGGTGTCCTGCGCGGATCGCCACCCGGCTCTCGTCCAATATGGTGCCGATGTCGTGAGGATGAACCCCCTCGACCGCGAAACTGACGATTCCCGCCGAGTCTTCCGGCCCCAGCAGCCGCACCGAATTGATCGCCGACAGCCCCTCGCGTGCCTGCGTGACCAAAGCTGCCTCATGCGCATGGATCGCGTCCAGCCCGATCGCCGACACATAGTCGATCGCGGCGTGAAGCCCCAGCGCGCCGACGATATGCGGCGTCCCCGCCTCGAACCGGCCGGGCGGCGGGGCATAGGTGGTCTTCTCGAAGCTCACCCGGTCGATCATCGATCCGCCACCCTGATAGGGCGGCATGGCCTCCAGCAATTCAGGCCGCGCCCACAGCACGCCGATGCCGGTCGGGCCATAGAGCTTATGGCCGGAGAAGACATAGAAATCGCAGTCGAGCGTGGCGACATCGACCGCGATGCGCGGCACCGCCTGGCACCCGTCGAGCAGGATCTTCGCGCCCACGCCATGCGCCAGATCGGCGGCACGCCGCCCGTCGAGCACCGAGCCCAACACGTTCGACACATGGCCCAGCGACACCAGCTTGTATGCGGGCGTCAGCATCCGCTCCATCGCATCCAGATCGATGCGGTGATCCGCCGTCAGCGGCAGCACGTCGATCGCGACGCCCAACCGCTCGGCGACCATCTGCCACGGCACGATGTTGGAGTGATGCTCCAGCATCGACAGCAGGATGCGATCGCCCGCCTTGAGGTTGGTCGCGGCCCAGCACTGCGCGACCAGGTTGATCCCCTCGGTCGCGCCGCGCGTGAAGACGATCTCGTTCGCCGACCCCGCGCCGATGAACCGTGCCGTCGCCTCGCGTGCCTTCTCATACGCCACCGTCATGTCGGCCGAACGCTGATAGACGCCGCGATGCACGGTGGCATAGCTGGTGTCATAGGCCCGCGTGATCGCGTCGATCACCGTTTGCGGCTTCTGCGCGGTCGCGGCGGTATCCAGATAGGCCCAGCCGTCCGGGATCGCCGGAAAATCCGCCACCCGGTCGAGAGGCGTGGCGCTCGTCAAAGCGCCGCCTCCAGCCAGGCGTCGGCATCCGCCGCAAAGGCCTCGCGCACGACCTCGTTGCCGATACGGTCGATCGCATCCGCCACGAAGGCGCGGGTCAGCAGCGCCTGCGCACGGGGTTTCGGGATGCCCCGGCTCTGCATGTAGAACAGCGCCTTGGCATCGAGTTCGCCCACAGTCGCGCCATGTGCGCACTTCACGTCGTCGGCAAAGATTTCCAACTCGGGCTTCAGGTTCACCGTGGCCGTCCGCTGGAGCAGCAGACCGCGGAGCGACTGCTCGCCATCGGTCTTCTGCGCATCGCGCGCCACTTCGACCCGCGCGGCGAGGCTTGCCTGGCTACGGTCGGCGGCGACCGCGCGCCACAGCTGATGGCTCTGGCCGTTCAGCGCGGCATGACGCAGAGCGACCGCGCACTCCTGCTTCAATTCGCCCTTGGTCAGCAACGCGCCGCCGAACTCGGCATAGGCGCCGTCGCCGGTCTGGGTGATCCCGCCGTCGATCCGCACGCCCATCGTGCCCGCCGCCAGGAAGGTCGCGGTCAGGCTCGCGCCCTCGCCCAGCTCGGCTTCCTCACGCAGCGAGACGAAGCCGTCATCCTGCATCAACCGCACCGCGCGCATCAGCCGTGCCGATGCGGCGAGCTTCAGGCGCGTCAGCCGGTTGGTCCAGCCGCGCCCGATATAGGTCTCATAGACCTGCGCCGCCGCGTCCTCGGCCAGCACGATCTCGGCGGGCAGGTGATTGGCCGCGCCGCTGGCCACATGGACGATCTGCACCGGCTCGGCGACCGCATCGCGCTCCAGCCGCAGCGACCAGCCACGCCCCAGAGCCTGCCGCCCAAGCGGATGATCACTCGCGTCGATCTGAGTCAGCTGGACCGGGCCGAGATGGCTGGCGCTCTCATCCAGTACGCCATCGACGAACAGCAACCGCGCGCCGCCCAAGTCGAGGAAACGATCCGCGCCCGCGACCGGCACCGCCCGTTCGCTCTCCGCCGCGCGGCGAAGCGCGTCGATATCGGCCCAGCGCCACGACTCTTCGCGGGTCGATGGGAGTTCCAGCGTGGTCGTCACGCGGCGGCTCCCTCGACGCCCGCATAGCCCTCACGCTCCAGTTCGAGCGCGAGTTCGGGGCCGCCCGAACGCACGATGCGGCCATCGGCCAGCACATGCACCCGGTCGGGCTGCACATAGTCGAGCAACCGCTGATAGTGCGTGATCAGCAGCACCGCCTTGTCGGGCGCGCGCATGATGCGGTTGATGCCGTCGCCAACGATGCGCAGCGCGTCGATGTCGAGGCCGGAGTCCGTCTCGTCCAGGATCGCAAACTTGGGGTTCAGGATGCCCATCTGGACCATCTCGTTGCGCTTCTTCTCACCGCCCGAGAAGCCGACATTGACCGGACGCTTGAGCATGTCCTGGTTCAGCCCCAGCCCATCGGCCTGCGCGCGGGCGAGCTTCAGGAACTCGCCACCCGACAACGGCTTTTCGTCGCGCTGTCCACGCTGCGCATTCAGGCTCTCGCGCAGGAACTGGACGTTGGACACACCGGGGATCTCGACCGGATACTGGAAGCCCAGGAACAGACCGGCCGCGGCGCGCTCGTTCGGCTCCAGTTCGAGCAGGTCGACACCGTCGAACGTCACCGAACCCTCGGTTACTTCATACCCCGGACGGCCGCCCAGCACATAGCCCAGCGTCGACTTGCCCGCGCCGTTGGGACCCATGATCGCATGGACTTCGCCCGCGTTCACCTCAAGCGTCAGGCCCTTGAGGATCGGCTTGCCGTCAATCTCGGCGTGGAGGTTTTCAATTTTCAGCATTGTCATATCCCTGTCAGCCCCTCCCCTTCAGGGGAGGGGTTGGGGTGGGGCGTCCGCCGCACAGGCATCGCTTGCAGCGTGCCGAGCAGGTGCGCCAAAACACCCTCGATATTGTGCATCACATCGGTGTTGGCGATGTGAACGAACTTAAAACCCAATTCCGCCAGCGCCGCGTCGCGTCGGTTATCCCGACTGGCATCGGCATGCGTCTCGCCATCGACTTCGACGATCAGGCCCGTCGCCGGGCAGAGGAAGTCCGCGATGTAGTTGCCAATCACCGTCTGACGCCGGAACTTGAAGCCGCCCAGTTGCGACCGCGATAAGTGCGTCCACAGCCGTTTTTCCGGTTCGGTCGGTTCGCGACGCATGGTGCGAGCATGGCCCGACAAACGATCGAGCGCCCGTGCGGACACGCCCCACCCCCGGCCCCTCCCCTGAAGGGGAGGGGTGTTGAGGCGTCGAGCATCGTCGCGCGGGGTCAGCGTCACCCGACCGAACCCTCCAGCGAAATCCCGAGCAGCTTCTGCGCCTCGACCGCAAACTCCATCGGGAGCTGCTGCAAGACCTCGCGCGCAAAGCCGTTGACGATCAGCGCGACCGCCGCTTCCTGGTCCAGCCCACGGCTCATCGCATAGAAGAGCTGGTCCTCGCTGATCTTGCTGGTCGTCGCCTCATGCTCGATCTGCGCGCTGGGGTTCTTCACCTCGATATAAGGCACGGTATGCGCGCCGCACTGGTCGCCCAGCAGCAGGCTGTCGCACTGGGTGAAGTTGCGGACATTCTCGGCGGTCGCCGCCACGCGGACGAGGCCGCGATAGGTGTTGTCCGAATGCCCGGCCGAAATCCCCTTCGACACGATGGTGGACCGCGTGTTCTTGCCGAGATGAATCATCTTGGTGCCGGTATCGGCCTGCTGGCGGTTGTTCGTCACCGCGACCGAGTAGAACTCGCCCACCGAGCCGTCGCCCGCCAGCACGCAGCTGGGGTATTTCCACGTCACCGCCGAGCCGGTTTCGACCTGGGTCCACGACACCTTGCTGTTCTTGCCCTGACAGAGCGCGCGCTTGGTGACGAAGTTGTAGATGCCGCCGACACCATTCTCGTCGCCCGGATACCAGTTCTGGACGGTCGAATATTTGATCTCGGCATCGTCCAGCGCGACCAGCTCGACGACCGCCGCGTGTAGCTGGTTCTCGTCGCGCATCGGCGCGGTGCAGCCTTCGAGATAGGAGACATAGGCCCCCTTGTCCGCGACGATCAGCGTACGCTCGAACTGGCCAGTATTCTCGGCGTTGATGCGAAAATAGGTCGACAACTCCATCGGGCAGCGAACGCCCTCGGGAATGTAAACAAAGGTGCCGTCCGAGAAGACCGCCGAGTTGAGCGTCGCGAAGTAATTATCCCGCTGCGGCACGACCTTGCCCAGCCACTTGCGGACCAGATCGGGATATTCCTTGATCGCCTCGGAGATCGAGCGGAAGATCACGCCCGCCGCTTCCAGCTCCTTGCGGAAGGTCGTCGCGACCGAGACGCTGTCGAACACCGCGTCGACCGCGACCTTGCGCGCGCCCTCGACGCCCGCCAGCACTTCCTGCTCGGCGATCGGGATGCCCAGCTTTTCGTAGGTCCGCCGGATTTCGGGATCGAGCTCGTCCAGCGACGCGATCGTCTTCTTCTGCTTGGGCTCCGCGTAATAATACGCGTCCTGATAGTCGATCGGCGGGATGTTCAGCTTGGCCCAGTCCGGGCTCTCCAGCGTCTGCCACAGGCGAAACGCCTTCAGCCGCCAGTCGAGCATCCATTCCGGCTCGCCCTTCTTGGCCGAGATATAACGAACCGTATCCTCGCTCAGCCCCTTGGGCGCGAAGTCCTGCTCGATCTCGGTGGCGAAGCCCCACTCATACTTCTTGTTGGCGGCGGCGAGCGCCTCTGCATTCTTCGTGGCCATCAGGCGAATACCCCCGGACGCGGGGACGCGTCCATCACTTGCGATTCAACAGGATCGGCGGCGAGCGTCGCGAGCGTCACCCCGGAAAAGGCGGCGCGTACCGCCTGATTGACGACATGCCAATGCGGCCGCACCCGACATTGCATTTCCAGGCCGCAGTCATGCGCCGCGCCATCGACGCACGCGGTCAGCGCGATCGGGCCGTCCACCGCCTCGACGATATCGGCCAGGCTGATCGTATCGGCCGCGCGGGCGAGGCGGATGCCGCCGCCGGTGCCGCGCGTGCTGTCGATCAGCCCCGCGCCCGCCAGACGGCTGACCAGCTTCTGCGCGGTGGGCAGCGGCACGCCCGTCTGCCCGGCCAGCAGGGTCGCATTGCTCCGCCCGCCAGCGCCTTCGCGCGCGGCGGCGGTCATCATCACGACCGCATAATCGGCAAGGCTGGAAAGGCGCATGGTCTCCAATCGGATGGATTTGGTCCGATTGGCAAATGGGCGTGGAGGGGCGGTTCGTCAACCGGGTTTCGGTGTGGGAATTTCGATGGGTGTGAGTGAGGGAGCGGCTTATCGCCACACGTCCCACTTCTTAAGCCCCTCCCGTAGACGGGAGGGGTTTGGGGAGGGCAAGATGTCTCACAGAGCCTTTCCCTTGCGGCCTACCCTCCCCCATCCCCTCCCGCTTGCGGGAGGGGCGTGAGTCTCATTCAGGTCAGCGCCCGATCAGGCCCTGCGCGATCTCGTCCGCGACGTCCGACGCCGGATGGCCCGTCTCGGCCGAGCGCTGCCACACCTGCTCCAGACGCTCGGGGATCTTGGCGATGCGCGACATGACCTCGGCTTCGTCGCCCTGGCCCAGATATTCGAGGCCGACATTGATGATGCCGCCTGCGTTGATGACGTAATCGGGGGCATAGAGGATGCCCGCCTCCGCCACGCGCGCGCCGTCTTCGCGGGTGGCCAGCTGGTTGTTGGCGCCACCCGCGACGACCTTGGCCTTCAGCCGCTGGATCGAATCGGCGGTCAGCACCGCGCCCAGCGCGTTGGGGCTGACCAGGTCGACATCGGTGAACAGGATCTCGTCGGCCGGGGCGACGCTGGCGCCCAGTTCTGCCGCCATCGCTTCCGCACGCGCCTGGTTGACGTCGGCGATCGTCAGGATCGCGCCGTCCCTGGCGAGCAGCTTGGCAAGGCCGCCGCCGACCGAGCCCACGCCCTGGATCGCGACGCGCACGCCCTTCATGTCGGTCGCGCCCAGCCCGCGCTTGGCCGCTGCCTTCACGCCCAGATAGACGCCGTGCGCGGTGTACGGGCCGGGGTCGCCGCCCGCCGCACCGCTCGCCACCGGCAGGCCGGAGACATAGCGGGTCTGGGTCGCGATGACCTTCATCCGCTCCTCGGACATGCCGACGTCTTCGGCCGTCACATAGCGACCGCCGAGCGACTCGACCGCGCGGCCGAACGCCTCGAGCTGCGCGGTGGTGATGACGTCGCCCTGCTTGGCCGCCAGCACCACGCCCTTGCCGCCGCCCAGCGCCAGCCCCGCCATCGCGTTCTTGTAGCTCATGCCGCGCGACAGGCGCAGCGCATCGGTGATCGCCAGCGCGGGCGTGGCATAGTGCCAGAAGCGCGCACCGCCCGCCGCCGGGCCGAGATGCGTCGAGTGCACGGCGATGACCGCCTGCAGCCCCGAAGCGGGATCGGTGAACAAATGCACGCCTTCATGCGCGTCGAAATCGGGAAAGCCCCAGTCCGTCATGCTCGTCCTTCGGTCCGACAAATGCGGAACCGGACCGAGACTTTCGACCCGGCCACCCTATCGGTGAGGATTGAGGGGGGACACGGGCGCGAAAGGGGCCGGTGCCGTGGCCAGGAAATGGCCGGAAGAAATGGGGCGACCGACGGGACTTGAACCCGCAACTTCCGGCATCACAAGCCGGCGCTCTAACCAATTGAACTACGGTCGCCGCGAAGGCTTGCGCCCCTAAACGGGATCACCCGGTTTCGTCAAGCGGTCAAAAGCGCGTCCGTCAGAATCTTCCCTGCGCCGAAAGTCGGTATCCACCACCCGACCCCGCGACGAAGCCCAGCTGCTCCAGCTTGGCCGCCGCCGCCGGATCGCTGGGGGTCAGCACCAGGTCGGCGGTGTAGCGGCCATCGGGGCGGATGCGCAGATTGACCGCCTCCGTGCCGCCCTGCCCCGCCATGGGCAGGAGCAGCGCGCCCGCCTCGCACCGCGCGGTGCCCATCATCGTCGGGGGCAAGGGCAAGCCACCCGCCTCCCCCACCACGGTCGCACGCACCCGGCCGGCCGCTTCCTCACACACGCCGTCGCGGAATTTGACGGTCACGTCCTCCAGCGCCAGCGTGGTGACCGGCAACGGCGCGAACAGCGTCGCGGCGGGCAAGCTGGCGGTCACGCCATCGATGCCCATGGCATGGCGGCTGATCGAGGCCGAACCGGCGATCGGGCGGCCATCGACGCCTGCGCCCTCAAATGCCAGCTTGGCGCGGCCGACCAGCAGTGCCAGCGGCGACAGCGACACGCGCAGGTCGCCCAGCGCCACATCGCCAAACCGCGCCTCGATCATGCTGCCGCCCCAGATCGTGCCGCCGACCCGCCGCGCGCTCAGCCCCTCATCGGCCAAGCCCGTCGCGCCCAGCGCAAGGCGCATCGGCAGGAAGACGATCAGCGCCACGAACAGCATGGCGGCGAACAACACCGGGGGCCGCGTGGTCATCCGCAACCGCATCAGGACACCCGCGTCCGCAGGAGAAGCGCAACGCCCACCGTCTTGTCGCCATTGTCGGTCAGCGTCGCCTGCTCGACCAGCACGCCGCCACGCTCCAGCCGGGCGAGCCACGGAGTCAGGGCGGCGGGCCGGGCCGAGGCGATCTGCGCGCGCACCCGGCCGGGGCCGTCCTCGGTCAGGGCGGACAGGGTGAAGCCCGCCTGCTCCGCCGAGACACGCACCGTATCGGCTAGCGTTCCCGCAAGCGCGGGCGGGCGGCGGCGACGCTGGTTCAGCTCGGCGGCGATGGCCTGCGCCTCGCCCAACCGGATCACCGCATCGGCATGGCGTTCACGCGCGCTCGACAGGCCGTCACCCAGCGGGCGCAACAGGCCGCCCCAAAGGAGCGTCACGACCAGTAGCGCGCCCATCACCAGCAGCAGCCGCTTCTCGCGAAGGGAGCGGCCATCGAACCAGAGTTTCAGCGCCTTCATCGTGCGCGCACCGTGAATTCTCCCGTGATCCGGCCGTTCGCCGCAACGAAGGTGCTGGGCTGGACGGTAAAGCCCTCCGCCTCGATCGCGCGCTTCAGGTCGGTGGCCAGCGCCTCGCGGTCGACCGCGACGCCCAGCCGGATGTCGCCATTGGGCTGGAAGTCGAGCGCGGTCAGCTCGGTGCCCGGCACCGCGCGCACGGCGGCGAACACCGCCGCCGCCGTCCGGCTGAACCCCTGGCCCGGCCCGCGTACCGCCGACAGCCGCTCGGTCAGCTGGCGGTCGGCATCGACCAAGGTCTCGCCACGCGGCAGGGCGGTGCGGGCGATCTGGTCGATCTTCGCCTCGGTCGCATCGGCGGCGAAGCTGTATTTGGTGAGCCGGACGAAATCGATCGCCAGCGTCGCAACGACGATGGCCAGGCCCAGCCAGGCAAGCCGCCGCACCAGCCGCCAGTCGATTACGAACCCGCGCCGCCGCGCGAACACACCCTGGCGCAGGTCGAGTGCCGGGCTCGCCGCCGCCACGCCCAGCGCCGCCTCGATCCCATCGGCGTCGAGATCGGCGAGCGGCTCCTCGCCCGCAACGATCTCGGTAAAGCCCGGCTCGTCGGCAAAGCCCGAGGCGCGTCCACGTACCACGCCCTGCCCGGCCAGGTCGCCGCGCACATAGCCCTCGTCGGGACGCGGCAGCAGCAGCGGCGCGGGCACCACCGCGACCGGATCGACCCCGGCCTCGCCCAGCCGTGCGAGCCAGCCCGCCATCGCGCCGCGATTGACGATGCCGATGGCGCGGCTGCCCGCATCATCCTCGCCGACCGCGACGTGCAATTCGTCCATCGGCGCCGCACTCACCTCGGCCGCCAGCAGGCGCGCGGCCGCGGCGGCCTGCGCGGTCGAGCGGGCAGGAATCTCGGCCCAGTGCAGCGACACCGCATCGGCGGGCGCGACCGCGATGACGTCGCCGTCCCCCTGCGGCAGGCCCTCGCCCGCCGCCGCGACGCGCGAATCCTCGATCCGCATCCAGCGATAGTCGCCGCCCTCGCCCGGCGGCAGAAACAGGAGGTTGGTCGCACTCATCACTCTTCCCCCCAAATCCGTGCCACCAGGCGCGGCAGCTGCCGGGTCGCATCGACCAGTGCGCGCTCCTGCACCCCGATGCCGCCCACGCCGACGTCGATGCGCAGATTGAACCAGCGCGTCGTCGTCGCCACGTTGCCGCCCCCGCTCGCCCCCGACACTTGCGCCCAGAAGGCGCTGACGTCCGCATAGCCTTGCGGCGGGCGGCGCAAAAGGGCCTGCGATATGCTTGCAGGCGAAATGGTATCGACCTGCGCCATGGCGACCAGCGGGGCCTGTTCGGGGGCCAGCGTGTTGATGTTCACCATGGTCGGCTTCGCCTCCGGCAGGGTGCAGACCCAGGGGCGCAGTTGTGCATAGAGTTCGGGCGTGACGCCATTCACCATCCGCAGTTCGCTGACATCCGCCATCAGCGCGCCGCCGGTCCGATAGGGCGGATCGCGTGCGAGATAGAGCGGGTCCTCCGCACCGCCGCCTTGCGGATTGGGGTCGCTGTCGATCCAGTCGGAGGTGGCGGTGGCGACCTGTTCGGCGACCTGGCCGGGGATGCCGAGCAGCCGCATCAGTTTGGCGAAATGCGCGACCTCGACCGCATTGCCGATCAGGACCGCCGGCTGGCCCGGCTGGCCCGGCAAGCTCTGCGCCAGGCCATTCAGGTTAAAGCAGTTGCCGCCATCGGTCACCCGCGCCACCGCGCTGCCCCCGGCCGCCCCGTCGCCCAGCGGCAGCGCGAAGGGCCGGTCGCTCCACCCGCCGAGCAGCGACACCTTGCCCTGCGAGCGTTCGAGCAAATCACCGATGCGGATGATCGCCAGCGCCTCGGCAGCATAGGCATAGCCGCGCGCCTGTTCAATCGCGACCGCATTGCCCCCCAACCGGGTCGACAGGCGCAGCTTTTCCAGCGCCGTCGCGGCCAGTACGGCGATCACCGCGACCAGGATCAGGACGGTGAGGAGCGCCGCGCCGCGCTCGGATCGGCGGACCGCTTTAGCCATTGGGTGTCGGCGAAGGCGTGGGCGTCGCGCCGGGTGTCAGGTTCGACGGGGTCATGTTGTTGTCGTCGATATAGCCGGTGCCGACCAGGAACAGCTGGCGAAAGATCATGCCATCGTCGCGCACGATCGTCACCTCGGCCGCCTGGGGCAGTGCGACGCCGGGCTGGCCCTGCCACTGGTCGAGCCAAGCTCCATTGAAGCGATAGCGCAGATGCAGTTCGCGGACATGGTCCATCAGCACCGCCGGTTCCATCGGCGCGGCTCCGTCGAGCAGCGGCCACGCGACCCGCTCCAGCGCATCCCCGTTCAGGCGATAGGCGACCTTTTGCAGCGAGGGCCGCTGCGCATTGTCCAGATTGCTCCACCCGGCACGGACGAGACGCATCGCATCGGGCCCGGCGACCATGGCGGGTGTCTGCACCCCGCCTTCGTCGCGGGTCGGGCGATTGACCGCCTGCGCCAGATCGGCGGACAGGATCGCGGTCGTCCGGCTGACCGCCGCCATGGCGTCGAGCTTCTGCCCGGTCACCGCCTGGGCCCGCACGCTCATCGACAGGATCGCCACGGCCGCGGCGGCGAGCATCGCGAAGATGAGCAGCGCCACCATGACTTCGACCAGGGTGAAGCCATCTTGGCCGTCCGTCCCCCGGCGAAGGCCGGGGCCCCGTTGCCGTGCAGTAGAAGGCGCGCCGCGACGTTCGCCTTCTCCATCGGGCCTCACCGAGACTGGGCCCCGGCCTTCGCCGGGGAACAGGAGGATGCGTGAGCGCGACATCACGACGCTACCACCCCGACCGGCGGCGCGGCCATGGGCGGGCGAACCATCGTCATCCGGCCGACGACGCTTCCACCGGCATTGGTCACCGCGACGTCGATCCGCACCACCCGCACGTCGCCCGTGCCGCTAACGATCCGCGTCCATTTCCAGCTGCGACCGCCATTCACCTCCGCGCCCGTCGTACGGCCCAGCGCGGGGGCTTGCGGGTCGGTCACGGCGGAGATGGCGATGTTGCGCGCGACCATCTGGGCGACGACGGTCTCGTCGAGGATCGACGCCCCCCGGATCGTGGCACTCTCCAGCCGCACGAGCGCCATCGCCGCCAGGCTGAACACGGCGAGCGCGACCATGATCTCGATCAGGGTGAAGCCGTCCTCCCCGGCACGGGGAGGGGGGCCATCCGCAGGATGGTGGAGGGAGGCTTCCACACAGGACTGCCTTTGAGGAAGCCCCCCTCCGTCACGGCTTCGCCGCGACACCTCCCCTTGCCGGGGAGGAGTGGGGGCGCCCTCACCCATCGACGCGCACCGAACCATCCGCGCCGATCCGCACGATGCTGCTCGCCCGGTCGCGCGTCAGGCGGAGTTCGAGCGGGCGGTCGGCCAGCCCGGTCACGTCGAAGGTCACGCGCACCCGCCCGCTGGCGTCGGGAATGCCCGCCTGCGTCCCGTCTTCCCATTGGGCGACGCGCAAGGGCTTCGCGGTCATCGGCGTCCACGCACCGTCGGCCCGCCGGTCAAAGCCATAACCGCCTCGCGTCACCCAGATGCTGACCGGCGACGCCTCGACCACCGCCACGTCATGCGCGGCGCGGACACGGGCGGCGAATTTCAACGCTTCGTCGGTCACCCGACCCCGCCGGTCGGGCAGCGACAGCACCGCCACAGCGGAGGCCAGGCCGATGACGGTGATGACGATCATCAGTTCGACGAGGGTAAAGCCCCGCTCCGCCCGAGCCGCGGCCGGGATCGTCCGATCAGGCAGGCCCCGCCCGCCGCCGCTCCCGGCATCCAGGCGGGCTGTCGCGCTCACTTATCCCAATTGCCGATATCGGCGTTGATCCCCTCGCCGCCTTCCTTGCCGTCGGCGCCGTAGGTCCAGACATCGGCCTCGCCATGCTGGCCCGGCGCGGCATAGAGATAGGGGCGGCCCCAGGGATCGTCGGGCAGCTTCTTCAGGTAACCACCCTTCTGATAGCGCGACGGATCGGCCAGCCCGGCGGGCATCGACACCAGCGCCTGCAACCCCTGCGAGGTGGTCGGAAAGGTCAGGTTCTGGAGCTTGTACATCTCCAGCCCGGTTTCGATGTTCGCGATATCGGCCTTGGCCTTCTGAATCTTGGCGGTGTCGCCCGAGGGCAGCACGTTCAGCGCGACGATCGTCGCCAGCAGGCCGATGATGACGATGACGACCATGAGTTCGACGAGCGTGAAGCCATTGGCCGGACGCTTGCGGCGGATTCGCCGGTGGGTGGGGGTACGCATCAACATGTCCTCTCGACTTATTGTCCGGCCAGCGTGTTGAGCTGGAGGATCGGCAGCAGGATGGATAGCACGATCGTCGCGACCACGCCGCCCATCACGACGATGATCGCTGGCTCCAGCAGCGACAGCGCGGTGGCGGTGAAGCGGTCGAACTCGCGCTCCAGATAGTCGGCGGCGCGCTCCAGCATCTCGTCCAGCCGCCCGGCCGCCTCGCCGCTGGCGGCCAGATAGGTGAGCAGCGGCGGAAAGACCCCCGCCCGTCGCATCGCCGCCGACAGGCTGCCGCCGCTCCGGATCGCATCGACGATAGCGTCGGAGGCGACGCGCAGGCGACGATTGTGGATCGTCCCCGCGGTCAGCGTCAGCCCTTCGAGCAGCGGCAACCGGCTGGCCACCATCGTCCCCAGCGTGCGCGCCATCCGCGCCGCATGCAGGTCGCGCAGCAACCGGCCGAGCAGCGGCAGCTTCAGCAGCCAGGTATCGAAAGACAGCCGGATCGCGGGCACCTTCAGCGCACGCCAGAAGCCCACGCCGCCGACAAGGACGATCGCCGCCATCAGCCACCACCAGCCGACCAGCAGGTCCGACACGGTGATGACCATGCGCGTCAGGAAGGGCAGCTCCTGCCCGACCGTATCGAACTGCTCGACCACCTGCGGCACGACGAACATCATCAACGCGGTGACGACGCCCATCGCCACCACGGCCAGGATCGTCGGATAGGCCAGCGCGGTGATCAGCTTGCCGCGAATCTCCGCCTGCCGTTCGAGCAAGGCCGCCAGCCGGTCTAGGATGGTCGGCAACGTGCCCGAGCTCTCCCCCGCCGCGACCATCGCGCGGTAGAGGGGGGGGAAGCTCTTGGGCTCGCGCGCCATGGCATCGGCCAGACGGCGGCCTTCGGTGACGCCCTGATGCACCGTCGCGACGATCGCGCGCACCCGCTCCTGTTCGGTCTGGCGGGTGATGGTGCGCAGAGACTCCTCCAGCGGCGAGACGCGGTTGAGCGTGGCGAGCTGGCGGGTGAACAAGGTCAGCTGCTTGACCGACATGCGCGCACGGCCGAGCTTCAGCCCGAAGAGCGGACGCCGCTCGGCGGTATCGCCGCTGCCCGGCTTGATCGAGACGACATAAAGCCGCTGCTTCTCCAGCGCGGCGCGCGCGGCATCGCTAGTCTCGGCCGGGATGAATCCTCGCTTCTCCGCGCCCTTGGTATCGATCGCGACATAGTCGAATCCGGCCATGTCAGTGCGGTACCTCATCAACGGACCCCACCCCGGCGGAGGCCAGGGTCCAGTTGCGGTGACAGCGCGGACGCAATGTTTCAGATCGAAATCTTATCCCACGCGAAGCCGCGAAGCCGCGAAGAAGGGCATGTTCGCGCAGAGGCGCGGAGGGCGCAGAGAAGTCTCGTGCGCGGCAGCGCACAGCTTTTCCAATCGGCCGAGATAGGAAGGCCGCTTGCGCGGAAGGGACAGTCTCTCTGCGTTCTCTGCGCCTCTGCGCGAACCCAATCTCTCTTCGCGGCTTCGCGGCTTCGCGTGAACTTGAATTCACGGCGCACAGCAACTGGACCCCGGCCTTCGCCGGGGAGGTACGGTATTTGAGGAGAGCGCGCACTCCACTCATCCCGCGTCGGAATCGCGGCGGGATACGCGGATGGCTTCCTCCGCCGTGGTCACGCCGTCCAGCACCAGCGTCCGCGCCGCCGCCGCCAGCGGCTGTTGCCGGGCAAAGGCGTGGGCGGCGATCGCCTGTTCATCACCGCCGTCGTTGATCAGCCGCCGGATCGTGTCGTCGACGCGGACCGCCTCATAGACGCCGGTCCGGCCCTTATAGCCGGTGCCGTTGCACTGGGGACAGCCGACCGCCTCGTACACGATCGCCTTGTTCTCGATACCGAGCAGCGGCGCCACCGTATGCTTGGCCTTGACCGGCCGCTTGCACGCCGGGCACAGCCTGCGCACCAGCCGCTGCGCGATGACGGCGCGCAATGTCGAGGCGAGCAGGAACGGCTCGACCTTCATGTCGCGCATCCGGGTAATCGCGCCGACCGCATCGTTGGTGTGCACCGTCGACAGCACGAGATGCCCGGTCAGCGAGGCCTGCACCGCGATCTCGGCGGTCTCACGGTCGCGGATTTCGCCGACCATCACCACATCCGGGTCCTGGCGCAGGATCGCGCGCAGGCCCGCCGCGAAGGTCAGGCCGACCTTGGCATTGACCTGGGTCTGCCCCACGCCCTCGACCGCATATTCGACCGGGTCCTCGACGGTCAGGATGTTACGGCTGCCATCGTTCAGCAGGCGCAGTGCGGCGTACAGGCTGGTCGTCTTGCCCGATCCGGTCGGCCCGGTGACCAGGATGATGCCGTTGGGCTCGCTCAGCGCCTCGCGCAGCAGCGCGTACATCGCGGGGTTCATGCCCAGCGCGTCGAGGTCTATGCCCGCATTCTCCTTGTCGAGGATACGCAGCACCACGCGCTCCCCCGCCCGGCTGGGCAGGGTCGAGACACGCACGTCGAGCAGCTTGCCGCCCAGCGTCAGCGCCATGCGCCCGTCCTGCGGCACCCGCCGCTCGGCGATGTCGAGTCGCGCCATGACCTTGATGCGGCTGACCACCACCGGCGCGACATGCGGCGGCATGCGCAGCGTCTCGCGCAGCACGCCGTCGATCCGCATGCGGACGACGAGGCCGGTCTCATAAGGCTCGATATGGATGTCCGACACGCCGTTGCGCGCGGCGTCGGCGATGATGCCGTTGATCAGGCGGATGGCGGGCGCGTCGTCGGCGGTGTCGAGCAGATCCTCGGCGGTCGGGATGCCGTCCGCCAGCATGTCCAGTTCGTCGCCCATGCCCACCGCCGCGATCGCGGTCGCCTGTCCGTCCATGGCATAGGCATCGGACAGCAGCCGATCGAAGGCGGGCGCCTCGACACGGGTGATGGCGAAGGGACGGCCGATATGGCGGCGCAGCTCGATCAAGGCGCGCGGGTCCGCGCTTTCGCGCAAGGCGATGGTCAGCGGATCGGCGGTGTGGACGACCGTGCCGAACTTGCGTGCATAGGCGTAAGGAATGGTCAGCGGCGCGACCAGTTCCAGCGTCTCGGGCGTTTCGTCGGGCGGGGGGAGCGGGAGAGCGGGGTGCCCTCCCCCATCCGCTCCCGCCTGCGGGAGGGGCGTGCCCAGTGGCAGAGGGACCGTGTCGCCCGTGGGGAGGGGTTCGCGTGCGTCAGTCACGGCGCTTGATCGGTTCGACCGGCTTGGCGACGGGCACCGCAATGCGCGGGTCCTCGATATTGCCGGGCATCGGCGCGTGCGGGATCGGCGGCGCGGCGTTCATATAGTCGCGGACCAGTTCGTCGATCGACGGCTCGACGCCGGGCTGGGCATAGCCCTGAAGCTGGCGGAGATAGCCGTAACGCTGCTCGGTGACGCGGCGGCTGTCCTCGGGCGTGCGCAGGATCGTCGGGCGGATGAAGACCATCAGGTTCGTCTTCGACCGGCTGCGCGCCTTGGAGCGGAACAGCGCGCCCAGACCCGGAATGTCACCGAGCAGCGGAATCTTCTCGATCGTGCGGCGCTCGTTATCGTCGAGCAGGCCGCCGATGACGGTGATCTGGCCGTCATCGGGGGTGAAGACATTCTCGAACGCGCGCTTGTTCAGGATCAGCTCGCTATTGTTGCTCGACACGGGTCCTGCGATCGAGCTGACTTCCAGGCGCACATATAGTTTCAGAGAGCCGCCCGCATTGACCTGCGGCTTCACGTCCAGCTGGATGCCGACATTCTGGCGCTGCACCGTGCGGAAGGCATTGTCGAAATTGTTCGACAATGCCTGGCCGGTCGTCACCGGGATTTCCTGGCCGACCAGGCTGTGCGCCTGCTGATTGTCCAGCGTGATGATGTGCGGGACCTGGAGCAGGTTCGAGGTCGTGTCGCTCTTCACCGCGTTGATGATCGCGCCGAATACCGTGTCGCCGATCTGTCCGCCCCACCCGGCAAAGCCGCCGGTGGTGCCCAGGATCGACTGCACCGCCGACTGGGTCAGCTGGTTATAGGCCTGGTTGGGCACGTTGGTTTCGGTGCGCGTCCCGTCGGGGGCGACGACGACGGTCCGGTTGCCGCCCAGCGTCTGCGCACCGACCGCGCCCGCAATCTGCAGGATGTTCGGCGCGGTGTTGCCATAGGTCGACGCCGCGAACGCACCGCCCGACAGGCTGCCGAGCAGGAATTGCGCGCCCAGCCGCTTGGCGGTCTGGTCGGAGACTTCGGCGACGATCGCCTCGATCAGCACCTGCTCGCGGCGCACGTCGAGCTGGCGAATGACCTCGCCGATCTGGCGCTGGATATCGGCGGGCCCGGCGATGACGATGGCGTTCGCCCCGACGAAGCGGGTGACGACCGCGGCCGTCCGGCCGCCTTGCGTGCTGATCGCGGGCGGCTGTCCGTTCTGGCCACCGGCGCCCGGCGCGTTCGAGGCCTGGGGCTGGGCGACCGGCTGGATACGCTGGGCGATCGAGGTGCCCGCCGCCGATCCCGCCTGGTTGTTGGTCTGGGTGAAGCTGCCGCGCGACAGGGTGGTTTCCTGCACCGGATCGGGTGTCTGGCCGACCAACTGCTGGAGCACCGGCAGAAGCTGCTCGGCATCGGCGTTTTCGAGGAAGACGACGCGGATTTCGGTGCCGCTCTTGGCCTTGTTGTCCAGGTCGATCGCGATCTGGGCGAAGCGCGCGACGCTCGACGGATCGCCGCGCAACGCGATGGAATTCGAGCTGTCGATGGCGACCACCGACACGCCGGTGCCGCCGGGGGCCGCCCCGCCCTGCCCCGCGCCGCCACCACCGCCCGCCAGCGTCTGGAGCGCGGTTGCGATCTCGCGCGCGCCTGCGTTGCGCAGCGCGATGACGCGGGTCGAGGCATTGTCGGCGTCGATCCGGCGAACCACCTCGCGGATACGGCGGATATTGTCGGCAAAGTCGACCACGACGAGCGTGTTGCCCGCGCGATTGGCGGTGACCGATCCTTGCGCGCTGACCAGTGGGCGCACCGTCTCCAGCGCGCTGGGCGCGTCGATCGCGCGCAGGCGGATGATCTCGGTGACATAGGCGTTGCGGTTCGCGCCCGCCGCGCCGATCCGGCTGGGCTGCGACGCGGCGTTGTCGACCGGCTGCACCCGGAACGCCCCGCCCGAGGTCGGCACCGCGACCAATCCGTTGGAGCGCAATGTCGACAGGAAAATCTCAAAATATTCGGACTTGGACAGCGGCCGGTCGGTCACCACCGTCACCTTGCCGTTGACCCGGTTGTCGATGATGAAGGTACGCCCCGTCACCTTTGCGGCATCGGCGATGAAGGCGCGGATATCGGCGTCGCGGACGTTGAGCGTGGTCTGGGCGTGCGCGCCTGCGGCCAAAGCCAGCGCCAGAACCGAACCGAGGACGAGCTTCTTCATGGCCGTGGTGCCGCAATCTGAAGGGCGAGCGGCAGCGTCTGATCGCCCCGCTCGACCGTGATGGAAAGAGAACCGCCCTGTGCGAAATCCGCCGCCAGACGGTCAAGGTCGCCCGGGCCCGTCACCGGGCGGCCACCGAGCGCGGTGACGATATCGCCCTCGCGCAGCCCCGCCGCCCGGAACGCCGCGCCCGAGCCCTGCGGCCGGACGACGAGGCCCGACACACGCCCGCCGTCGAGACGGGGGATGAAGCCGATATCGGTGCGCAACTGCGCGATAGGAACGCCCCCTTGCGGCGGCACCGATCCGGGCATCGGCGCAGGCTGACCGCCCTGTGCCGAAACGCCGGCGGGCGCGGGAGGGGCATCGGATTGATCGAGATACAGGTCCTCGGTCGCGCCGCCGCGATCGATGGTGATATGGTCGAAGGCAACCGCCTTCAACCGCACGCCGGGCTGGATTTCCTCGCCCACCGACACCGAGCGCTGCACACCGTCCGGCCCGGCCAGGATCGCCGAGCCGCGCCCCGACGCCTCGTCGATCCGCGTGCCGAACAGAGTGAGTTGCAGGTTGGTCACCGCGGCGGGTGCGCCCTGTTGTCCCTGCAAACGGAAAAAGGGATCGAACCCTTCGAGGATGGCGGCGGGCGATCCGGCGATAGCGGGGGCCAGCGGCCGCCACTCGCCCAGCGGCGCAACGGGCGTGACGATCACCCATAGCAGCCGTGCGCCCTGAACGGCGAGGACCGCCATCAGCGCCAGTTCGGCCACCGAATAGACATTCACGACCGGCAGCCGTCGCAACCAGCGACGTCCGCGCGCGTCGAGCCTCAACCGCATGAAACCCACCCCGTCCGCATGTTCAGCGTCTAGGCATGGCATGTTACAGCCCTGCGTCAAAGCCCCGAAACATGGGTGTCATACAGGTTTCACATGGATATCGCGATGAACACCTTCCCCGACGCCCCGCCGACTTTGGGCAATGGCCTTGATCCGACGCCGATCATCACTCGATTGAGCGCAACGCCCGGCGTGCAGCGACTGCCCAGCCCCAAGCTGACACTGTTCGTAAAGCGCGACGTGCTGACGCCCGAAATCTGCACCGCGCTGATGAGGCGGATCGATGCGGTCCGCCGCCCGTCGACCATCGCCGATTCCAATGGCGATGCCGCCTATCGCACCAGCGAGACCGGCGACCTGCCCGCCGACGATCCGGCAGTAATCGAGACCGAACGCCGCATCGCGATGCTGACCGGCCTGTCCCCAGAATATGGCGAGCCGATCCAGGGCCAACGCTATGCGGTGGGGCAGGAATTCAAGCAGCATACTGATTATTTCGAGCCCAAGGGGCTGGACTATCACCAATATTGCGCGCTGTCGGGCAATCGGACCTGGACGGTGATGCTGTACCTCAACACGCCCGAGGCTGGCGGTGCGACCCGGTTCAAGGTGGTAGACAAGCTGATCCAGCCCGAACCCGGCAAGATGGTGGCCTGGAGCAACCGCCGCGCGGACGGCTCGACCAATCCGGCCACCCTGCACCAGGCAATGAAGGTGCGAGCCGGGGTGAAGTACGTGATTACCAAATGGTATCGGGAACGCCCTTGGCAGGGGTGACGAACCGCAAATTTGTTCGGGCTAGGCGCTGTCGACGTCCACGCCCCGCACTGATGGAAAAAGGCCGACGCCCGGATCACCCGGACGACGGCCTTTTCTCTAAATTGAAAACGGATCAGAAGGTCGTGCTGAGCCCCAGCGAGAACACGCGGCCCAGATTATAGCGGTTCAGATAGACGAACCGGCCATTCCCGAAATCCTGCCGTTCATTGTAGCGCGTACGGGTCAGGTTGCGGGCTTCGGCCTTCAGCTCGAACTTGCCGCCCATCAGCTCGAAGCCCTGGCGCGCCACGATGTCGAGACGGATGCCGGGGACTTCGACGATATCGGGCTGGAAACCGTCGCCCGACAGATAGGACGGACCGCGATTGGTCACGCGGTTGCTGGCATAGTTGAACAGCACCGTCACCTGCGACAGCGCCGCCGTATCCTCAATGCCCAGCTGCAGGTTGACGAGATGGTCCGACTGGCCCGTCAGCGGCGCACCGTCACGGAACAGCAGCTGCGCCCGGCCGAAACCCGAGGCGCAACCGTTCAGGCCGGGCGAACCCGCCGCCACCGCCGGGTTGGGCACGCAGGTCGCGTCGGCTTTGATCTTCGACTTGGTGTAGGTGTAGTTCGCGATCGCGACGAGGCGGCGCGTGGCGAAGAAGTCGCCGCCCAGACCCGCCAGCGGCACATATTTCTGCAACTCGACTTCGGCACCGTACAGCGTCGCCGAGGGCAGATAGGTGAAGCCCGTCTGCAACCGGTCGTCCGCGCCGGTGTAGAAGCCGACCTGCTCGATCGGGTTCTTGATCCGCTTGTAGAAGCCCGCCAGCGTGAAGCGCTGGTCGCGCGCATAGAACCATTCGTAGCGCGCCTCGAGGTTCCACAGCTCGCTGTCGCGCAGGTTCGGGTTACCGAAGAACAGGCGGTCCGAGTCCGGGTCGCGGAACTGCTGGGGTGCCAGTTCGCGGAACTGCGGGCGCGAGATCGTCTTGGCGCCGCTCGCCCGTAGCTGCATATCGGCGGCGAAGTTCCAGGTCAGCGTCCCCGCCGGCAGGAAATAATCGTTCTTCAGCCGGGTGCCCGTGCTGAGCACCGGCGTCACCGTCTCGATCGCGTTCTCATACCGCACGCCCGCCACCGCGCGCAGGCCGTCGAACACTTCCGCCTCGGCCTGGACATAGCCCGCATGGACGTCGAGCTTGGCGTCATAGGCATAGGCGCCCGCCTGGGTCGAGAATTGCAGCTGGAGCGTGCATTTCGGCTCCGCACGAAGCGGACAGGCGTTGTTGATGACGTCCGGGCTCAGCAGATAGTCCGGGCGATAGAGATTATAGGGGAAGCCCGGCGCGGTGCCCGCACCGTCGCTGGTCTGGTAGTTGAACTGGATACGGCTCGAATAGCGGTCCGTGCCCTGATAGAAATAGCCGGTGCTCAGCGTGATCGGACGATCACTGTCGATCTTGTAGGAAAGGTCGGCCTGGCCGGTCCACAGATTCTCGTTCAATTCCGAAAAGATGATCGAGGCGAACGGCGTGAAGCGCTGCGTCACCTGATACGCGCCGTTGCACTGGAACCCGCCCGCGCCGTTCGCACCGTCATAGCTGATCGGCAGCCCGGTCGTCGTGCGGTTGGAGCAGAGATAGTCGAACTGGCGCTCATAGGGCGCATTGCGCTTCGAGTTGGCGAAGGCGCCGCGCGCGTCGAACTTCAGCGCGTCGGTCAGCTTGAATTCGCCGACCAGCTGGCTTTCGATCAGCTGACGCTCGAACCAGTTGGTGTTCTGCTGGAAACGCAGGCCGCTGGCGTTGTTGTAGACCTCGGCCGCCGATCCGCGACCCTGCTTCAGCGTGTCGTGGATGTAGACATTGGTCCAGCGCACCGTGTTGTTGCCGAACTCATAGCCCAGCCCGACCAGCGCGTTGGCGACGATGCGGTTGTCGGTCAGCAGCGTGCGGTAATCGTTGCGCAGCGTGCCATCGGGCGACACCGAGTCCTGCTGGATCGCCGAGCGGGTGCGCAAGGTATTGGAAAGCGACAGCGACGAGATCACGCCGAGACGATCGCTGCCGATATCGAACACCGAGCCGCCCGACAGCTCACCCGACCAATTGGCGGGCAGATGATTGTTGCGCTGGAGAAGCGTGGTCGAGGCGTTGGACAGCCGCGCGACGTCGGGGGCGAGCACCAGGCCCGAACCCTTGCCCGCCTGCACGTCGCGCACGAACTGCGGCACGCCGCGCGTGCCGTCGTCGAAGCCCAGCCAGTCGGCATCGCCGCCCGCATAGGTATAGCCCAGCTCGCTGGTCGTCGCGTCATCGGCGGCGATCGTGACGCCGCCCGAGATGAAGTTCTTGCTGGGGATCGCCTTGGTCGTCAGGTTGATGACGCCGCCGCCGAACTCGCCCGGATAGTTCACCGAATAGGTCTTCTGGACCAGCGCCGAGCCGACGATGGTGGTTGGGAAGATGTCGAGCGGGACCGAGCGGCGCAGCGGCTCCGGGCTGGGCAGCGGCGAACCGTTGAGCAGCGACGAAGAGTAACGATCGCCCAGACCCCGGACATAGACAAAGCCGCCGCCCACGACGGACAGGCCGGTGACGCGGGTCAGCGCGCCCGCGATATCGCCCTCGCCCGTGCGTGCGATATCGGCGGCGGACAGGACCGAGACGATCTGCGGCGTGGCGCGGATCGTGTTGGGGATGTTGCGGCCGACGACGACGATCTCGTTGCTGGCCGAGGCATCGACGCCCGGCGCGGAGATTTCGACCGGCTCTTCGGTCGACTGGCCGTCCTGGCCGGTCGGGGTCTGGCTCTGTGGCGTGGCCTGCCCGTCGGGGCTGGTCGCGGTGGTGCTGGTGGCTGCCGGTGCCCCCGCCGTCTGCGCGAGCAGGGCGGGCGCGACAAGCTGGGAGGTCAGCAGAAGGAGCGTGGCATAAGCGAGGCGTCGCTGCATGGCCGGGTCTTCCCGTATCAGATATGGAGGAAAGCCGGGGCGGCGATATTCGCCACCCCGGCCTGCCGAGAGCGCCCGGACAGAAGCGGGCGCATGGTCAGCGGGGCCTTAGCGGCCGTTGCAGCTGAAATAGACCGAGGTGAAGACCGGCGGCCCCTGATCCTGCAGGTCGGCATTGGCGGCGCGGATCGTGGTGCGGTCCGCACCGGTGCCGGCACCGGCGATCAGGTTGACGCAAGCCACGCCCGACTGGGTCGACTTCACGATGCCGTTGATGAAGGTCATGTCCGCACCACCGCGCAGACGGATCGCCGCCGGGGCGTTGGCGGTCTGCACGAAGGTGAAGTTGGCATAGCGGCCGAAGGTGCGCGGCAGCAGGTCCTCGGCATTGTTCGAGTCGATTTCGGTCGAGAAGCTGTCGGCGGTCGCGCCCAGCGTGCGCTGCGCCGCGATCAGGAACTGCATGAAGCCGCGATAGCCGTTGTCGATGTCGAAGCCGTCATCGTCGGCACCGGTGATCGCGATATATTTCAGGTTGGTGGTGCCGCCGAAGATCTCGATGCCGTCATCGGCCGAGTTGTGGCTTTGGATGTGATCCAGGACCGTGCCCGAACCGGTGCCGCCCAGCGTCAGGCCCTGCAGCTCGTTGCCGTCCGAGATGGCGATACCCGAATAGCGGATCTGGACATAGGACATCTGGCCCGACGAGTCGGCCTGGTTCGCACCGCCATAGAAGCGGCCGGTCACGCCCTCGATGGCCTGCTGGCAGGTGGTCGAGGTGCCGCCCGCATTGTTCGGGCCGGTGCCGGTGGCGCAGACGGCGGTCGGCGCGCGGCCGAGCAGGATGATACCGCCCCACTGGCCCTGGGTCGCGTCGGACACGCCGTTGTTGACCAGATTCTGCTGCGAGGTGAAGATGATCGGCGCGTCGCGCGTGCCAGCCGCCGAGATCTTCGAGCCGCGATTGACGAGCAGCAGGTCGTTGGTCGCCTCCGACGAGTCCGCCGCGATCACGACGCCCGGCGCGATGGTCAGCGTGACACCCGCGCCGCCGGTCGAACCCAGGTCGGAGCCGACTTCGGTCTGGCCGCGCAGGCGGTACACGACACCGGCGATCTTCGGCAGTGTCACGTCCTTGGTGGTCGTGACAGTGTTGTCGATGCGGCAAAAGCGATAGGAGGGTGCCGACGCACCGCTCGGCGTGACGGTGCCGTCATCGATGGTGCCGGTCGGGCAGACCGAGGTCGATGCCGAATAGGTGCCGATCGACGGAACCGCGGTGCAGCGTGCGCCCGAGCCGCCGAATTCGGCCGAGGTCGAGTTGCAGGTCCAGCCCTGGAACGCGGTATCCGACGGACCGTTCAGCGCGCCGACATAGTTGGTCGAGGTGAAGAAGCCGTTGATGATCGATGGATCGGCAGCGGTCACCAGCGAGGTGCTGCTGGTCGGATAGATGCCGTTCAGCGCGGCACCGGTGCCGTTGACATTGTTGTTGGACCCGGCGTTCACGATCGCCAGCTGCTCGTCAGCAGTGATCGACACGCCGTTGACGGTCGTCACGGCGGCGAACTGCGCGGGGGTGATGTTGGCGGTCGGGCTGGGCGTGGGCGACGGGGTCGGCGTCGGCTGGGGCTGCACGATCACCACGCTGCCTGCGCCCGGCGACGCGACGCTGTCGGCACCACCACACGCGGAAAGGGCCGCACAGGCCGAGCTGGTCATGAGAATGAGGCCGAAGCGCTTGATGCTCGCCATCGCCGAAAAACTCCCGATCTTATCGTTGCCATATCGGGCGAAGGGCCGCCCGATGATCGACCGACTCCGAAGAGTCCCCCTGTCGATCCCGAACCGGGCGTTAGGCGGCTCAAATGACGCCAAGATGCAGTTTAGGAGAAACTTTGATGACGTTTTGGCGTCATTTACGTGACACCGGGTCCTCGGTCCGTCGCGTTTCCGGTCAAAAATGGTGCGGTGCGTCAGATAAACGGAGCCTTTTGTCGCAAAGCAGGGTACGGAGCCCGCGAGGTCGAGCTTCCGCGCGTCCTCGACGCCCCGCTCAAGCTAGTGTCACTACGGATTGGGCGGGGCGTCCCTGACCGGCTCTCAGGCCCCGGCCAGCGCGATGACTCCCGCGATCAGCCCCAGCAGCCCGCGCGCGGTCGGCATCTCACCCACGATCAACAGCACGCCGATCGTCGACAGCATCGGCCACGTGCCGCGCGCGACCGGATCGACGATCGACAGGTCGGCGACCGGATAACCCCGCTGGAGACACAGGCTGTAACAGAGGTGGAGCAGCCCACTGAGCCGTACGAAACCCACGCCGGTCGCCGTCCAGCCGATGCTGCCCCGCGACAATTGGTACAGCACCCAGGGTGCAAGCCGATGACCGAGATGAGATTATAGGCGAAGACGAAGACCGGCCCGACCGCCGCCGCACGCTTGGCGAGCAGGTTCCACGTCGCGTGGATGAACGACGCGCCGACGATCAGCAACAGCGACGAAAACGCCATGCCCCCCCCATTTCCCGGGCACGCGCTAACGCAAGGCGAGCGTCGCGATCAACTCGCGCGGGTCAACGCCCGCCGAGCACGACCAGCGCCACGCCCTGGCGCGGCAGGACGAGCGTTCCCGTCACGGCCCTTCCCTTTGGCGTCAGGTTCAACGTCTCGGGGTGCATCTCCGCCGACTTTTCCAGTGCGGCATATTGCGTCTGGTCGGGGGATTGCGGCGCGCCCATCGCTTTCCAGGCGGCATAGGCATTGGCGTGATCGCCATCGACCCGCCAGAGCCTGGCCGAAGACGGCACAGTGCCCTTCCACCCGGCCACCGACAGTTGGATCGCCGCCGCCGGGCCGGGCACATCGTCGTCATGATAATGCCAGACCAGGATCGCAACGCGTCCGTCCGCCATCCGGGTCGCGATGGTGCCGATGTCTGCGGCCCCCCGCACCCCTTGCGTCATCGCGATGTCAAGCGGCACCTGCGCATCGCTGACCGCGGCCAGCCGGTCGGGACCAAGCTGGGCGAACAGGCGAAAGACGTTGAGCACCGCCGAGGGCACGCCGTTGCTCGCCAATTGCCGATAACCCGCAAACCAGGGCTGGTTCTCGAACTCGAAGGACCAGGACAGCACGCCTTCCAGATTGACATGCCGCCGCTCCGCCAGTTCCCAGATCCGCGCGAAGCTCGCCGCCGTGTAGCTGGAGTACATGGTGCCGTTGCGATAGGCGTTTTCAGGCCCGGGACAGGCCGCGCACCCTTCGGGATCGCTTTCGCCGATGACCACCGGCTTGGTGGCGAGCGCGGGGATCGCGGTCGCCTTCACGAAGCCGCGATCAACCTCCTTCAGCTGGGTCGCGATGCCCATGCGGACATGGCCATCGACGAAGCTCGGCTGCCCCTTGGCATGGAAGGCGAGGAAGTCGGTCGGCGTACCGGTCTGGCCGGTGGCGTAGTTGGTGCCGCTGGTCACATGGCGCAGGAAGCCGTCCATGAAGGCGCCGCCCGCCCCCGCCGAATCCGGCCCGCCGACCCGCGCGGTGGGCAAGGCGCGGCGCACGCCGTCGACGGCATAATCGTGAAGCTTGTAGAATTCTTCGGGCGAGGCCTTCCAATAGGCGCCGTTCGCCTCGTTCCACACCTCGAAATACCAGCGTTCGACCTCGGCGCGGCCATAGCGTTCGACATTGTGGCGGGTCCATTGATAGACCAGCTCGCGCCACTTGTCGTAATCCTTGGGCGGATAGGCCCAACCCGAGATGATCGCGTCATAGTCGAAGCCCGGCCGCCAGCTGTGCTGGTACGGCGTGCCCGGCGGCGCGGTCGACAAAGCCTCTGGCATGAAGCCGATCTGGAGATAGGGCCGCACGCCGCGCGCCAGATAGGTGTCGATGATCCGGTCGACGCCCGTCCAGTCATAGACGGGCTTGCCGTCCTTCGTCTCAGTGTAGACGTTGGTGCTGCCCCATTTGAAAGCGGATGTGCCGTCGCCGGTGTTGAGCAGGTTGTGCGCTCGGAAATAGACGCCGCCCGGCCGCAGCTTCCCGAGTTCGAGCAGCAGCTTGCGCCCGTCCTTCATCGTCGCATAGTTCGGCTCGTCCGCGCCGAAGAAGCGCCAGACCGGCGGCAATGTTCCGGTGGTGCGCCCGGCATCGACGGTAATGGTGACGGGCCTTGTCTGCTGCGCGAATAGCGGCGTGGCACAGAACGCAGCGGCGGCCAGCGCCCGCCCGGCGGCGACACGAATTCCCATCGACCATCCTCCCTTTTTGTCGGACATGATGCTGACGCCCGTCGCCGCGAAGGTCAACCGTGGGAAAAGGCGCCCGGCGGTTGCGTCACCCGGTCGGAATCGCCTATGGGCACCATCATTCGCAAGGACCCGGTGAAATTCCGGGTGGCTATTCCGGCCGCCGATCCGCCGGACAACAACATGCACGAACGCCTCAAACGCCCCACGGCGTGCTGTTCCCTGTTGTGGATTTTCAATGACTTTCAACTTCTCCGTTTATCGCCGCCAATGGTTTACCGGTGCCGCCGCTGCGCGGGCCGACATGCTGGCCGGCATCGTCGTCGCGCTTGCGCTGATCCCCGAGGCGATCGGCTTTTCGATCATCGCGGGCGTCGATCCGCGCGTCGGCCTTTATGCCTCGGTCGCGATCGCGATCACCATCGCGCTGATCGGCGGACGGCCCGGCATGGTCTCCGCCGCGACCGCCGCCGTCGCGGTGCTGGTCGGGCCGCTGGTCCGCGAGCACGGTGTCGAATATCTGTTCGCCGCGACGATCCTGATGGGCCTGTTCCAGATGCTGGCGGGGCTGCTCCGCCTCGACCTGGTGATGCAGTTCGTGTCGCGGTCGGTCATCACCGGCTTCGTCAACGCGCTCGCCATCCTGATCTTCCTGGCGCAGCTGCCGCAGCTGACCCATGTCGGGTGGCAGACCTATGCGATGGTCGCGGGCGGCCTGGCCATCATCTATGGCTTTCCCCGGATCACCAGGGCGATCCCCTCGCCGCTCGTCGCGATCCTGGTGCTAAGCACGATCAGCATCGGGCTGGGCCTGTCGGTCCACACGGTCGGCGACATGGGCAAGCTGCCCGAAGGATTGCCCAGCTTTGCGCTACCGCAGGTGCCGCTGACCCTGGATACGCTGCGCATCATCCTGCCCTATTCGCTGACGATGGCGGCGGTCGGGCTTCTGGAATCACTGCTGACCGCGCAGATCGTCGACGACATGACCGATACCGACAGCAACAAGCGCCGCGAATGTGCGGGGCAAGGCGGCGCGAACATCATCGCTGCGCTGTTCGGCGGCATGGGCGGCTGCGCGATGATCGGCCAATCGGTGATCAACGTCACCTCGGGCGGGCGCGGGCGGCTGTCGACCTTTGTCGCCGGGGTCTTCCTGCTGTTCCTGCTGGCGGTACTCGGGCCGCTGGTCGGGCGGGTGCCGATGCCTGCGCTCGTCGCGGTGATGATCATGGTGTCGATCGGCACCTTCAGCTGGAACTCGATCGCGAATCTGCGACGGCATCCCCCCACCTCGTCGGTGGTGATGCTGACCACGGTCGTCGTCGTCGTCGCCACGCGCGACCTGTCGCTGGGCGTGGCGGCGGGCGTGCTGCTCTCCGGCATTTTCTTCGCGGGCAAGGTGCAGCGGATGTTCGCAGTCGAACGCGACATGTCGCCCGACGGCAGCGTCGCCATCTACCGCGTGACGGGCGAGATCTTCTTCGCCTCGGTCGAGCGCTTCAGCCGCGCCTTTCACACCGATGACCCCGCGCGTCAGGTGCGCATCGATGTGACGGGTGCGCATTTCTGGGACATTTCGGGCGTCGGCGCGCTCGACAAGATCGTCGCCCGGCTGCGGCGCGATGGACGCGTGGTCGAAGTCGTCGGCTATAACCGTGCCAGCGCCGACCTGATCGATCGCTTCGCGCTGCACGACAAGACCGGGGTGGACATGGGCCTGTCCCCGCACTGACCGGCGAAGGCGGGGCCAAGGTTGATCCCGGCGCCGCACCGTGTCAGGCAGCGGCCATGCAACCCCATATCCGCGCGGTCGTCGCCGCCTCCGCCCATGCGCTCGTCACCGGCAAGAAGGTGGCCGGTCTCTATGACCACCAGGCCGACCGGCATCTTCGCATCGCGGCGGAAGCGCGCGGCGAACATCTTCAGGGCTTCGACGGCGATCGGGGCGCGAAGTTCGGCGGTACCCTTCCCGAACTGCAGGACACCGGTGCCGGAACCTCGATCCATATGGAGATCGTCGAGGGCGAGGCGCGGGGCTATGACCGCAGCAGCGCCGGCCACTTCACCACCCGCGTGACCGAGCAGCGGGTGCAGTTGTTCGATCATGCCGAGGGGGCATGGTTTACCTTCGAGGTCGAGATCGCACCCTGATCAATTGGCGATGGGGCTCTGGCCCAGGGCGAGATGGCTCTGGCCTAGGCGCAGCGTCATGCCCCACAGCCGCTGCACCAGCGGCTCGTTCATGTTCTCCTGTCCCGGCAGCAGCCTGACCAGCCCACGCGCCAGGGCCAGCCCCAAATCGTCCAGCTCCAGCGAGAAGCAGGTCAGGTCCGGCGACAGCGCGCGACAGGCGGGATTGTCGCGCAGCCCGATCACCGCCACGTCCCGCCCCGGCTCCAGCCCCAGGCGACGCAGCGCGCGATACGCCCCGACCGGCGCGGTCTCCCCCATCAGCAGCAGCGCGGTCGGGCGGTCCGGCAGCGCCATCAGCTCGCGCGCCGTCGTCTCGCCGTCACTCTCATCGGTTTCGCCATGATGGACGAGCGCGGGGTCGAAGGCGATGCCCGCCTGCGCCAGTGCGTCGCGATACCGCTCGACCACGATATGGCTGTTGTTGATCGTCGCGGGCGGCGCGACCAGCCCGATGCGGCGATGCCCCGCACCGGTCAGCAGACCCATGGCATCGGCGACCACCCCCTCGAAATCCAGGTCGATCCAGGCATAGTCACGCGCCGTCGCGGTCCGTCCCAGCGCCACGAAGGGGATGCCGCGATCGAGGAGGAAGGCAATGCGCGGATCGTCATGCTGCGTGCCCGACAGCACCCAGCCATCGACCGTCCCGCGCGAGACGTGCCGCCGCAGAAAGGTCAGCCCGTCCTCGCCCTTGCGCGCCAACAGGACCGCCAGATCCAGATCATGCTCGCTCAACCCGTTCTGCACGCCCTCCAGCAGCGCCATGAAGAAGGGATCGCCATGGATCGCACTGTCATGCTCCAGGGTGAGCATGAAGCCGATCGTGCCCGTCCGTCCGCTGCGCAGCGTCCGCCCCGACTGGTTAGGGATATAGCCATGCAGGCGCGCCGCCTCGACCACCCGCTTGCGCGTATCGGGGCTGACGTCCTTGCGGTCGTTCAGCGCGCGCGACACCGTGCCGATCGACAGGCCGAGGTGACGGGCGAGTTCGCGTATGTCCATGCCGCTGTGATCGCGACACCAAGGCTTTCGCACAAGTCCCCGCCCCACAGCGCGCGACAACGGCATTGACAGAGACCCGCAATGGGCCGACAACCCGTAAACGTTTACGGCCATCGCAGAATGGTACGGGGAGGATCGGAGCGCTTGGACACGCTTGTTCTGGAAGCACACGCGATATCGTGGCGTTATAATGGCGACTGGCTGCGGATCGAGGCGCATGGGCCGGACGGGCTGCGGCTGCGTGCCTCCCCCTTTCCCGATCGTGGCGCGACGCCGGGCGCGCTGTTGGACGCCGCCGGGACGAGCGAACCGGTCGTCACGCGCGATGGCGCGACCGCACGTATCACCCATGGCCGTATCACCGCCGAGGTCGACCTTCAGGGCCGAATCCGCTTCCTGAACCAGCGCGGCGAGCTGCTGCTCGAGGAAAAATGGCGGCAGCGCGACACGATCAGCCAATTCTGGACGGTCGGCACCAAGGACATCCGCACGATCAGCGCGCTGGGCCTGGCGGGGCGCGAGTTCAAGGTGCTGGACGGCGACGTGGCGCAGATCGCCGTCCGCTTCGAGGCCAAGGTAAACGAACGCCTCTATGGCATGGGCCAGTATCAACAGCCCCATCTCGACCTCGCCGGATGCCTTTTGGAGCTGGCGCAGCGCAATTCGCAGGCCAGCGTGCCCTTTGTCGTGTCGAGCCATGGTTATGGCTTTCTGTGGAACATGCCCGCCGTGGGCGAGGCGCATTTCGCCGCCAATGGCGCGACCTGGACCGCGCGGGCCGCGCACGAGATCGATTACTGGATCACCGCCGCCGACAGCCCGGCCGAGATCGTCCGCAATTACGCCCGCGTCACCGGCACCGTGCCGATGATGCCCGATTATGCGCTGGGCCTGTGGCAGAGCAAGCTGCGCTATCGCACGCAGGACGAGTTGCTGTCGGTCGCGCGCGACTGTCATGCGCGCGGCATTCCGCTGGCGGTGATCGTCGCCGATTTCTTCCATTGGCCGGTGCAGGGCGACTGGCGCTTCGACCCGCGTGAATGGCCCGATCCGGCGGCGATGACCGCCGAGCTGAAGGCGATGGGCACGCAGTTGCTCGTCTCGATCTGGCCGACGGTCGATCACCGCTCGGAAAACTATCCCGCGCTGGTCGAGAAGGGCTATCTGGTCCGGGCCAAGCGGGGGCTGGACGTGCAGCAGGAATTTCTGGGCAATACCCGCTTCATCGACGTGACCAACCCCGGCGCGCGGGCCTTCCTCTGGGATACGGTCAAGCGCAACTATCGCGACCAGGGCGTGACGCTGTTCTGGCTGGACGAGGCCGAGCCGGAATATAGCGCCTATGACTACGACAATTACCGGTATCATGCGGGCAGCGTGCTGGCGGTCGGCAATGCCTATCCTTTGCACTACACCCAGGCCTTTCACGAAGGGCTGAGCGCCGAGGGCGAGACCGAGATCGTCAGCCTGGTCCGCTGCGCCTGGGCGGGCAGCCAGCGCTACGGCGCGCTGGTCTGGTCGGGCGATATCCATTCCTCGTTCGAGGCGATGCGCAATCAGCTGAGCGCCGGACTGAATATGGGTATGGCCGGCATCCCGTGGTGGACGACCGACATCGGCGGTTTCCATGGCGGCGACGTCGGCGATCCCGCCTTTCACGAACTGATGATCCGCTGGTTCCAATGGGCGGTCTTCACCCCTGTGCTGCGGATGCATGGCCACCGCGATCCCATCACCCCGCCCGCCGAGCCATTCCGCGACGGCGTGGCGCAGTGCGATACGGGCGCGGGCAACGAGCTGTGGAGCTTCGGCGAGCGGGTGTACGAGGTGCTGCGCTGCTATGCCGCCTTGCGCGAGCGGCTGCGGCCCTATGTCGCATCGCTGATGCGGGCTGCGCATGAGCATGGCGATCCGCTGATGCGGCCGATGTTCTATGACTATCCCGACGATCCGCACTGCTGGACGGTGGACGATCAGTATATGTTCGGCCCCGACCTGCTGGTCGCACCGGTGACGGCGGCGGGCGTCGGCGAACGGTGCGTCTATCTGCCCGAGGGGGTATGGCTGGACGCCTGGACCAAAGAGCGGGTCGAGGGCGGTGGGCATGTCTGCTGCGCCGCGCCGGTCCACCGAATTCCCATCTTCATCCGCGACGGCGCGGCGGTGACGGCGGCGTTCGACAAGACGCGATAAACGACACGCATCGGGGATTTCAACGGAACCGTCAAAGGACGGACCGACGGAGGAGGCAGAAGGTCATGGCGGCATCGATGGCGAACGACGCCATAGCAGCGGATCACGGGCAACGGCGCGGTTCCCCTGCTCCGATCCCGCCTGCCTCCATCCCTTTTATCGAGAAGGTCTGTTACGGCTTCGGCGATGCGGGCGGCACGATCGTCACCGGGCTGATCGCCAATTTCCTGACCTTCTACTATACCGATGTCTTCGGCCTGGCGCCGGGTATCGTCGGCATATTGTTCCTGTCGCTGCGCATCTTCGATGCCGTATCCGATCCGCTGATCGGCATCATGGCGGACCGCACTTCCACCCGCTGGGGGCGGTTCCGCCCCTATCTGCTCTGGACCGCCATTCCGGTCGGCTTGAGCTGTTTCCTGACCTTCCAGGCGCCGGACTTCAGCTATGACGGCAAGGTCGCCTATGCCGCGATCACCTATTTCCTGCTCGCTTTGTCCTATTCGCTCAACAACGTGCCCTATTGCGCGCTGATCACCCGGATGACCGATAGCGAGCGCGAGGGCGTATCGTGCCAGTCGGTGCGCTTCGCGATGGTCGCGGTGGCGTCCTTCTGCGTATCGGTCGGGCTGCCCATCCTGGTGCGCCATCTGGGCGGCGCGGACATCGCGCGCGGCTATCGCGACGGCGTGGCGATCCTGAGCGCGGCGGCGGTCGTCATGTTCCTGATCTGCTTTCTGTTCGTGCGCGAGCGGGTGGCCGCCGCCGATTCCGCCGATGTGCCGCTGAGGGTCGCCATCGCCAACACGCTGAAGAACGACCAGCTGCGCTGGACTTTTCTGATGACGCTGCTGCTGATCGCGATCTTCAATACCAAGGGCGGCGCGGCGCTGTACTTCATCACCTATGTGCTGAAGGGCGATGCAACCTATCAAGCGCTGTTCTTCGGCACCGCGACCGCGGGCGGGTTCCTGGGCTCGATCCTGGTGCAGGCCTTCACCCGCCGGTTCGACGTGCGCAGCGTCTATATCTGGGTGAATCTGATCCTGGTCGCCGGACACGTCGCTGCCTTCTTCGTGCCGGGCGACTATCCGACCCTGTGGCTGGTGCTGGTCGGGCTGTGCTGCATCGTGCTGGGCTGCACCCTGCCGCTCCACTTCACCCTCATTCAGCTGGCCGACCAATATGGCGAGTGGAAGCTAGGCATGCGCTCCTCGGGCATGAGCTTTGCCTTCAACCAGTTCTTCGTGAAGCTGGCCTGGGCGGTGGCCGGTGCGCTGATCAGCGGGGTGCTGGTGCTGGTGTCTTACAAGGCGGGGGCGGGCAATCAGACGCCCCTGTCGCTCACCGGCATCCGCCTGTTGTCGACCATCATCCCAGGTTTGATGCACCTGGCACTGGCCTTTGCGATTTCCCGCCTGATCCTGAACCGCGCCACCATCGCGCGCATAACCGCCGAGCGCGGCGCATGACCCTTATCCCGGAACCCCGATCCATGACCCAAAAGCCCCGCCGTTCCGCCTCCGTCCTGATCGCCGCCCTGCTCGGCTCGGTTGCGGTGCCAGCACTTGCGCAAGAGACGATCACTGTCGATCTCGCCAGCGACACTGGCGCCTTTCATGGCGGTGCGTCGGGCACGCTCTATGGCCTGTACGACGCGCGGTTGCCGCACCCCAATCTGGTCGAGGGGATGGCCTTACGCACCGTCTCGACCAAGGCGCAGGACGGGCCGCAGCATCCCGGCGCCGACGCGCTGGAGGTTTCGACCCTGCTGACCGATGCGTCGGGCGGCGACACCTATATCTACATGACCGACATCAACCGCGAATTCCCCTATGACTGGAAGACCGGCGACTGCGCGCAGTCGGTCACGAACTATATCGAGAAGCTGCGCGCGCAGGTGCGGCAGGTGAAAGGCATGACGCCGCGCTATCGCGACCGGATCGTCTTCGTCCCCTATAACGAGCCCGACGGCAACATGTTCGCCGAAGGGCCCAAGAGCTGCAACAATATCCGGTGGCAGAAGGACCCGACCGCCTTCAACGACGCCTGGGACCGCGCGGTGCGGATGATCCGCCAGGAACTGCCCGGCGCGCGGATCGCCGGGCCGAATACCAGCATCCTCTATCCGGAGGTCGAGGGCTTCCTGCGCCACGCCATCGCCGCCGACACCATGCCCGACATCATCACCTGGCACGAACTCAGCAACCCGGCAACAGTGCGGACCAGCGTGCGCAAGTACCGCGAATGGGAGGACCGGCTGTTCAAGGGCACCCAGTGGCAGGGCCGCCACCTGCCGGTGAACATCAACGAATATGCCTATAACTACCACACCTCGGTCCCCGGCCAGATGGTGCAGTGGGTCGCGGCGATCGAGGATTCAAAGGTCGATGCCGACATCGCCTATTGGAATATCGACGGCAATCTGAGCGACTCCGCCGTCCAGGCCAATCGCGGCAACGGGCAATGGTGGCTGCTGAATCGCTATGCGACGATGAGCGGCCATACGCTGGCCGTCACCCCGCCGCATCCCGACCAGAGCTATACGCTGCAGGGCGTGGCGACGCTGGACCCGGCGCGCAGCCAGATGCGGATGCTGTTCGGTGGCGCATCGGGCGCGGCGACCGTCGCCCTCACCCATGTCCCCGCCAGCTTCGGCGGCACCGCCCGCGTGCGGGTGCGCGAGATCGGATGGACCGGCCAGCTGGGCGACAGCGCCCCGCCGGTCCTGGTCGGCGACCGGATCGTGCGGGTGAAGGATGACCAGGTCGCCCTCCCCTTCGGCCAGGACGGCTGGCCCGCGCTGCGCGAGGAAGCGGCCTATGAGTTGGTGCTCACTCCCGGCCAGGGCGTTCGGCCCGCCGCCGTGCCCCCTCGCTGGCGACAGGATTACGAGGCGGAGAAGGCGGCCCGGCGCGGCGACGGCCTGAGCGTGCGCGGGCCCGAAGGCTCGCCCGATCATGTCGACCGCTTCCACGTCTCGAACGGCTATCTGGTCGAGGGGTTCAGGACCGGCATCGACGCCGCGCTGGACTTCGCGGTCGAGGTGCCGCGCGCCGGGCGCTACGACCTGAGCGTGCTCGCCAGCACCTTCAACAAGGACCCGCTGGCCGAGGCGCAGGGGCCGACCAACGTCTATCTGCTGATCGACGGCAAAGCGGCGGGCGAGCTGTTCCTGCCGCTGGGCTACAAGCCCGCCGTGCTCGACCATGCGGATACCACCGTCTCGCTCACACGCGGCCGCCACGTCCTGACGCTCTCGACGCGAAGCCCGGACGGCCGGGGGCGGACGCAGGGCAATGCGATGGTCGACCGCATCACCCTGACCGCCGCCGATCCCGCCGCCACCCACGCGCGCTACGATGTCGCCGACGCGGTGCTGAAGGGCGGGTTCCGCTCCGGCGACGACGCGGTGACGCTGGCGAAGGACGGCAGCGCGACCTTCTGGGTCTATGCGGCCCAGGACGGCCTGGCGCGCCTTGCCCCCGACGCCAGCGGCGGCGCGGTGCGGATGGCGGTCAATGGCCGCGAGACGAAAGGCCATGCCTTCCTGCTCGGCGGGATCAACAAGGTGGTGGTGACCGCCGCCGCCGGATCGCCATCGCTGCGCGGCCTGTCGGTGACGCCCGACACCAGCCCCGCCCCACGCCATTACGAAGCGGAAGCCGCACAGGTCGCTGGCACCGCCCGCATCGGCGCGGCGTCGCTGGCCAGCGGCGGCCGCGCGGTGTTCGACATCGGTGGCGCGCCGGGCAACGGCAACACGCTGACCTTCTCCAGGGTCATGGCGGACCGTGCGGGCACCTATGCGTTGACCCTGCGCTATTCCAATCAGGAACAGGCCAAGGCGACGCATTACAATCCCGACCCGCTCGCCCGGATCGCGCGCATTGCAGTCAATGGCGGCGAACCGATACTGGTCAGTGCGCCGCACAGCTTCAACGCCAACAACTGGTGGGAGATGACGGTGCCCGTGACGCTGAAGGCGGGGGCCAACACCATCCGTATTGCGGGCGAGGAACAGCCCAACTGGGATGGCCGGACCTATGCGTCGCAGAGCTGGCCCGGCATCCTGCTCCGCTCGCGTTTCGCTCCCAATATCGACCGGATCACCATCACGCCCATGCCCTGACGGCTCGCCCGCAAAAGCAGGGCGCTAGGCCGTGGTCGGTCGCCAACGCCGCACTAGGGCCTGCAACTCCGCACTTGCGGCGAGACAAATGTCCGACATAACGTTCGACACGATCGGCGGCACCGAAGCCAGCCACGCCAATGGGAGAGAAGCCGGATGACGGCCACGCATTGTTTTCTGCGCATCCTGCCGCTGCCCATGGCGATCATTGCGCTAGGTGGCGCGGCCCCTGCCACAGACCCGCTGCGCGACCCGATTGCTGCGGCATTGCGTGACGAACTGTCGCTTGCCGGGCCGATCCGCGGCAGCCTGACCCTGCCCGACAGTACCGCCGAACTGCCCGCCCTGGCCGCGCGCCCGGACATGACCGGCGCGCGGATCACATGGCGCTCCTCAGATCCGAAGGTCATTTCCGCCACCGACAAACGCCACGGCAAAGACGTCGTTCGCAAGGGCTTCGTCTCGCGCGGGCGGACCGACCGCCGGGTCCGCCTGACCGCCACCGTCACCCTTCCCCACCGCCGCCCGATCGACGTGCCGCTGGACGTCACGGTGCTCGCCGCCCCCCCGGCCGCATCGCCGCCCTCCGCCTATGTCTTCGCCTATTTCACCGGCGACAGCGTCGAGGGCGAAAAAGTGCGCTTCGCCGTGTCCGACGGCAACAACGCCCTGCAGTGGAAGACGTTGAACGACGCCCAACCCATTCTCGAATCCACAGAAGGCACGCGCGGGCTGCGCGATCCCTTCATCATGCGCTCCGCCGAGGGCGACCGGTTCTTCCTGCTCGCCACCGACCTGTCGGCGGGCCGCACCGGCTGGGGCGGGTCGACCGACCAGGGCAGCCAGTATCTCGAAATCTGGGAGTCGACCGATCTGGTCCATTGGGGCCAGCAGCGTCATGTTCGGGTCAATTTGCCCAATGCGGGCATGACCTGGGCCCCCGAGGCCAGCTACGATCCCAGCATCGGCGCCTATGTCGTCTATTGGACTTCGACGCTCTACAAGGACGCCGCGCATAAGGTCTCGGACGGCAATGGCCCGCAAATCCTGAGCGCGATCACCCGTGACTTCCGCCACTTCACCCCGCCGACGCCCTGGTTCAAGTCCACCGATGTCCCCGGCGCGGTGAAGGACAAGGGGATGATCGACGCGACGGTCCTGAAGGACGGGGACCGCTATTACCGCTTCACCAAGATCACCGACACCGATGGCTGTCCGTCCGCCGATATCCTGGCCCAGGTCTCCCCCTCCCTTCGTGCGACCGGCGACTCGGGCGCTTGGCGGATCGTGGACCGCTGCATCGGCCGACGCGCCGGCACGCCCGAGGTAGAGGGGCCGACCCCGTTCCGCGCCAATCCCGGCGATGCCAGCGGCTTTCGCTATTTCCTGTGGGTCGATCATTATGGCGGGGTCGGATATATCCCGCTCGCCACCCAGTCGCTCGACGGCAAGATCAAGTGGACCATTCCACGCGGCTTCCACCTGCCCCGCTCGCCGCGCCATGGTACGGTGATGCCGATCACCGCGGCCGAGCGCGATGCGCTGGTCGCGCATTGGAACCCGGCCCCGTCCCAGGCCCAGGACGCCAGCCTCACCGATCGCTGGGTCGTGCCGCCGGTCCTGGCGTCGGGGACACGATTGCCCGTGCCCGATGGTCATGGCGTTCGCTGGCGCGCGGATGGCGGGGTCGTGAACGACGGCATCCTCACCAATCCCGACGGCAAGGAGCGCCTCGTCCATCTGGCGGGCACACTGACCCTGCCGGACGGCACGGCGCAGACCAAGCACTTCGCCGTGACGGTGCTGGGCACCGACGCGCGTCGCCTGCGCGCCTATAGCCGTACGCCCACCACGGCGGAGGCCGTGAACCAGCCGACGGTGGCCCGCAGCGTGCATCTGGCGCTAACCGATGCCAATGGCCGGTCCGGTCCGCTCAACGACGATCATGGCGTGCTGTTCGCAAAGGGCGACTCGATCGGCCTCGACCGGGTCGCCCTGCGCGGGGTGGCCGATCCGTCGCTCTTCCATTTCGCCGATGGCGCACTGGGCGTCATCGCCACGCGCGTCGACATGGCAGGCAAGCCCGACCCCGATGCGACCGCGACCCTGATCTTCCGCAGCGATCCCCGGCGGCCCGCCGACTTCACCGAACTCGGCACCCTCGACCTGGGCCCTGCCAACGGCGTGACAAGACCCCGGGCTGTCTGGGATTCGGCCGCCCGGCGCTACCTTGTGTCATGGACCGACCGCACCGGCCAGTCGCGCTGGACGACCGTGACCGATCTGGCGCGGACGGAAGAGCATGACACGCCTTATGGCAGCCGCCGCTCGACCATCGTCTCTGTGGGCAATGTCGGCGCGGTGCGCACGGGGGCCATCGCCACCACCGATGGCGACATGCTCGCGATCGCGCCGACCACCGCGACCGCGCTCGCCAACCGTTTCGGCCGAATCGTCAACGTCACGGCCCAGGTCGCGCCGCAGACCGTCACCCGCCGCCAGCGCGCCACCCTGAAGGCCGTGCGCGCCACGCTGGGCTATTCGGACGGCTCGACCGCCACCCGCGCCGTCGACTGGGACGCCGCCGATCTTGCCAAGCTCGACCGCCCTGGCCGCTATCTGGTCCATGGCACGGTCCGCCAGCGCCGCTATCCGGCGATCCTGGCCTATAACCGCGCCGATCCCGACATCTATCGCTGGGAACATGATGGCCGCGTCCGTTATCTCTTCACCGCGACCGACGACACGAACAACGACAATGTCGGTTCCACGCATCTGCCGCTCCGCATCGCCGACCGGATCGAGGACCTGGCCGACGACAAGGGCGGCCGCCCGCGCGAGATCGACGTGCTCAACCGTCGCACGCGCCGCGACCGGACCAGCGAGGGGCGCGTGATCGCAGGCTGTTACTGGGCCCCGGAAATCCATGAGATCGGCGGTCGGCTGTCGATCCTCTTCGCGCCCTGCTTCAACCCCAAGGACGACCAGTCGAGCGAGGGCGGCCTGTGGTCGCGCGTCCAATCGCACATCATCCAACTACGCAAGGGCGGCGATCCGGCCAATCCCGCCGACTGGTCGCCCCCGTCCGCCATCCTCAAGGCCGACGGCACGCCGCTCGGCCGCGTTGGAATGCCCAATATCAGCCTGGACATGACCTATTTCACGATCGGCGGTCAGGGCTATTACGCCTGGTCTCAGCGCTATATCCCGACGTCCGGCCCGCTGGGCGATCCGCTGACCTGGATCGCGAAGGTCGATCCTGCGCACCCGACACGGCTGATCGGGGACCCCGCCCCGATCATCGTGCCCGAGACATCGGTCGAAGAGAATTTGGCCGAGGGCGGCTTTGCGCTCACCCATGACGGCCAGGTGACGCTCGTCTATTCCAGTTCCGGGGTCAGCCCCACCTATGTCGTCAACGGCATCTCCGCCCCTCTGAACGCCGACCTGACGCGGAAGGACGCGTGGCGCAAATGGTCCGCACCGCTCCAGAAGAGCGTGCCGATGCCCGCCGGCACCATCGACTATCGCCGGTACGAGCAGGGACCCGGCCACGGCGCCTTCACCACCGATGAGGACGGCAACCCGCTCTATGTCTATCACAGCTGGGGCAACGGCGTCGGCGGCGACGGACGCGACGCCCGCGTACGCCGCATCCACTGGGCAGCCGACGGCCGCCCCCTGCTCGACATGAGCCAGGACGAGGAGGTCGCCCCCGCCAACCGCCGCGTCACGATGGCGGTGACGGTCCGCTGATCCGGCAAGGGCGCTGACCCGCCAAATCTCTTCCCGCGACCGCCGCGCGTCGGTGGTCGCGGGAGTGTGGGATTCTGGTCGAATGGGATGCCATGCCGATGGCCATCCGGGCGTCAGTGCACGGACACGCAAGGTCCAGAACACTGGCTCATCTCATGCTGTCAGGTAAATGGCGGAGAGGGAGGGACACTCAACATTTTCCTAAATATCATTGGTTATCAATATATTGGGCGGTGGCGCAGGAGGCCGATTGTAGGACTTTTTGTAGCAACACACCGCAACGACATTTGCGTAGTCGGGCACTTCGCATGACTGCTGGCCTTCTGTCTTATCTACGATCCTCACACCGCCAGATTGAAAGCTAACAGGGGCAAAAGGTCGGGTTGCCGCCTTAACCTTATACGATGTTCATGGTGAGGATCGTTGATAGATCGGTCTACAGGCAGCCTTTAACGCGAGGAACGATGCCGCCCTTACTTCCACCACCGCCCCATAGCGTGACGTCCGTACCGCCTCCATTCCGGGGCGACAGTCTTGCAAGCGTGAACTGCGTTTTGACGTAGACTGAACCGCCAGCCGGGAAGGCCCCGGCGTTCATGTCATGATGCCAAAGCGCGCTGACGACACAGAGGGTCAGTTCATCCGGGGTTTTCGTCGAGGTGCCTGCCCAAAACGGCTGCTCCCGCATGATCGCGAGAAGCCCCTCTTTGTTCGGATCAATCGGCGGCGCGTCGTACTTCGAGGCAGACTGCGATGCCAACGCGGCGGCTAAGAGGATGGCAATCATGTTAGAGGCCCGCCCCCGCCCGTGAGACCAGCGGCGCGTACTGCAACTCGCAGAAGCTGTCGCCGTCCAAGATGATGACGATCCGATTGTTGGACGGCTTATCGGCCCACATCAGTCGTTCGACCGAACCGGGATCGCGCTCCACCGGCTCTCCGTATTTCGCCAAGAGATCGCGCCGCAGATCGAGGCACCGTCGCTCACCCGTAGGTGATAGCGTGACCTTTTGGAGGCCGCTGGCGTCGAACCAGAAGCTCGCGCGAAATGCGCGATCACCCGCGCTGTAATCCGCTTCTACATCGCGGGTGGTGTCACCCTGCACGGACTTGTCGCCCGCCGCCGCCTTCGCTTTGCCATTACCAGCCGCGATCACCTGTGCAGGTGTCATTCCCCACTTGGCATACTGCCAATGGGCCTGTGCGGGCGTCGCAGCCAGCAGCGCCACACCGGCGATAATCAGGTTTCGCATAGTTCCTCCCAACAAAGCAGTTGTATCCTATGGTCTACAGAGCATTCGGTTGCTAGCAACAACTATGTAGACTATCGGCTGTCGTTCTATCGGAGACATTGTGGTCCATCATCGTCGATGGACATCAGGGAGCGATTTGGCCGGAACGTGAGGTCGCTGCGCGAGGCAGCGGCTATCTCACAGGACGAGTTTGCGGATACGGTCGGCGTTCACCGGACCTATATGAGCGGGATAGAGCGCGGAAAGCGTGCGCCTACGATCATCGTCGTCGAGAAGCTGGCACTCGCGTTGAAGGTCGATCCGGGCGTTCTGTTTAAATAGCGCGGGTCATGTCTGCACCGGATTGACCCGATATGCCCATTAGCATCCGTTCACGCAGGGACCGATAAACGCCGACCAGCCTATACCGAGCGATCTGGGATGGGCTGTATCTGTGACGTATCCGCCCTTTCTCGATCACGCCTGCCCGCTCCAGATAACGGATGGCAGCTATACTGATCTGAGGGTTGATCCCTATCGCCAATCCACCATCGACCAACAGCCTTTCCGTCAGCAAGTCGAACAGCTCTGCCGACCCATTCGCTGCGCGAAAGATGGCCCGCATGACATAGGCGAAATCGCCGATGCTAGGCAGGTCCGGTTCATCGAAAAACTCGAAGAGGTCGGTCCATCGGATTAGCCGGGCAGCATCTTGGCGCTCGACGCTCAGCAAAATGTTGACCAAACGCGCCATGTGCGGGGGGCAGCTTGCACCGCTATTTCCAATCGCATCCGACCCGTAGCGACCTCGCCGCTGACGGCGCACCTCAAAACGGATGCGGGAAGGCGTCTTGGCATAGACTGATAGAGTATGCCGACCATCAACCGTTGATGAGATCGCGGCGGTCAACGCCAGTCGATCACCATCTCGTTCCAGACTGGGCTGCTCCTGATATGCCGGGTACAGCGTAACACGCGAAGCGGTGTCCGCGTCGAGTATGGACACAGCGGCTCCCCTGACAGCGGGTATAGCGTTCCGGTGGAACCTCTCGAAATAGGTTTCGATCTGCGGAACTGCGATTTGCCCCCAACTCAGTCGGATTTCGCCGTCCGGCGATGCGATAACTTGATCGCTTCCGTCGAACCCGAACCCACCGTCGTATTCCGACAGCGTTCGGCTTAGCAGGATTTGCAACTGCGCGATGTAAGTGGGAATGAACGTGGCAAACGGATCATCACCAAGGAGGCTGTGGACAGGAGGACGATCCGGCAAATAGTTGTCTGAGCCATCGAGGCTGCGCGGGATGCCGGATGGTTCGACCGCGACGCCGAAGAAAGTCAGGACATCCATTGAGAATATCCGCGCCCGAAAATCCTCCTGATCGCCAAACCTCGCGATCAACGACGCGAGGGTGCGCGTGGGGTTCGCTGACAGCTCAGCGATGATTGCTCCCTCCGTCTCGCTGCAACGCGTTGCCGAAATCTTCAAGGACAACGTCAGCAAGGAGGGTTGGACAGTCTCGACAGTGACACCGCTCCTATTCGCATCGTGATTGCGTAGCCACGGCAGTGCAGGGTCGGACAACCGGGTAGCGAAAAAGGCGCGTCCATCGGCCAGCGTCGTGCGCCACTGTCCTGTCAGTCTCAGTTGCAGCTTGTCGATGCCCCATTCGCGCGTCTGTGGCGGGAAGTTCCGGTCGAAGCCGGGCAGTGAAGATGCGCGATCACGTTGCCTTGCCCTTACGATCTTCACCGCTGGTGGTCGCAATCGGATATCCTTCCTGCCGTTAAGTGCTCGCGCCCCACAATAGTAAGGGCATCGTCGCCGACGCCACCCGCGAAATCACGGGCGCTCACGCATGGGCGTGACAGCGAGATCATGCACCCACGTTTTTGCGCCAAGCTCACGCAGAAAGCGTTGCCAATAGTCCGGGCGGCGGAAGCGGATGTGTACCGCATAATGGCACCGTCGACAGATTGGGTACGCGGACAGGGGAGCCGTGTAGTCCTCAAGGTGCCATTGGTGGGACAACCCCAGGCCAGCAAGGCACACCGAACAGGACGAGGCAGGACACAACCTGCCCTCGGCCAACGCATGACGGATCGCGCGGCCACCAGCGCGACGTTCGGCAGCGGTGAAGCCATTATAGCTGTTCCCGCTCATCGGTTTAGAGCGGCGGCGGCGATGTGACGCGTCAGACTACGGGTATCCGTTCGCAAACGTGCGACCAACGGCACCACCTCATCCGGCGACAGCTCGGGAACCTGTCCCTCAACTGCAACCGCGTGCATGTCCTCCAGCGCGGCGGTGATAGCCGAGAAGGCAACGGCAGCTCGGTTCACGCTGCCGCTCCCGACTGATTGGCAAGGATGCGGTAGACCGATGCTCGGGAAATGGAGAGCTTGGCCGCAATGGCGCTCGCGCCTACTCCTGTCTGTGCGAGAGCGCGGACGTCTTGGGCCTTGGCCCGCGGGGTCGGTGCCCGACCTCGATAGCGCCCCTCACCCTTGGCTTTGGCGATGCCCTCGCGCTGCCGGGCCAACATGATACTCCTCTCGAACTCCGCGACGGCGGCGAACATCGTCAGCAGCATCCTGCCGCTCGGTGATTTCGTGTCCATTTCCGAACCGCCAAAATCGAGAACGCGAAGCGCGACCCCTTTACGCTCTAACGCTGGAAAAGCGCATCCAGGCCTCCAGCCGTTCATGCGCGAAGATGCCGACGCGCCACGCCTCGGGTATGTCGTCGTGACGCTCCAGCCAGCCATGCGCTACGCCGTGCAACTTGCGGAAGACGGCGCGTTGGGCGGGGGGCGGGTTCAGCTTGGTATCGCGTGCCTGCCCGATATCGACGAACATTTCGGTCAACCGCTCGGTAGCCTGATCCGGCTTATCGAAACATTTCGGAGTCGGAAGTTCCTTATTCATGTTCGATTCCCCCACCCTGCTGCCTTGCCAGACAGACTGACCGCGAATGATATTCCGGGCAATAGCGGCTGGGACGAAATCTTTCTTATGCGATCGTTTTATATCCAAAGTGGATGCTATATTTACAAAAGCATAATCCACCCGAAATATTGGACATACCGGTCCGACAACGGACACGATCGATTATTATATTGACCCGGCGCAACCTCGCGCTGATCCTGAGATATACGAAGGATGATCGGTCATCCACCCGGGGGGAGCGCCACGATGAGCCATGCGGAAGAGAATTTCCTGAGCGTACCCGCTCATCTGGTGCTGACCCCCGAGGATCAGGACGGGAAGTTCGAGGATTTCATCCGCCTGCCCGTATTAGGCCAGGGGACGGTTGGCTTCATGATCGCCGAAAAGGCGCCGTTCAGCGTCAGTATCCAGAACAAATGCTGGGGCCGGCCCGCGCTGCGCTGGGATGTCGATTTCAACGGGGTCACGCTGCATGAGCGGATCGACGGCGAATGGCATCAGCGGCCGGTCACGCCGCAGGTCGAGCTGGAACCCGACCTGACCCTGGGGCTCGATCCCGATCCGCGCTGCCCCTATTGGTTCAGCTTCGACCATAACAATCGCCGCCTGCGCTATGGCAAGGGCGAGATGCGCCTCGGCTGCATGATCGCCGAATATCAGCTGGCGGGCAGACCGTCCGACGACGAAGAGGACCCCTATGCCTGGCTGCGCGAGGCGCGCCGGGTCGAGGTGACGGCGTCGATCCGCGATTCCGTCGACATCTGGCGCGATCCGGTGGTCGCCGACGTGCCGATGAAGGTCGTCGTGCATGACCGCATGACGATGGATATGATGGCGCAAGGCCAGGCCACCGTGCCGGGCAATCTGACGCCGACCTGCCGCCAGCTCTACGACAATGTCGCGGGCGAGATGTTCCGGCTCGACACGCCCGACTTTCCCGAATTCGCCCAGGCGATCAAGGAGAGCATCGCCGATCCGAATGGCTGGTGCCACGGGACGCTGGCGCGCAAGGCGGAGGAGTTCGGCGCGCCCGATCCCGACAAAACCTATCTGCGCATCACGCTCGGGCAGAATCAGGGCGATTCACCCGGCGTGCCCTTCGTCATGGAGATCTGGCCGGTCGGCCATTACTCGCCCATCCACAATCATGGCGGCGCGGAGGCGGTGATCAAGGTGCTGCACGGCGAGATCAATGTTGATCTCTACCGTATGCTATCGCCCTATCATCAGGCCCCCTTCGCGACCGCCGTCTTCGAAAAAGACGATGTCGCGTGGATCTCGTCACGCCTGAATCAGGTACACAAGCTGATCAATCGGGGGACGGAAGAACCGTGCATCACGATCCAATGCTATCTCTATGCCGAGACCAACGAAGTCCACTGGCCCTATTTCGATTATCTGGCCAAGGCCAAGATCGCCAATTTCGATCCCAATTCCGACGACGACTATGTGTCCTTCAAAGCGCGCATGAAGGACGAATGGCAAAGGCGGCATTCGAGTTGAGATGGATCTAAGCACGCCATGGTCATGACAATGGGTCAAGCATGAAAGACCCAGAAGCGAACATCCGCAGACGATTGAAAGCTCCTCAATTTTAGAATTTTGTTCATCGGCATAGGCTGATCACGCGTCCCTGCTTGAACGGCAAAAGCTGGGAAATAACCACCGCTCGGGCGATGCAACTTGAATGTCCGCCGTCGCCATAACCCGACGCTCGCGAGCCAAAACTTTTACCACCATGGAATGAGAAAGTCTGGTCCACGATGGAGCGACGATTGGCATGGGCATAGGCATATTTTACAAGTTCATGGGCGGCATGCCGACCAGGCAGAAGCCATTCAATAAACAGTGCATCCCTACGTCGCCTGAAGGAGCCAAAGGATTGATCCATCTGTTGAGCGCCTATGGATGGGGATCGCAAACCTACCGCTGTCGAGCGGGCTGACCACAAAATCACCTCCGAGGTGAATGATGAGCGCAATAGCTGGCCAGTGCGGCTGATCGGTGCCGTCAGCGAGATCGGCGATCAGCCACAGATGCGGATCATCTGCGCCGCCACAGTCGCGGTCGGTATCGCCCGACGGGATCTGCACCTCACCAGCACCGGCTTTAGGATGCTGGCGGCTCACACGCTTGCCACCTGGGCCAAGAGCGGGATCAAGGCCGTGGTCAACCGCAGGCGACCCAAAGACGGTGATGATCCACGGGTGCGGGAAGGCGATAGCGACCGCCACGAGGATAATTCGTTCCCGTCTGGCCACAGCGCTGGTGCCGTCGCGGTTGGAGAGGCGATCGCGCGAGCATATCCTGATCATGCCGTCGCTGCCCGTGGTGCGGCACTGTCAGTGTCCGTCGTACAAGTGCCGCGCGGAACTCATTATGCCGGCGATGTCCTGGCCGGGATCGCCATTGGCCTGGTCGCTGAACGCGTGAGCAATGCGGCCATCGATTCCGCGGTTCAATGGGCCCGGTGTCGCTTAGCAAAACGGCAGCGTGGCATCAGCGATGACGACGCGACGCCAGTCATCCGTCGTGCAGTGACGCTGTCGCCGCCTCGCATCCAGCAAAATGGCGTGGACGTGGGATCGTCCCAACCGGCACCTTATTCACCTGAGTTTATTGCATTAGCTCACCCATGAGGCCCTTATGCCTCATGAAGGGATTGACCCGAGGATCGAACGATATGACGTTGTGCCTACACGTCTGCGGGACAAAATGGCTTGATGGCGCAGCTGGGTAACACTGACCTGCCTGACGGCATCGACAAGAGCCATCTGGCACCCGTGCGAGGGCTTCGAGCACACGCCAGCCTACTCGCATTCATCGTGCTAGGCGCCACTATGGCGGTTGCGGCAACTGGGCTGCTTGGCGGCGCGCCTGCGCCCGTAACGTCTGTTTCTGCTCCCGCCGCTTCATTGGAGTTGAAGGTCGCTCGGCCGCTGCGCAGCGGCTTATTTTTTGAGACCCACATCCGCGTGACTGCCCGACGAGCGATTGCCAAGCCGGTCATCGGCGTGGACGCATCCCTGTGGCGCGATCTAACGATCAATAGCCAAGTGCCAGCCCCCGCGAACGAGAGCTTCAAGGACGGGCAGTATCGCTTTGAGTACGGCCCCTTGGAGGCGGGGGAGACGTTGGAGGTCAAAATAGACGGCCAGACAAACCCACCACTGATCGGGCGCGTAGCAGGAAACGTCACGCTTCTGGATGACGACACCCCCCTGACCAAAGCTCATGTCTCCATCCCGGTCTTGCCATAATGGACATCGTCCTACGCGCTTCCGTTACATTCGCGGCGCTCTACCTGTTGCTGCGGCTGCTGGGGAAACGCGAGATCGGCCAGCTGACGCCATTCGAATTGGTAGTTATCGTGGTGATGGGCGACTTGGTCCAGCAAGGTGTCACTCACAACGACTTCAGCCTGACCGGTTCGATCCTGGCTATCGCCACGTTCGCCTTCTGGGCGCTTGTGATGAGCTGGGCGACCTATCTTTCGCCTCGGCTTGAGACGCTGCTGGACGGCCGGCCGCAGGTCATCATTCGGGATGGCCAACTAATCGAAGCGAATCTCCGCCGCGACCGCATCACGCGCGCAGAGGTCGAAGCCGAGATGCGCCTAGCGGGCATCGCCCACATGAATCAGGTCGCCTGGGCTATCCTGGAGACGCAGGGCAAGATCAGTTTTATCCGCAAGGATGGTGGCGAGGTGAAGCCCGACGACGACGACGCTGCTACTGCATAACGCGATGCACGCCGCCACGACGGCGGCAACCCCAAGTCGGGTAATTCGTTCGGCCGGGGTGTAGGAGAAGACCGATCACCCATGCCAGCAACGTCGTCTATTGCGACGGACCGAACAGCCCCCACGCTTTCGACATCATCCCGCTTCAGCCGCGAAACGGGACCTTGGATGCAAAATGCCCGATTTGCCGAGGGTACGGGCAATGGAACACTGAGATTGATCTAGTCAGCTTCCGGTGCAAGCGGGCAATCTGCGATTATTGCCATGGGGCTGGGTGGATCGAAACCGGCAACGACCCGGTAGGGCATGCCGACATCACCATGTCACCGGAAGGTTATCCGCAATGGGTGATCGCATATGAGCCGCACCAACATCCTGATCGGCCTGTCTCAGATCCAGCAGCCCCGCTATCGCCCAACTAGATCGATCGCTAGGCTGTCGAAGGGGGCTCCCGAGGCGGACGACGAGACGTATCGACGCTTAGACATCTTTAAAAAATGGATCAGTCTGATTCTCAAAGCCATATCGCCTAAATGGCGTCACGAGTGTGCCCAAGTTTAGGCGAAAGTAGAACGATTGGAGTTGGGCTCAAGCTGCCGCCCTGGCCTACCTTTACACAAACCCAGGATCAGACATCCGCAAGCTTTTTCCACTGTCCAACTCTGGCAACTTGTTCATCACCGCGTCGTGGACACGTTAGGAAGCGAGCTGTGCAAATCCGATCTTCATGCTTAACGAGCTGCGGACGGCTTTGGCGGACTATGGTGCGCGGTGAACTGTCACGCTATGTCGAACCGTAGATGCCGAACCGGGCTCCTCGTAATATAGAACAAGGATGGTAGCTAACGGGGCCGCAGTGAGGACTAATAGAAAAAGGCCGACCAGCCAGTCGTTGGTGTCTAGCGGCTTCGAGAAACTACCGCTGGGCGGCATGGACGGGTTAGGTCGCATAGGGCGCCTGCCGGCTTTCCTCGTATGAACCGGGCGATCCCCGCTAGATTGATGAGCGGACGGCTTGAAATGCAAGCGATCGTAGGCGGCGCGCGCTTCCTTCTTGCCTAAAACGGCATACGCCTCATTGATCTCCTTAGCGCGAGCAGAAACATCCACACCATGATTGGCATCGGGATGATATTGACGGAGCAGCGCCTTCCACGCTGAATGTATGGTGTCACGACTTGCCGTCGAGGGCACCCCGAGAACGGCGTAATAGTCGGGTGATAAAGCCATCCGGTTGTCACCTGTCTCTAGAACGTAGAACGAACCTCCACCTGGCAGGTGATCACAATCGAACCTTTACGGCGATCCGAAGAGCAAATTTTGGCGTCAACCATCCGATGGCTACCATTTCTATACGCAAGTTCGGTGTTTCGACAAAGCCTCAATCGCCTCCGATACCAATCCTTAGAAAGTGACATAGGCCAGCACCTTTGCAGCCAACAATATCGGACGATCCTGTCGTTGCCCCCTAAATGCCTGACGGGGCCTCGCGGGTTTGCATGATGTACTCGCGGGGCGAGCGGTAGCCCAGCGCCTTGTGGGGGTGGACCTCGTTGTAGTGGGTCAGCCAGGCGGGCAGCTGCTCGATGACGGTGCGCGCGTCGGGCGTCGGGTTCACGCGGACGTAGTCGCGCTTAAGCGTTCGGACGAAGGCTTCTGCCATGCCGTTTGACTGCGGGCTGCTAACTGGAGTGGTGCGCGGGACGAGACCGATGTCGCGGGCGAAGCGCCTGGTATCGCCAGCGACATAGGGGCTGCCGTTGTCGGTGAGCCACTCGATCGGTTCGGCCAGGCGGTTCACGGGGCCGAAGCGGTGCTCGACGGCGGCAACCATCAGGTCGCGAACGTCCTCGGCGGTGATGCCGCCGGTGGTGGCAACGTGCCCCATGGCTTCCCGGTCGCAGCAGTCGAGCGCGAAGGCGACGCGTACCTTCTCGCCGTTGTCGCAGCCGATCTCCAGTGCATCGGAGCACCAGCGGGTGTTGCGCCGGTCGACGGAGACCCGGCCATCATGGCGCCGCTCCTCGCCCTTGCCGCTGTGGGGCTGGAGGAGCAGGCCGTGAACCTTCATGACGCGGTAGACGCGCTTTGGATTGGGGCTTTCGCGCCCGGTCTGCCGGGCCTGGCGGCGCAGCAGGGCATGCACGCGGCGATAGCCATAGAGCCTGCCCCGGCGCAGGCCGGGGTCGGCAGATCGGCAACGAGCATCCTGATATCGGCGACCGGCTCGGCGTCGGGTAGCGGCGGTCGCCCTCGCAGCTTGGGCGGTGGTCGGTTGTGCATGGCGGAGAGATGCTGGCGGCTGATGCCGATGGCGTCGGCGACCGCGGTCACTGACCGTCCCCCGGCAACGAGGTCGAGCGCAACAGCAGTTTTTTTGGGCCTGTGGCCTGGGACATGGCCTCGCGCAGGATCTCCGCTTCCATCGTCTTCTTGCTGAGCAGGCGTTGAAGCTCATTCACCTGGGCCTGCAGCGCCCGGTACTCGGACGCGGGCACCACCTCCTCGCCGGCACCCGCTGCGGTCAGCGCACCCTGTGCCATCAGCCTGCGCCAGGTAAACAGCTGCCCGGCGCCGATGCCGTGCCGGCGTGCCACCAGCGACACGCTCATGCCCGGCAGGTAAGTCTCCTCTACGATCCGGACCTTCTCCTCCGGGGTCCAGCGCCTCCGGCGCTGAACCCCGGAGAGAACCTCGCCGTCGTTGTAACGCCTGGTCGTATGCTCAGTCATATGCCTCACTCTTATCTTAGAGCGAGACCCTGTCAGGTCATTTAGGGGGCCATCTCAAATATCGGACGATCCTTAATGTGTCTGGATGACAGGGCATCCACCACGTTTGCAAACCGCGCATTTACTGCGGTCGATTATGATGTTGGCACCGACTCGGCGCAATGGAGAAAGGCGATGGGTCACTCGGCAATGGACGCCGCCTTCCACGAACTTCGCCCTTGGAATGAGGGCCGATTGGTTGGTGCCAAGCGGGCGCTTAAACAGCAGCAAGTTTGGGCCATTCGCTTTTGGCTTGATCAACACCGGCGATTACGTGATCGAGCGCTGTTCGACCTTGCAATTGACAGCAAATTACGCGGCTGCGATGTGGTCAAAGTTCGCATCGGCGATCTGGTTTCGGGCGGGCGTGTGCGGGATCGCGCCATCATCGTACAGCAGAAGAACAAGCGTCCTGTTCAGTTCGAACTCATGGATACGGCCCGTAAAACAATACGCGCTTGGCTTGAACGGCGCGGTGGGACACTGAACGACTTCGTCTTCCCGAGCCGCAACGACTACATGGCCCACATGAGCACCCGCCAATATGCCCGTCTTGTACGGGAATGGGTGATTGGCATCGGCCTGCCCCCGCAGGATTATGGGACGCACTCGCTTCGGCGAACGAAGGCCTCAATTATTTACAAGGCGACCGGCAATCTCCGCGCCGTTCAGATTCTCCTTGGTCACGCAAAGATTGATAGGGCTGAGACTCAATCA
>NZ_LDTE01000040.1 GCF_001476905.1 Sphingomonas sanguinis | reverse complement strand
GAGGGAAAGCCACGGGCGACAGTCTCGGTGAGACACCCTGCCCTCCCCAACCCCTCCCGCCTGCGGGAGGGGCTATCGCTTGGGGTTAGGGAAGGGCCTTCCTCAAACGTCGCGAAATGCGGGCGAGCGCCGCTCCAAATTCGCCCGCACCGCCTCGCGATGGTTCTCCCCTCGCATCAGTGCCAGCTGCTCGGCGCTTTCCATCGCCAGCATGGCTTCCGGCGCGCATCCCATCGCGCCAAACAGCCTTTTGGCGCTCCTGACCGCATCGGGACTGCGCCCGGCGATCTTGCGCGCCAGGGCCAGCGCCTCCCCGCGCGGATCGTCGGACAGCCGGGTGACGAACCCCGCCGCCAGCGCCTCGGCCGCGTCGAATTCGCGTGCGGTGTAGATCCATTCGCGAAGCGCATCCTCGCGCACCCCGCGCCACAGCGCGAAGCCGCCCATGTCGGGCACGATCCCCCAATGCACCTCACGAATCGCAAAGCGGGTCGCAGGGTGCGCCAGCCGGATATCGGCACCACCCATGATCTGGGTCCCGCCGCCAAAGGCCACGCCATGCACCGCCGCAATGACCGGCACCGCCAGCGTCCGCCAGCCCCACGCCACCTGCTGCACCAGATTGGCGGCCCCATGGCTCCGCACCGCAAGGTCCAGCCCGGCAAGGTCGCCCCCCGCCATCGCCGCCATGTCCAGGCCGGAGCAGAAGCCGTCCCCCTCCCCCGACAGCACCACCACGCGCAGGTCGGGCCGCGCCCCCAGCGTCTTGATCGCTTCGGCCAGCGCGTCGAACATGGCGCGGTCGATCGCGTTCAGCTTCTGCCCGCGCGCCAGTCGGACATCGGCGACGCCCTCCTCGACCGCGATCGTCACCCGGCTTTCCATGTCGCTCTCCTTTTGCGCTTCGTGGCCGCTCGTGTAGACCATGGCCCCATGGGGTTCGATATGGAACGCTTCGTCGCGATGGGCGGCCTGGGCGGCGGGCATGGACGGCATCTGGGCATCGGATACCGCGCGCACGGGGACGACTGGGCGGAGCTGGCGTTGCCCTATGATGCGCGCCTGATCGGCGATCCGGCCAGCGGCGTGCTCGCCTCCGGCCCGATCGTCGCGATGATGGACATGGCGACCAGCGTGGCGGTCTGGCTGAAGCGGGGCAAGTTCGAGCCGCATGTGACGCTGGACCTGCGGGTCGACTATCTGCGACCGGCAATCCCGGAGCGGACCGTGGTCGGGCGCGGCGAATGCTATCGCATCACCCGCAGCATCGCCTTTGTCCGGGGCATCGCGCATGACGGCGATCCCGACGATCCCGTCGCGCATGTCGCGGGCACCTTTATCGGCATGGCCGCATGAGCGCCCCGCGCACCGCCATCGGGCAGGCGATGGTCCTGCCGCCCTATGCCGAGTGGCTCGGCTGTTCGATCGAGTGGGTCGGCGACGTGCCCGAGCTGGTCCTGCCGTTCGGCGAGCATGTGATGGGCTGGCCCGGCCTGCTCCAGGGCGGAGCGATCGCCGGGTTGCTGGAGGTGGCGGGAATCGCCGCGCTCACCCACCGCCTGTCGCAGGAGGGCGGCGGCCGGATCAAGCCGGTGACGGTCACCACCGATTACCTGCGCACCGGCCGCGACCAGCATCCGACGCGCGCGGTCGGCACCATCCTGCGCCTGGGCCAGCGCACCGCCCATATCGAGGCGACCGCCTGGCAGGAGGATCGCGACCGTCCGATCGCGACCGCCCGGCTGAACTATCGCGTCCTGCGCGGCTGAGGCTTGGCCAGGGCCTGTTTGATCGCGGCGTCGGCGACCGGCGCCATGGCGGCATAGCCCGCCGCATTGGGGTGTACCCCATCGGTGCCATAAGCGGGGTTCAGCGCGTCGCCGACATGCAGCACCGACCAGTAATCGGCATAGGTCGCGCCGACACGGGCCGCATAATCCTTCAACCAGCTATTCAGCGTCGCGATGCGCGGTGCAGTCACCAGGCCCGGCTTCCACTCGAAATGGTCGGCGGGCGGGATCGAGGCCAGGATCACGCGGATGCCGTTGGCCTGGGCCAGCTGAACCATCGACATGATATTGCCCTCGACCTGCGCGTCGGTGGTGGGGCCGGTATTGCCCGCAATGTCGTTGGTGCCCGCCATGATCTGCACGACGGCAGGCTTCAGGTCGATCACGTCCTGGCGAAAGCGCAGCAGCATCTGCGAGGTCGTCTGCCCGCTGATCCCGCGCCCGATCCGGCCTTTCACGAAGAATTCCGGCGCGCGGCTGGCCCAGTTCTCGGTGATCGAATCGCCCATGAACACCACGCGCGGCTGTCCCGGCACCGGCGCGGCCAGCGTGGCGTTCGCCTCGCGATAGCGCGCCAGATAGGCGAAGTCGTTGTGCAGCCGCTCCTCCCATTCCCGCGCCCAGCGCTGGCCGTCGGTCTCCTTCTGCTGGGCGAGGGCAGGCGTGGCGAGGGTCAGCGCCATCAGCGCGGTGAGGACCAGGCGGCTCACGGGCGCAGCTCGGCCTGGGTCGCGGTGACGTTCCAGCCGCGAATCGCAACGGTCGGCTTGTCCGCCTTGGCACTGGGGAAGCGAATCTCGATCACGCGGGTCTCTCCGGGCAACAGGGTGACGTAATTGTCGCTGAAATAGGCGGGCAGCACCTGGGTGCCGTCGGCGTTCATCACGGTCAGCTTGGTTTCCACCGCCGGGACCGTGCCGCTGTTGGTCAGGGTGATGTTGGCGGTCGTCTCCTCGCCCTGCCCCTCCAGGCTGGTGTTCGCGGTCAGCGTCGCGGCCCCCATCGTCGTCAGCGCGCGGTAGCCCGCATCGTCCGCCGCCTGCCAATAGGCGTTGGTCGACAGGACCTGCCCGCCCGCATCGGTCGCCTCCAGCCGGACGAGCACCGCCCCCCGCTTCATCGCGGGCGCGAGGTCGAGGGTCAGGGCCGGGGTCACGGCCTCGGCATTGGCGACGACCTTGGCCTCCTGCTCGCCCTCGCTGCGGCCGTCGAGCCCGACGACACGCGCGCGCACCTGCACGCCCTTCAGCGCGTCGCGGGTGTTGTTGACCAGCACGACGCGGTGGTCGGGCAGGTTCATCTGGACATGGATCGGCTCGGCGGCCTTCTTCACGCCGTAAAAGGCGGCGTGCGTGTCATAGTCGGACGAGAAGATCTGCCATGCCGAGGAGGGCCAGGCGGGCTGGGTCATCCACAGCATCCGGCCGGAATTCTCGGTCCAGAGGCCCGCATTCATCCCCTCAAAGATGGCGCGATAGGATTCATACTCCATCATCTGCGCCTTGCGCTCGAAATCCTCGAGGCCCGTGGGCGCGCCGAAACGTTTTTCGAGCGCGTCGGTGAAGCTCTTGACCGCGCCGTTCCCCGTCTGGTGCCAGTCGTGATAGGCCCAGACGTCCCCGATCGGCCAGCGATCCGCCTCGGCCGGGATGGTCCGCTTCCACGATTCCAGCGTCGGCAACGAGGGCGTGCCGACCTCCACCGAGAAGCCCTTGGCAGCGCCCGTGAAATACTCGACCGGCGGCCGCCAGTTATAGGGCCCCGAGCCTTGCAGGTTCACCGCATTGGACGAGGGCATATACAGCCGCGTCCCGTCCTCGACGCGCAGCAGCGTGTCGAGTCCGTTATTGAGAATCGGTTGCGGCACCCCCTCGTTGCGCCCGAACCAGGCGACGATCGAGGGATGATTCCGGAACCGACGCACCACATCGGTCGCATTGGCGAGGAACAGCTGAGGGTCCTCGGCCTCCATATTATAATCCTGGGTCGACTCCCAGAAGTCGGACAGGACCATCAGGCCATATTCGTCGGCCAGGTCGAAGAAGCTCTCCTCGCTATTCTGGCCCACCCAGTTGCGGATGATGTTGAGATGCGCGTCGCGGTGCAGGCGGAAGAACGGCTCCAGATGCGCGCGGTCGACGCGCTTCCTATAATCGTCCATGCCGATATTGCCGCCGCGCGCCGCGATCCGCACGCCGTTGACCCGCAAGGTCAGATAGGGGGCGAGGCGCGGATCGTCGGTGACCTTGGCGACCGCCGCCGACTGGTCGCCGCCCGGCGTGAAGCTCATCGCCCAGCCATTGGCGGTCTTGCGAATGCCCTTGTGGCTGGTGTCGATCAGCTTGGGCCCACCGCGCACCCGGTTGAGGTCCAGCGTCACCCGCTCCAGATCGCCCTCATCGTCGAACAGAGACAGGTCATAGGTCACCTGCCGCATGCCGAAGCGCAACGCCTTGCTATCCGACAGCGCGCCGTCGACCGCCGCCGTAATGGCGAGGTTGTGCAGCGCCGGGTCGCCATAGCCGTTGGGCCACCAGAGACGCGGATTCTTGACCGACAGCTGCGGGAACTCGGACGGCGACAGGACGGCGCGGATCGTCTGGCCCGGCGCGACCGTCACCGGCTTTTCGACGACCACATCGTCGAACACCGCGCGCACCGTCGTCGTCACCGGCGCCTGGCCATTGTTGGTGACCGGCACCGCGATCTCGACATCGGCGACCGAGTTGTCGGGCTTGGGCAGTGTCGTCACGACCTGCGGATCGCCCATCACCGCCGGGCCCGTCGCAGCCAGCGTCACCCCCTGCCACAGCCCGGTATTGCGATCGCGGACGCTCGGTATCCAGTCCCAGCCCTCGGTCGCGACGAAGGTCGGGCCGTCCATCATCTGGACGCCGCCATTCTCGCCGACGCCCGCGGTCATCGATTCCTCATGTGCGATGCCCGGATGCGGCGGCGGCGACACCCGCACCGCGATGGCGTTGCGCCCGGCGGCCAGCGTCACGGGGAAGCGGCCCCGGATGAAGGCCCCCTTCATCGTGCCGGTCATCCGGCCATTGACCCACACCTCGGCCGAGTAATTCACGCCGTTGAAGGTCAGCCACATCTGCCGTCCGGCGGCCTCTGCGGGCGTGTCGAACTCGGTGCGATACCAGTAATCCTGCCGGGCCAGCGTCTCGGGGATGGACAGGTTGTTCAGCCCGACCGCCGGATCGGGATAGACGCCGCGATCGACCAGCGTGGTCAGCACCGTGCCCGGCACGGTCGCGGCATACCATTTGTCCGCATCGTAATTGCCCTGCGACAGGTCCGCGCCGCCGGGGCCGACCTTCGCCGCCTCGATCAGTCGCCAGCCATTGACCGCCCATTGGCCGGTGGCGGTGGAAACCAGCGCGGGGTCCTTCGGCTCGGGCTTGGCGGTGCCGCTGGTCGGGATCGGGGCCTTGGACTGGGGCAGGGTCCAGGCGTCCTGCGGCACCGTCTGCCCCTGCATCTGGCGGGTCTGATAGGGCCAACTGGGGCTGCCAGTCTGGAGAGCCAGTTTTGCCGGATCGGGCGCGCGCCGGGCGGCCAGGCGGAGGGTCAGCGGATCGACAACCTCGCGCACCATACGGAAATCGATGACCTTGCCTGCAAAGACCGGCTGGTAATCACGCGGCGCCAGCGTCGCGACACCGGTGACGGGCTCCAGCGACAAGCCGCGCTGCACCACCTGTCGCCCGTTCACGAACAGGCGCACGACCTTCCCGTCATAGCTGGCGGCGATATGCGTCCATTTGTTGCGATCGGCGTCGCCGCCGCCCTGCACCACCCCCGCCTCGGTCACGAGCGCAGGCTGGCCGTCGACCAGCGCCAGATAGCGGCGCGGCCCCGCCTTGGGATCGCCGAAGCCGCCGATCAGCATCGTCGTACCCTTGCCCTGAACCGTCTTAGGCTGGACCCAGGCGGACAGCGTCCAGCTGGCGGCGGCGACCGGCGTCGCCACGATAGCGCGGCGATAGGCATCGCCCCCCTGCGGCAGGTCGGCATTGATCGGCCCCAGCGGTGTGGCGGGCGCGGGCGTCGTCTGGGCGGAGGCCGCCAGCCCCCAGCACAGCGCCGTCATCGATGCCAGAGCCCCCATCGCTCTTGCCGCCGCCACGCTCATGCCGTCTCCCTTTCTGATCGCCGCCGGATAAAGCAAAGGACGCGCGGTAAAGTCAAAGCCTGACGGCCTAACGCCCGAAGCGGGCAATCGCCTCGGCTATGCCGGTCCACACTGTACCGAGCTGTTCCGGCGTGATCGAATAGGGCGGCATGACATAGACGGTGTTGCCCATCGGCCGGACGAGCAGGTCGCGCTCGCGGAAATGGCCGAGCAGGCGGGGGGCGAGGTCGGAGAGATAATCCTGCCCCGCGCCCAGCTCGAACGCCGCGATGGTGCCGAGCTGCCGGGGGTTGCGGACCGCAGCCTCGCCGCCGGTCGCCGCCAGATGCTGTGCCTGCGCCGTGGCCAGCGCATCGATGCGCGCCTGCACCGGCTCGTCGCGCCAGATCGCCAGATTGGCCGCCGCCGCCGCACAGGCGATGGGGTTGGCGGTATAGCTGGACGAGTGGAAGAACTGCTTCGACCGATCGGTCTCGGACCAATGCGCCTGAAAGATCGCCTCGGTCGCCAGCGTCACCGCCAGCGGCACCGCGCCGCCGGTCAGCCCCTTGGACAGGCAGAGGATGTCGGGCAACACGCCCGCCTGTTCGCAGGCCAACAGCGTGCCGGTGCGTCCCCAGCCGGTCATCACCTCGTCGGCGATGAACAGCACGCCGTGGCGCGTGCAGATGTCGCGCATCGCGGCCAGCGTTTCGGGCGTATAGAATAGCATCCCGCCCGCGCCCAGGACCAGCGGCTCGACGATGAACGCCGCCGCGCCCGCCCGACACTCCGCCTCCAGCGCGTCGAGCGTCGCCTGCACGTCGGTGGGAAAGGGAATGGTGCCGACATCGAAGAGCAGCGGCGCATAGGCGCGGTTATAGACGCCACGTTCGCCGACCGACATCGCCCCGATCGTATCGCCATGATAGCTGTGTTCGAGCACCAGGATACGGTCGCGCGGCTCGCCCCGGTGCAGCCAGTAACCCAGCGCCATCTTCAACGCGACCTCGACTGCCGTCGAACCGGAATCGGAGAAGAACACCCGCGTCAGTTCGGATGGGGTGATCCGCACCAGCTCGGCCGCGACCTCCTCAGCGGGTTCGTGGGTCCAGCCCGCGAAGATGATCTGGTCGAGCTTGCCCGCCTGGGTGGCGATGGCGGCGCTGATGCGCGGATGGTTGTGGCCGTGCGTCGTCACCCACCAGCTGGAGATGGCGTCGATCACCTGACGCCCATCGACCGTGGTCAGCACCGCGCCGCTCGCGGTGGCGACCTTGGGGATCGGCTCGCCCAGACCGTGCTGGGTGAAGGGATGCCAGACCGGCGAGGTCATCGGAAATCCTTGACGTCGAAGTTCGCGGCGAACGCTTCCGCCAGAGTCTCCCGGGTCAGGTTGGCCAGACGCGGCAGGCGGCCGAGCCGCTTGACCCCACCGATCGCGGCGATGGTCGCCTCGCTATCCTCCACCGCGTCCCCGACGAACGCCACGCCCAGGATCGGCACGCCGCGCGAGCGCAGCGCCTCGATCGATAACAGGCTGTGGTTGATCGTCCCCAGTCCCGTCCGCGCGACCAGCACCACCGGGCGGCCCCAATGCGCGAATAGGTCGGCGAAGAGCATCTGGCGGGTGACGGGTACGAGCACGCCCCCCGCCCCTTCCGCGACCAGCGGACCATCGACCTGCGGCAGCGCCAGCCGGTCGCGATCGATCTCCACCCCGTCGATTTGGGCAGCACGGTGCGGCGAGCAGGGGGTCTTCAATCGATAGGCCGAGGGCAGGACCGGGCGGCCGCTGAGCGAAGCAACCGTCTCGGCATCGCCATGCCCCGCTTCGTCGGTTCCCGCCTGGACGGGCTTCCAGTAGTGCGCGCCCAGCGCGCCGGTCAGCGCGGCGGCAAAGACGGTCTTGCCGATTTCGGTATCGGTGCCGGTGACGATGACGGCGCTCATGCCAGAACCTCTTGCAGTGCTTTGTCGAGGGCCAGGATATCCGCGTCCTCGACGTTCAACGTGATGGAAAGCCGCAGCCGGGCCGAACCCACCGGCACGGTCGGCGGGCGGATACCGCGAATGTCGAAACCGCGTTCCTGCAACGCCTCGGCGGCGCGCATGGTGCGGCCATTGTCGTGCAGGATCAGCGGCATGATCGGCGTTCCCTGTGCCAGCGCGCCGTGCGGGCCCAGCCGCTCGCCCGCCAGCGCGATCCGGTCGTGGAGCAGGGTCCGACGCTTGGGCTCGTCGGCCAGGATGCGCAGCGCCTCGCGCACGCCGCGCGCCATCAGCGGCGAGGGCGCGGTCGAGAAGATAAAACCCCGCCCGCGATTGACCAGATAATCCCGCACGATGGCGGGTCCGGCGACCAGCGCGCCCTCACACCCCAGTGCCTTGCCGCAGGTGTGGAGCGTGACGACCCGCTCGCCGGGCGTGGCCAGACCTTGCCCCCGAGTCCCGAAGACGCCGGTGGCGTGCGCCTCGTCTACGATCAGCATCGCGTCATGTTGCTCGGCGACGGTGTACAGCTGGCCAAGAGGCGCGGTGTCGCCGTCCATCGAATAGAGGCTTTCGACCGCGATCCAGACGGTGCCCTTGCCGCCTTGCGCGCGCCAGTCGCGGATCGCCTGCTCGAACGCGGACGGATCGTTATGCGCCGCCACCACGGACTGTGCCCGCGACAGCTTCATCCCTTCGTGCATGCTGGCATGGACCAGCGCGTCATGGACGATCAGGTCGCCGCGCTGGGGCAGCGTCGCCAGCAGCGTGGCGTTGGCGGTATAGCCGGAGGAGAAATAGAGGCTGGCCTCCGCGCCGAAGAAGGCGGCGGCTTCGGCCTCCAGCGCCTCATGCTCCGGGTGATTGCCGCGCAGCAGCCGCGACCCGCCAGAACCGACGGGCACCCCCCCTTCGATCGCCTCGGCGATGGCGGCGGCAAGGCGCGGATGGCTCGCCAGCCCCAGATAGTCGTTGGAAGCGAAATCCCGGCCGCGCTGCGGGGCCAGCCCCCGCAATCGGTCCCGCGCGGCCAGTCGGGCCAGGTCGGCGCGATGAAAGTCCAGCATGGGGGCTTCCCTAACCGGCGGGGTCGGGGAGCGGAACCATGTTTGTGAGTGATTCCCTGGCCTTCGCCGTCAGACCGGCTCAGCCAGCGTCACGATCGACACACCCGGCGTCATCGGCGCGCGGCCGACCAGATGCCGCTCCAGCCGGAAGATCGTCTCGAACGCCTTGTTCAGCGGCGCGGGCGGCGGCGAATCGTCGCTGTCGTCGCGCCCGGTCAACCGCCCGGCGATCCGCGCGGCGGCCGCCAGCGGGAAGAGCAGCGAGTTGAAATAGGTCAGCTTGCGGGGTTTCAGCCCCGCCTTCTCGATCGCCGAGACCAGCGTCCCCTTGGAATAGCGGCGATGGTGATGGTTCACCACGTCATGCGCCGACCACATCCACTGATGCGCAGGCACCGCGATCAGGATCTTGCCGCCCGGCTTCAGGCAGGACTTCATCGCGGCGAGCGCGGCGACATCGTCCTCGATATGCTCGACCACATCGAGCACCGCGATCAGGTCATAGGCCCCGCGCTCGATCCCCGGCAGTTCGGGCAGCGGCGCGGCCTCGACCGGCTTGCCCAGCCGCTGCGAGGCGATCTCGCGGGCGGCAGGATCGATCTCGATCGCGTCCACGCTGCCAAAGCTGGCCAGCATGGGCAGGTTGTGGCCGGTGCCGCAGCCGATCTCCAGGATGCGGGCATGGGCAGGCAGCTTGCCGTAACGGGTCAGGTAATCGGCCAGGATGTCGCGGCGGGCGCGATACCACCAATGGGTGGAATCATGCGCGGCCATGCGGTCGTAAACGATACGGTCCATGAACTTATCCGAAGACCCATTGGCGGTTGAGCGCGAAGGTCGCGATCGGCGTGATCGTGACCACCGGGATCAGCGCGACCCAGGGTTGTTGATGCAAGACACTGGTCGTGAGCCAGGTGAAGACGGCGTTGAGCACCAGTCCGAAGCCCTGGACGACAAGGAATTTCAGATGCTGCCTGCCGCTGGAATCGCGGGTGCCATGCCCGCGAAAGCTCCAGGCGCTGTGCAGGAAGAAGCCGACGATCACCGCGACCAGAAAGGCGGGCGGCACCGCGAGCACCGCTTGTGTCTTCGGCAGGACCCAGGCGGTCAGCGGCAGATAGACCGCCGAATAGACGACCGTCGACAACCCGCCCGCAATGCCGAACCGGATGATCTGGCCCAGCATTCCGCTGTCCCGCATCTGCCCGATCCGATGGTGAAGAAGTGCCAACGCGTCGCCAACCTTGCCCTTTGCGCCGCCCACGATAGAGCGAAGCCTTGGTCCTGCGCCTTAAGCTGCGGGCGGGTATGAGGGAAGCGTCTTTGGAACGTCTGCGGGACGAGATGGATCGCAACTGGCGGCGCTGGGTGCTGGTCGCCTGGGTCGCGGTCGCCGCCTGGTACATGTACGACCGCTGGGGCCAGATTCGCTGGTGGTCGCTGGGCGATACCGACGACAATATGCGGCTGATGCAGGTGCGGGCCTGGATGGCGGGACAGGGCTGGTACGATCTGCGCCAGTATCGGATGAACCCGCCGGTGGGCTTCGACATCCATTGGAGCCGCATCGTGGACCTGCCGATCGCGGGGCTGATCCTGTTCTTCCGGCTGTTCACAACGCCCGCCTGGGCCGAGCGACTCGCCTGTGGTCTGGCGCCGATCCTGCCTTTGTCGATCACCATGCTGGCGATCGCGGCGACCGCGCGGCGGCTGATCGCGCCGCTTGCCTGGCCGCTGGCGATGGTCCTGTTGTTCTGCGCGGGCGCGACCCAGCTGATGTACATGCCGATGCGCATCGACCATCACGGGTGGCAGCTGGCGATGCTGGCCGTCACCGTGGCGGGCCTGTGCGACCCGCAAGCCAAGCGCGGCGGTGCGCTGGTCGGCCTGGCGAGCGCGGTGTCGCTCGCGATCGGGCTGGAGATGCTGCCCTATTCGGCGATGGCGGGGGCGATCCTGACCCTCCGCTGGGTCTGGGATCGGGACGAGGCCGAGCGGCTGGCCGTCTATGCCCTGACGCTGGGCGGGGGGAGCGCAGCGGGGTTCGCGGCCTTTGCCTCCAACGCCAATTACGCCATGCGCTGCGACGCGCTGACCCCGGTGTGGCTGTCGGTGACGGTCGCGGCCGGGGCGCTGCTTTTCCTGCTTGCGCGGATCAATCCGGCATCGCGGGGAGCCCGACTCGGCCTGGCGGTGGTCGCAGGTGCGATGATCGCAGGCGGTTTCGCCAGCCTGTTCCCGCAATGCCTGACCCGCCCCGAACAGGTCAGCCCCGAGTTGCAGCGCAACTGGCTGAACAATGTCCGCGAGGCCAAGCCGATCTACAAGCATCCGCTGCGGGTCGCGATCCCGATGGGGATCATGCCGGTGATCGGGATGATCGGGGCGATCGTCGCGGCGTGGCGGCGGCGGACGATCGGCTGGACGGCGGTGGCGCTGTTCACCATTTTTGCCTGCCTGATGCTGTTGTGGCAGGCGCGCGCGGCCCCGGCGGCGCAGATGCTGGCGGTGCCGGGCATCGCGGCGCTGCTCTGGATGATCCTGCCGCTGCTGCTGCGGCTGCGCTCGCCGCTGCTCCGCGTCCCCGCGATCGTGCTGGCGGTGCTGGTGCCGACCGGGATTGCGGCGACCTGGGTGGTTAAATACCTGCCCTCGGCTCAGCCGACCGCCTACGCCAACCGGGTCAACCGGGCGACCGGGCAGTGCGTGCGCACTTCGGTGCTGACGCGGGTCAACGCCTATCCGGCGGCGACCGTGTTCACCTTTGTCGACCTGGGCCCGCGCCTGATCGTGACGACGCATCACAATGCGATCGCGGGGCCCTATCACCGCAATGGTGATGCGATCCTGGACGTGCAGCACGCGTTCCAGGGCAATGAGGCACAGGCCCACGCGATCATGAAGCGGCACGGCGCGACCCTGCTGCTGATCTGTCCCGACATGGCCGAGTCGACCAATTACCGGGCGCGGGCGCCGGGCGGATTCTACGACCGGCTGGCGCATGGCTGGCAGCCGAGCTGGCTGACCCCGCTGCCGCTGCCCAAGGGGTCGCCGCTCAGACTGTATCGGATCAGCTGATATCCTCCCCGGCACGGGGAGGTGGCAGGCCGAAGGCCTGACGGCAGGGTGTCACCCTCTCGATAGCGGGACACCCCTCCGACGCGCTGCGCGCGCCACCTCCCCTTGCAGGGGAGGAATTAAGATCATTTCAGGCTGACCATCACCCCGTCGATCACGAACTGCACCGCCAGCGCGGCAAGCAGCACGCCCAGCACGCGGGTGATGACCGCCTCGATCTTGGCGCCGAGCAGCCGCATCAGCGGCCCCGCCGCCAGCAGCGCGATCAGCGTCAGGAGCAGGATCGACACCATCGCGCCCAGCACGACGATCGACGCCTCCAGCCCCGAATTGCGGCTCATCAGCAGCATGACGGTCGCGATCGAACCTGGTCCGGCGATCATAGGCATCGCCATCGGGAAGATCGACACGTCCTCCGCCTCGTGCGGATCGTCGGCGACCTTGGCGGCGCGGTCCTCACGCCGCTGGGTGCGTTTCTCGAACACCATCTCCAGCGCGATCAGGAACAGCATGATGCCGCCCGCGATGCGGAATGCCGCCATCTCGATGCCCAGGCCGTGGAGCAGCGCCTCGCCGAACAACGCGAACACGAACAGGATGATGGCGGCCACCGTGACCGCACGGATCGCCATCGCGCGGCGATGCTGGGGCGTCGCCCCCGCCGACAGGCCCGCATAAATGGGCGCACAACCCGGCGGATCGATCACCACGAAGAAGGTGATCAGCGAGGAGATATAGAGTTCGAGCACGGCCTTACAGCGCCGTCTGGTCGATCGCGACGCCCTCGCGCCGACCGGCCGAGACCAGCGTGTTGCGCAGCAGGACCGCGATCGTCATCGGCCCGACGCCGCCCGGCACGGGGGTGATGGCACCGGCACGCTCGGCCGCCGCGTCATATTCGACGTCGCCGACCAGCCCCGTTTCGGTGCGGTTGATGCCGACATCGATGACGCTGGCGCCAGGCTTGATCCACTCGCCCTTGACCAGGCCGGGGACACCGACCGCCGCGACGACGATATCGGCGCGGCCGACCACTTCGGCCAGATTGCGGGTACGGCTGTGCGCGACCGTCACGGTGCAGCTTTCGCCGAGCAGCAGCTGCGCCATCGGCTTGCCGACGATGTTCGAGCGGCCGACGACCACCGCGTCCATGCCCGACAGGCTGGGGTGGATGCTCTTGAGCAGCATCAGGCAGCCCAGTGGGGTGCAGGGCACGAAGCCCTCGCTGCCCGTCGCCAGCCGTCCGGCATTGACGGGGTGGAAGCCATCGACATCCTTGTCGGGGTCGATCGCCTGGATCACCGCCTGCGCGTCGATCTGGCCGGGCAGCGGCAGCTGGACGAGGATGCCGTCGACCGTCGGGTCCTGGTTCAGCTGTTCGACAAGCGCCAGCAGCGTCGCCTGATCGGTATCGGCGGGCAAGCGATGCTCGATGCTCTCCATGCCCGCCTCGCGCGTCGCCTTGCCCTTGGAGCGGACATAGACGCTGGAGGCAGGGTCCTCGCCGACCAGCACGACCGCCAGGCCGGGCGCGCGGCCGGTCGCTTCGCGGAAGGTCGCAACCTGGGCGGCGATGCGGGTGCGGAGGGCGGCGGCAAAGGCCTTGCCGTCGATGATCGTGGCGCTGTTCATGGGTGATCGCCATAAAGCGCCTGGGCGATACGCGCCAGTGTATGCGGGTCGCCCGCGACGTGCAGCCGCTTCAATCGCGCGGTTTCGCCTGCCACGATCGTCACCGCGCGCTTGGCCACCCCGAAATGCTGGGCAACCAGCGGGACCAGTGCCGCATTGGCCGCGCCGTCGACCGGGGGCGCGGACAGGCGGGCGGCGAAATGCTCGTCGGTGCCCTCGCTCAGCGCATCGCGACCGCCGCGCGGCGTGACCCGGACCGCGATCCGAATCCCGTCATCGCATGGGGTCCAGGCGGGCATCAGCCGACGACGACCGCGCCCCCGTACATCGCATTGGCGATCGCGGTATCCAGGATCTTGCCCAGGATGATGACCGCCAGCAGTACGACCATCGGCGACAGGTCGAGCGCGCCGAAATCGGGCAGGATGCGCCGGATCGGGCGATAGAGCGGATCGGTCATCTTCTGCAGCGCGTACCAGACCGAACGGATGAAATCGTTCGAGGTGTTGATGACGTTGAACGCGATCAGCCAGGACAGGATCGCCTGCACGATGATGATCCACCAGACGACGTTGAGCAGTATCTGAAGAATCTGAAGGATGAGGACCAACGTGGGGGCTCCCGAAAACGGATTTCGCCATATCTAGGGCGCGGGCGCGTCGGGAGCAACATGCGGCCATTCTGGTCCTGACGCAGGCGGAACGAACGCCGCCGTCACGCGTCGCACCATCATGACACAGGTTGGGGGATGGCCGCGCTGGACGCGGGTGGCGGCGGGGATGCTGATCGGGGTGCCGCTGCTCCTCCTGTTGGTACTGGCGGTCTTTCCCTGGGGGCTCCTGCGCGACGCCGTGTGTCGCGCGGCGACCGAACGTTTCGGGCGGCCGGTGACGATCGGCTCGGTCCACCGGGTCGACAGCATCGGCTTTCATCCCACCATCGCGGTCGAAGACCTGAAGATCCCGCAGGCCGGTTGGGCCGGTCAGGGCGATTTCGCGCGCGTGAAGCGGGCGGACATCCGCTTTTCCGTCTGGCCCCTGCTGCGCGGAGCTTTTGTCCCGGAGGATATCCGAGTCTCCGGCCTCCGCCTGGCGCTGGTCCGCGACAAGCAGGGCCGCACCAACTGGTCACGCCCCGGCGAGCCCGAAGAGGGCGGCAGTTCGACCGATCTGCAGGGGCTGACCGTCACCGATGGCGTGGTCAGCTACCGCGACGCCAAGGAGGATCGCGAGGCCGTCCTGACCGTCGCCGCCGATCCCGATAAGGGCGTCAGCGCCCAAGGACAGGGCAAGGTGCGCGGAACCCCTGTCCGCATCGCCTTTACCGGCGCGGCGGTGAAGCCCGGCCGCTGGCCCTTCACCGCGACCATTGCGGGGGACCAGCTGAATATGAAGGCGGTGGGGACGATGGACCGGCCGCTCGACACCGATGCGATGACGCTGGACCTGACCGCCCGCGCCGACGACCTGAAACGAATCGATGCGGTGATCGAGGCCGGGCTGTTCCAGACCCGTCCCGTTCAGTTGACCGCGCATGTCCGCCATGAACGTCCGCGCTGGACGATCACCGACTTGAAGGGGCGCATCGGCCGCTCCGACCTGGCCGGGCATCTGACCGTCGACAAGAAGAGTGGCCGCACGCTGCTGGACGGCGAGGTGACCGCGCGGCAGCTGGATTTCGATGACCTGTCCTCCGCGCAAGGCCGCGCCGAGGCCGCTGCGCTCGAACGACGGATCGGGCCGCGCCTGGTGCCCAATACCCGGATCGATATCGGCAAGATCGACACCACCGACGGCACCATCCGATTCAAGGTCGGCCGGGTGGTCAGCGCGCAAGGGCCCTCCGCCATCACCGGCCTGTCGGGGCGGATGGTGATGGACCATCAGCTGCTGACCATCGACGCGATCCGCCTGGCGCTTCGCGAGGGGCTGGTCACCGGGCAGGCGGTGATCGACCAGCGGAACGGCGCGAAGGTCCCGACGCTCTCGCTCGACCTGCGCCTGCGCGGCGCAAGCGTGTTGTCTCTGTCTGGCGAGACGAAGATCACCGGCCGGGTCGCGGCGCGCGCGAAGCTGGCGGGGATGGGCGAGACGGTGCGCGACGCGGTGGGCCGCTCGAACGGTCGGATCGGGCTGGTCGTCGCCAACGGGACGCTGCCCGATCGTTATGCAGTGGCGCTGGGCTTCGACGCAGGGGCGGCGTTCATGGGCGATAGCGGCAAAGCGAGCTTGCGCTGCCTGGTTCTGGGGGTGGACATGACGAACGGCACGGGTCGCGCCAATCCGCTGGTCGTGGACACCTCGCGCAGTCGGCTGGACGGGCGGGGGACCGTGTCCTTCCCCGACGAACGGCTGGCATTGACCCTGACAGGCGCGCCGAAACAAGGCGCGACCCTGCGGCTAGCGGGCGCGGCGACGGTATCGGGCACGCTGGAGAAACCCGACCTCGTCATCCCCAAAGAGGTGAAGTCGGTCGGCAATATCTTCAAGTCGATCGGCCGGGCGATCACCGGCGATACCGGCCCCAAGGCGCAGAATGCGGCCTGCGGCACGCTGGCCCGGCAAGTGCTCCGCTAAGCCTATACGCCCTCGGCCTTGAGTGGCCTGGCGAGCAGCGCCCCGATCACCTCGCCGACGGCCGCGCCCTCCAGCAGGCGGCACACCGCCTCGCACACCGGCATGTCGACGCCCGCCTCCGCCGCCGCCTGGCGCAGCACGGGAGCGGTGAAGGCGCCCTCCGCCACGGTGCGCCGATCAGAGAGCAGGTCGGCAGCCGACCGCCCCTGCCCCAGCCCGACGCCCAGCGAGAAATTGCGCGAGGCGGTCGAGGAACAGGTCAGCACCAGGTCGCCCAGCCCCGACAGACCGGCCAGCGTCTCGGCCCGGCCACCACGCGCCAGCCCGAACCGGGTCATCTCGGCAAAACCGCGCGCGATCAGCGCGGCGCGGGCATTCTGGCCCAGCCCCGCGCCCTCCACCACGCCGCAACCAATGGCGAGGACGTTCTTGATCGCGCCGCCGATCTCGGCACCGGTCACATCGTCGGTGGCATAGGGCCGGAAATGCGGCGCGGCGAGACGCGCGGACAGCGCCTCGCGTAGGTCAGGGTCCTCGCACGCCAGCGTCACCGCCGTCGGCAGCCCCGCCGCCACTTCATGCGCGAAAGTCGGGCCGGACAGCACCGCGATCGGCGCGTCGGGGTGAGTCGCCCGCGCCACCTCGCCGACCAGCCGCCGCGTGCCCGCCTCGATTCCCTTGGAGCAGAGGACCAGCGGCTTGCGGCCCACCGGCATCGTCGCCAGCACCGCGCCCACGGCCTGCGCGGGTGTGACGACCAGCAGCGCGTCCATCTCGGCCATCGCGGCCGGATCGCTCACCGCCTCGATGCTCGGCGAGAGCGCAATATTCGGCAGATAGAGCGGATTGCTGTGCGTGGTGTTGATCGCCTCCGCGACCGCCGGATCGCGCGCCCAGATACGGACCCGCCGATGCCCGTGCGCCGCGACCTGCGCCAGCGCGGTGCCCCAGGCACCCGCGCCGATCACCCCGATCCTCATGCCTTCACCCCCGCGCCGCGCACCGCTTCCGCCGCCGGATCGAGCGGCCAGCGCGCCCTTGCGGGCGTGTCGAGCGGATCGGTCAGCCCTTCGCGGAACCGCTCGACACCCGCCCAGGCGATCATCGCGGCATTGTCGGTGCACAGCCAGAGCGGCGGCGCGACGAAGCGCAGACCGTGCTCGGCCGCGAGTCCCTCCAGCGCGCCCCGGATCACGCCGTTCGCCGCGACGCCGCCCGCGACGACCAGCGCCGTGACCGGCGGGACATTCGCCAGCGCACGCCGCGTCCGGTCGAGCAGGCAGTCGACCACCGCCTGCTGGAAGGACGCGGCGATATCCTCGGGCGAGTGATGGCCGATGGCACGCGCCACCGCGCTCTTGAGCCCTGCAAAGGAGAAATGCGGCTCGGCCGATCCTTTGAGCGGCCGGGGCAGCGGCACCGCATGGGGGTTTCCCTCGCGCGCCGCCGCCTCGACGCGCGGGCCGCCGGGATAACCAAGACCCAGCAGCTTGGCTGTCTTGTCGAACGCCTCGCCCGCCGCATCGTCGATGGTCGTCGCCATCCGGCGATAGCGCCCGACCCCCTCGACCAGCAGCAGCTGGCAATGGCCGCCCGACACGAGCAGCAGCAGATAGGGATAAGCCAGCTCGCGGTCCGACAGGCGCGGCGACAGGGCATGGCCCTCCAGATGGTTGACCGCGATCAAGGGCTTGCCCGCCGCATGGGCCAGCGCCTTGCCGGTGACCAGCCCGACCATCACCCCGCCGATCAGCCCCGGCCCCGCCGTCGCCGCGATCGCATCGACATCGGCCAGCGTCACCCCCGCATCGGCAAAGGCGGCGGCGACCAGCGGCTCCATCGCCTCGACATGCGCGCGCGCGGCGATTTCGGGGACGACGCCGCCGAACGGGGCGTGCGCCGCCTCCTGCCCCAACAGGCGGTGCGCCAGCACGCGGCCGTCATCGGTGACGAGTGCGGCGGCCGTCTCGTCGCACGAGGATTCCAGTCCCAGGATCAGCATGGACCATCCCATAGTCCTTCGCAGGACGGTTGTCGAAGGGGGCCCTGTTGCGGCAAAGGCGGACACATGGTTCGTTTCCGGCTCGGTACGCGCGGTTCGCCGCTGGCCCTCACCCAGGCGCATATGGTGCGCGCGGCACTGGCCGAGGCACAAAGGTGGAGCGAGGACGCGATCGCAATCGTCCCCATCAAGACCACCGGCGACCGGGTGCAGGACCGCGCGCTGGCCGAAATCGGCGGCAAGGCGCTGTGGACCAAGGAACTCGACCGCGCGCTGTATGACCGTGAGATCGACGCGTCGGTCCATTCGATGAAGGATGTCGAGACGATCCGCCCCGACTGGCTGCACATCGCTGCGATGCTGCCGCGTGCCGATGTCCGCGACCGGCTGATCGGCGTCGAGACCATTGCCGAGCTGCCCCCCGGCGCGGTGATCGGCACCAGCAGCCCGCGCCGCCGCGCCCAAATGCTGTCGCACCGGCCCGACCTGACCATCACGCTGCTGCGCGGCAATGTCGACACGCGGCTGGCCGCCGTGGCGAATGGCGATATCGACGCGACTTTGCTCGCCGCCGCCGGGCTCGACCGACTGGGCCGCGCGGTCGGCCATGCGGTGCCAACCGACCAGATGCTCCCTGCGCCTGCGCAAGGCGCGGTCGGGATCGAGACGCGCGCCGACGATGCCGCCGCGACCATGCTGATCGCCTCGATCGACCATGCCGAGACCCATGCCTGCGTCATGGCCGAGCGGTCGCTGCTCGCCGCGCTGGCCGCCGATTGCCACAGCCCGGTCGCGGCGCTCGCCTCGCTGGCGGGCGAGATGCTGACCCTGCGCGCCGAATTGCTGGCGGAGGACGGATCGGCGCGGGTCGGCGGCTGGGTCGAGGGGGCGCTGGGTGAGGAACTGGGTGCACGGCTGGCGGTCGATCTGCTCGACCGCGCGCCGCCCGAGGTGCGCCGCCTGTTCGCCGGGGGTTGAGCCCCATGGCGGTCGTCGTCGTCCGGCCCGAACCCGGCCATGCCGCGACGATCGCCGCGCTGCGCGCCGCCGGGCTGGAGCCGCGCTCGCTGCCGCTCTTCGCGACGCGGGCGGTGGACTGGACGCCGCCCGATCCCGCCACGATCGACGCTCTGCTCTTCACCAGTGCGCAAGCCGTGCGGCTCGCCGGGCCGGGCCTCGCGTCGCTCCAGGCGATACCGGTGGTCGCGGTCGGCCCCGCCACCGCCGAGGCCGCACGCACCGCCGGGCTGTCGGTCGTGCTGACCGGCGCGAAGGATGCCGCCGCCGTGGTCGCGCAGGCGAAGGCCCAGGGGCTGGCCCGTCTACTTCACCTCGCCGGGCGCGACCGGGTGGAAACCGGCGCGATGGTGCGGACCGTCTATGCCGCCGATCCGCTGCCCGTGCCCGCCGAGGCAGTGGCGATGCTGGCGGGCGAGACGGTGCTGCTTCACTCCGCCCGCGCCGCGCGGCGGCTGGCCGAATTGGTCGATAGGGCGGGGCTGTCGCGCGCGCGCCTGTCCCTCGTCGCGATCAGCGCCAAGGTCGCCGAGGCGGCGGGTTCGGGCTGGGCGCGGGTCGCCGTCGCTGCCGCGCCGCATGACGACGCGATGGTCCCCGCCGCGCGGGCGTTGACCCGGACAGCCGCCACGGGGATAAGCGGGGCATGAGTGATTTCGCGCCGATCGACCGACCGCCCCCGCGCGGCCCCCGTACGGGCGCCATCTTCGCGCTACTCCTGATCGCCTTTATCGCCGGGTCGCTGCTGATGGCCTATGCGATGCGCCATCTGTCCTGGTTCGGCGGCACCGATGCCACCACGCATCAGGTGGCGACCGCCAAGCCCGGCACCAATGCCGCACCCGCCAGCGACGCCGCCCATGGTGCCAGCGACCCGGTCGCGCTCGCCACCCGCGAGGCGGCGCTGGCCGCCCAGCTCGCCGCATTGGAGACGCGCGCCGCGACGCTCGCCACCGACACGACGGCGGCAGGCAGCCAGGCGGGGCGCGCCGAGTCGATCCTGGTCGCCGCCGCCACGCGCCGCGCGATCGATCGCGGCCAGCCGCTCGGCTATCTGGAGGAGCAGCTGCGCCAGCGCTTCGGCGCGTCCGCCCCCAGCGCGGTGTCGATCCTGATCGCCAGCGCCCGCCAGCCGGTGACGATCGAGGGATTGCGCGAGAACCTCGACGATCTCGCCCCCGATCTGGTCGTCAATGGCAGCAATGGCTGGTGGGAAGGCCTGCGCCAGGAGCTGGGTCGCTTGATCGTCATTCGCGAGGCCGGGACGCCGTCGTCCAATCCGACCGAAAGGCTGGCCCGCGCGCGCAAGATGCTCGATGGCGGCCAAGTCGAGGCGGCCCGCGCCGAAATCGCCCGTCTGCCCGGCGCCGATGTCGCGCGTGGCTGGCAACGCGCCGCACAACGCTACGTGCTGTCCCACCGGGCGCTCGACGTGATCGAGAATACCGCGCTGGTCGCCGCCATCGCCGCGCCACCCGCGCCCATCGTCACCACTCCGATGGCGGGCACGCCCCCCGCCACGGCCCCCGCCCCACCGGATCCGCCTCCTACACACACCTCCCCTCCCACCACACCTCACAAGACTTCGTATGCCGCCTCCTGTCTGACTACAAGAG
>NZ_LDTE01000004.1 GCF_001476905.1 Sphingomonas sanguinis | reverse complement strand
CCGGTGGGCCGGGTCCCCCCGGCCCACCGGCACCGGGACGCCCGTCTCCCGAACCTTCGCCACGCGGACCACCCTCGCCGCCCGGCCCGCCCCGCCGACCCGGGAAATTCAGGCCAGCAAAGGGATTGGGTCCGGTTCCGGCCCGAAACGCCTCGATCTCCTTCTGGATCTTCGACTTGATCGGCTTGGAGAAGTTCAGGCCCCAGCGCAGCTGCGACCGCTCGGTCCGGGCGAAATTGATCGGGCGGGAATCGACCCGCAGCAGATTGCCGCCTGCGTCGCGGGTGAAGCGGTCGGGGAAGGCCTCCTCGATCGCGGCGGTCGGCGTCGGGAAGGACGCGATCGGATCGTCGGTGTTGATGCGGTAGTAATTGGCGGTCAGGTTGATATCGCGCTGGCGCCACGGCTTGACGTTCAGGCCCAGCTTCATGACGTGGCGATTGTCCGCGACCAGCGCGGGGTTGCCGCCGGTCACCGCCGTGATCGTGGCGGTGGTGCCACGCACATAGTCGAACAGGCGGACATTGGGCGTGGTGATCGTCGGATTGCCCAGCTGCTGCGCGGTCGGCGCATCCTCCTGATCGGTCCAGGACGCCAGGAACCGCACGCCCTCCAGCGGCGACCAGTTCGCGCCGTAACCGACCGTGGTCAGCGTGCCGAAATCCGACAAGTGATCGGCCCCGGCATTGACGTTCAGCGACAGGTCGCCGATCGCGCCCAGCACCTGGCGGTCGCGGTTGGCGATGGGGAAGTCCAGATTGACCTGGCCGTTGACGATATCGCGCGACACGTCGCCGGTCTGGACGACACCGAAGCGCGTCGAGCTGCTGGAGAAATCGCTGGTCTCGCCACCCAGCTTGACGCTGGCCTGCACGTCACCCGCGGGCAGCGCGAAGACGCGGCCATTGAGCAGCGCATCGACCTCGCCCGAGGAAGAGGTCGACCGCGCGAAATTGCGTGCCGCCAGACCCAGACCGTCGAGCGGACCATAGGGATTGGCGGTCGGATCGTTCGCGTTCAGGCGCGCCTGCAGATCGGCGGTGTTCAGCCCGGTGTCGGTCGCCACCCGGCTTTCGGCGCGGTCGTACGAACCGGTCAGCGACCAGCGCCACTTTCCGATATCGCCGTTGAACACCGTGCCCAGATGCGCGGTGAGCCCGGTATTGTCCTGGACCAGCGGGCCATAGGCGTTGGTCAGGCGCGAAACCGTCGCACCGGTGGCGAAGGGCGAATAGGGATTGCCGACCGGCAATTGCAGATTGGCCGTGGGCAGACCGTTCCAACTGTTGCTCTGCGTCGTCTGCACCTCGGCATTGAACGAGGCGGACACCTTGTCGAAAATGTTGCGCGCATAGACGACGTTCGCATCCCATTGCCGCTGCGCCGATTGCAGGGTGCGATAGGGCGTCACGTCGGTGCTGGTCGCCGGGTTGCCCGCCAGCTGTGCAAGGGACGGCGCGGCGGTCAGGCCGCCGGGCACACCGACCACGCTTGGGCTGGTGCCGGTCAGCGCGGCGAGGCCGGGATCGGCGGTCACGATATTGCCGCCCAGCGACGCATTCGAGGCGGGCGCGATGATGCCGCGCTCCGCCTCGGTCAGGCGCGAGGTTTCGGAATAATCGGTGTGGATGCTCAACCGCTTGTCGCGACGGATCTGCAACCAGTCGAGCTTGCCCTGCCCCATCGCCGAGCCGCCTTGGGTCGGCACCTTGCCGATCGCCTCGGCCGCCAGCGAGCGGAAGCGCGGGCGCAGGACGAAGTTCACCACCTTCTGGTCGGCGCGATAGCCATATTTGAGCGAGACTTCCTCGGGCAGGATGTCGACGCGCAGGATCGCCTCGGTCGGCAGGTCGCGAATTTCCTGGAAGCCCGCGATCCGGCGACCGTTGAGCAGGATCACCGGCGATCCCCCCCGCCCGCTGGTCGTCTGCGGCGCGAGTTCGGTCAGCAGGTCGGAGACGCTCGACACGCCGTAGGCGCGGATATCGGCGGGGCTCAGCTGTTGTTCGGGGGGAATGTCGCCGGGGACCTTGCCGGGTTCGCGGCGCGCGGTGACGACGACATCGCCTTCGTCCGCGCCTTCCTCATCCGCCTCGGGCTGCGGCTCGGCCTGGGCGCGCTGGGGAGCGGGCGGGGTCTGGGCGGCCGCAGCGGCGGGGGTGCCGTCCGTCGTGGTCGCGGCGGGTGTCGGAGCCTGGGACGGCGTGGCCGGCGGGGTCGCCACCTGCGCCTGCGCGATCGCCGGCATCGCACTCGCCAGCATCAAACCCGCCCAACGCCGCATGTCCATCCCTTTTCCCTCTATCCGTGGGTTTGGGCGTTAGGACGCAAATGTCGCACAAATGTGCCGTCGACGGCGACAAATGTCGCGGGAGCCATGCGAGTCGTGGTCCGGTGACCTGCGAGATGCGCCATGGCTCGTTCCCCGGCGAAGGCCGGGGCCCAGCTTCGGCGCAGTCCATGGCGTGCCAAACGACGCGGGGGAGGCATTGGCAATCGACTCGCTTTTGCCTCCCCCGCCATGTTCCGCACCATCTCACCAACTTGGCAACTGGGCCCCGGCCTTCGCCGAGGAACAGATGCGACAGGATTTACCCGGCAAACGCCTTTTCGATCACATAGGCGCCCGGCTGCGCATTCGAGCCTTCGGGGAAGCCCATTTCCTCGAACTTGGCGCCCAGCGACTTGATCATCTCCATGCTGCCGCACATCATGATCCGGTCGGTTTCCGGGTTGAAGCCATGCGCGCTGGGGAGCCCGGCGAACAACCGGCCATCGTCGATCAGCGCGTCGATACGGCCAGTCGTGTGGAACGGCTCGCGCGTGACGGTCGGGATATAGTGGAACTTCTCCTGCGCGACGTCGCCGACCAGGGGATCGTCGGCCAGCTTGCCCGCCAGCTCGTCATGGAAGGCGAGGTCGCTGACCCGGCGGACCGAGTGGACGATGATGACCTCGTCGAACATGTCGTAAATGTCCGGGTCTCGCGCCACCGACAGGAACGGCGCCAGCCCGGTGCCGGTCGACAGCATGAACAGCCGCTTGCCGGGCAGCAGCGCGTCGGCGACCAAGGTGCCGGTCGGCTTGCGGCCCAGATAGATGTTGTCGCCCGGCTGCACCTTTTGCAGCTTGCTGGTCAGCGGGCCGTCCTCGACCTTGATCGACAGGAAATCGAGCTTCTCGTCATAGGAGGGGCTGGCCACCGAATAGGCACGGAGCAGCGGCTTGCCGTTGTCGCCCTGAAGCCCGATCATCACGAACTCGCCCGACCGGAAACGGAAGCTGTCGGGGCGCGACACCGAGAAGGAGAAGAGATGCTCGTTCCAGTGATGGACGCTCTGAACCGTCTCGACGCTCAGCGCCGTGGTCGGGGTCAGTTCGGGCAGGGCAGTATCGGTCGACAAACCTCAAAACTCCTTTGCGCCCCCGCCCGCCAATCATCCGGCGAGGGGGGCGAATACGTCATGTACGAATGAATCGGATGCGCCCTTACCAAGAATAGCGCAGGCTGCCTACAAAGGTCCGCGATGCCCCGTAATAGCAGCCATTGTTGAAGAAACAGCTGGTGATGTGGCGCTTGTCGAACAGGTTGGCGACGTTCGCGTTCAGGCTCAGCCCCTCCATCGCCGGGCTGACCCGGCCGAGATCATAGCCCAGCATCAGATCGGCCAGCCAATAATCGGGCGACTGGAAACGGCGGACCACCGTGCGCCCCGCGGCGACGGTGGTCGCGGTGCCATCCGATTCGCCGACATAGCGCACGCCCGCGCCCAGGCTCAGGCCGCCCAGCGCGCTGCCGACACCCGCCTTGCCCAGATCATAGGACAGGAAGCTCGACGCACTCCATTGCGGCACGCCCAAGGGCCGCGTGCCGGTGACGCCGCTCATCTGGTCGCCGGTGCCGACGACGGGTGTGCCCTGCCGGACATAAGGGTCGTTATAGGTGGCGGCGACGACCACGTCGAAACCGGGGGCCACCGTACCGCGCCCGTCCAGCTCGATCCCGCGGATCGAGACTTCCCCGATCTGCACCTGCGAATTGCTGGGGATATTGCCGGTGCCCGCACGCGGATCGGCGACCGGCACGTTGCGGCGGCGCAGGTCGAAGGCGGACAGGGTGAATAAGGCGGTCGTGCCGCGCGGTTGGTATTTCAGCCCCGCCTCGTACTGGCGGCCCGTGACCGGGATGAAGTTGCTACCGTCCCAGGTGCTGCCCGCCTGCGGCTCGAAGCTCTCGGAATAGCTGACGAAGGGCGAAAGGCCGATCTTCGTCTCGTACAATGCGCCCAGCCGGGTGGTGAATGCCGTCTGGTTCAGCCGCGTCGCCCGGTTGGTCACCCGATTCTGCGTTGTCTGGTTGTACGTGTCCCAGCGCCCGCTGGCGATCAGTTGCAGCCCGCCGATCGCGATCTGGTCCTGCAGATAGACGCCGACCTGATCGCGCTTGGTGTAATTGTGCGTCTGGTTGATCGGGAAACTCGGCAGCGGCACGCCATAGACCGGCGCGAACAGGTCGAGATTGGGGATGTTGAACACCGGGTTCGCGTTCGTACCCGTGTAGAAAGCCTGGTAATTCTCGCCGCGATTATGCTGCCAGTCGACGCCGCCCAATATGGTGTGCTTGACCGGGCCGGTGTCGAGCTTGGCGACCAGATGATTGTCGATCGTGAAGGTCTGGAACGCCTCGTCCGACCCGCCGCCGCCGCGTTGCAGGGTCGAGAGATCGCTATTGGCATTCGCCCCCGTGCCGCGCGTGACATAGCCCGAGCCATAAATCTGTCGGTAATGCAGCCCGATGGCGAGGTAACGCGCGTTGGTGGTCCAGCTCAGCCGGTCGTTCAGGTCGTGGCGGAACAGGATCGTCGCCGATTTTTGCGTCCGGTCGAACGCTTCATAGGCTGGCTCCGACGTGTTGAAATCGACCGGCAGCACGCCGAACGGATTGGGCAGCGCCGAGCCGTAAACCGGCACACCGCTATACGATCCCGATTCGGGATCGCGCTGATAGTTGAGGATCAGGGTCACGCTGGTCGCCTTGTCGGGCGCGAAGGTCAGCATGGGGCGCGCATAATAGCGGCGATTGGCGGTGTTCCGGATGAAGCCGTCCGACTCCTCCGCGCCTGCAATCATGCGGAACAGCCAGCGGTCATTCTCATCGAGCGGCTGGTTCACATCGATGCTGGACCGGAGCAGCGCATAATTGCCCGCCGCCAGCTCGATCCGCCCGCCCGCGCCCGCATAAGGCAGCTTGCTGGTCAGGTTGATGAGCCCGCCGGGCGTGCCCGAGCCATAGGTGACGCCTGCCGGCCCCTTCACCACATCGACCGACTCGACCAGATGGAAGTCGACCTGCGGGCTCGCATAGACGCCGCCCATCAGCCGCATCCCGTCCATGAACATCCCCGGCGTGAAGCCGCGCAGGAACAACTGGTCGTACCGGGTGGCGACATTGCCGCGCTGGTTGGGCGCGACACCCGCGACATAGCCGAGCGCCTGGTTGATCGACTGCGCATTGCGGCGGGTCAGTTCCTCTTGGTCGATGACCGCGATCGTCTGGGGCGTGGCGATCAGCGGAATGTCGGTCTTGGTGCCCGAGGCGGCGGTCTTCTTCTCGCGTTCGCCCTCGACCACGATCTCCTCGTTGCGCAGCCGCTGCTGGTCCTCGTCGGCCGTCACCGGGACATCATGGGGCAGATTCCGCGCCTGGGCAGGCAGCGCCCCGACCAGCATCGCCCCCATGGCACAGGCCGCGAGCAACCCTCCGCGAAAACCGCGCATAATTTTTACCCCTGCTATTGATAGTGACTCTCAAATGCTGCTAGAGGGATGCCATCAACATGACAAGGGGCAAACGGGTGCCATCGGGCCAAGCCATTGACGAACAAGCCGAACGCCGCTGGCGGGCCGGATTCGCCATGGCGTGGCGCTGGGTCACGGCGGTGGTCGGCGGCTATGGATTCGCGGTCGCCAGCGCGATGCTGACCGCTCGCGCCCTGCCGGTGTCCGATGCCACGACGCGGGTCGAGGCGACGGGCTGGCCGATGGTCCTGTCCTTCCTGGTCTATGCTGGCATCGGACTCTGGTCGTTGCACGAAGGACGGCTGGGCCGGGTGAGCGCGGTCGTCTGGGGCGGCGCGCTGGTCATGGCGGCGATCCTGAAGCTGTGGGGCGTGCGTCCGTGAGCGAGGCGTCCGCGACGACGGCGCAGCGCGGCTGGCGGCAGACCATGGCCTGGGCGCATGGCTGGCTGGGGCTGATCGCCGGGTGGATCTTGTTCACCATGTTCCTGACCGGCACCTCGGCCTATTTCCGGCCCGAGATCACCCAGTGGATGCAGCCCGAAATCCGCCCCAGCGCCGCCAGCCCCGCCCAGGCGGCCAGCTCTGCGGTGCGCTATCTGTCGCGGATCGGGGCGGACGACCTGCAATGGTATATCTATCTGCCCGACGAGCGGACCGTCGCGACCCGCGTCTTCCGCATCCCCGCCAAGCCCGATCCGCAGCAGCGGCGTCGCGACGAGCTGGACCTCGATCCGGTCAGCGGCGCGCCTCTGACCGCGCGCGAGACCAAAGGCGGCGAGCATTTCTATCGCTTCCATTTCCAGCTGCAGTTGCCGCACCCCTGGGGCCGCTGGCTGGCGGGGCTGTGCGCCATGGCGATGCTGGGCGCCATCATCTCGGGCGTCATCACCCATAAGCGCATCTTCGCCGACTTCTTCACGCTACGCTGGAACAAGGGGCAGCGCAGCTGGCTGGACGCGCACAATGTCTCGGCGGTGCTCGGCCTGCCTTATCATGCGATGATCACCTATACCGGCCTCATCACGCTGGTGACCATGTACATGCCCTGGCCCGCGCTGATGAACTACGCCCAGCCCGCGAAGTTCGCACAAGCCGCCTATGACATGCCCGACGACGTGTCCGCCAGCGGCGTGCGCCGCCCGCTGGTCGCGATCGCACCGCTGGTCGCGGATGCCGAGCGCAGGCTGGGCGGTGCCGCCACCCGCGTCATCGTCCAGAATCCGGGCGACGCCGCCGCACGCATCGCCATCGCGCAGGGCAAGCGCGGCACGATCAACGCACGGACACCCACAGTCACCTATGAAGGGGCGACCGGCCGCTTCGTCAGCCAGAGCGGCGCGCCGGCCTCGGCGATCGAGACGGCGGGCGTGATGCTGGGCCTGCACCTCGCCACCTTTGCCGGTCCCGCCCTGCGCTGGGCCTATTTCGTCATGGGCCTGACCGGCGCGGCGATGGTCGGCACCGGCCTGCTGCTATGGACCGCCAAGCGCCGCAAGCCGAACGCCGCGCCCTTCTTCGGATTGCGGCTGGCCGAGCGGCTGAACATCGCGGTCATCGCTGCCTTCCCGATCGGCATGGCAACCTATCTGCTCGCCAACCGGCTGATCCCCGCCACGCTGGAGGGGCGCGCCGATATGGAAGTCTCGGCGATGTTCTGGAGCTGGGGCCTGCTCGCCCTGGCGCAGCTCGCGCTGCCCGCGCGCCGTGCCTGGACCATCCTGTTCGCGCTGGCCGCCACCGCCTGGGCCGCGATTCCGGTCGTCGATGCGCTGACCACCTCGCGCTGGCTGGTGCCCGCGCTGCTGGACGGCGACCATCTGTTCGTCGCCTTCGACCTTGCCTGCCTTGCCATCGGGATCGGCTTTGCCGTCGCCGCGCGGATCAGCGCGCGTCCCGCCCCTGCCGCCCCCAAAAGAACCCGCCGATCCCTGGAGCCTGCCCATGCTTGATACGATCGCCCTGTGCCTTGTCGGCTTCTGGCTGCTCGCCGCCGGTTCCTATCGCCATGCCAAGGACGCGGGCACGCTGCACGACGCCAAGCTGCGCCTGGGCCTGAAGCTGCTCGGCGGCGCGATGCTGCTACTGGCCCTGTCGTCCAGCGGAACGGCCATCACCGGCGAGCGGATCGTGCGGATGCTCGGGGCCGCCTCGATCGCGGGCGTCGCACTCAACCTGCTGCTGTCGGTCCGGGCGGGCGCGGCCTTCGCGCCGTTGCGGGCGCTCAACCGGCTTGTGGGTCGAACACGGACCAGCCGGTCCGCTGCACCAGCCGTTCGAGCGCCAGCGTACCAAGCTGCGAATTCCCGCGCGCGTTGAGGCCGGGCGACCAGACGGCAATCGACGCGCGGCCGGGCACGATCGCCAGGATGCCGCCGCCCACCCCCGACTTGCCCGGCAGGCCGACCCGAAAGGCGAACTCGCCTGACCCATCATAATGGCCACAGCTCATCATCAGCGCGTTGATGCGGCGCGCCCGCTGTGGTGACACGACCGAGCGCCCCGTCCCCGGATTGACGCCCCGCGCCATCAGGTATCGCCCGGCCAGCGCCAGCTGCCGACAGCTCATGGCGAGCGCGCAAAAGTGGAAATAGACGCCCAGTACCCGGTCGACGGGGTGATGGAGATTGCCGAACGAGCGCATGTAATGGGCCAGCGCCTGGTTGCGGTGGCCCGTTTCCATCTCGGCTTGCGCGACGGCGGCGTCGATGACGATGTCGTCCTCCCCCGCCAGCGCGCGGACGAAGCGCAGCATCTCGCCGATCGCCTCGCGCGGTTCGTACCCGCCCAGCAGCATATCGGCGACCACGATCGCGCCCGCATTGATGAACGGATTGCGCGGGATGCCGCTTTCGGTTTTCAGCTGGACGATCGAGTTGAACGCGGTCCCCGACGGCTCGCGCCCCACCCGCCGCCATAGCTGGTCGCCGACCGCGCCGAGCGCCAGGGTCAGCGCGAAGACCTTGGAGATGCTCTGGATCGAGAAGCTCTCCTCGGCATCCCCCGCCAGATGGCACTGGCCGTCTGCCTCGACGATGGCAATGCCGAAACGATGCGGGTCGATGCCCGCCAGCGCCGGGATGTAATCGGCCGGTTTGCCTCGGTCGGGGGCCTCGGCCATCTCGGCGGCGATATCGGCGACGATCGCGGACAGGTCCATCGCGCCTTGGTGCCGCGCGGCGTCCGCTTTGTCGAGCCGCCGCGAACCCGTCACAAACCGCCGCTAGGGGACCAGCGCTTCCTCCCCAAGCCCCGCCACGGACCGACATCAGCCTCATGCGCGATAGGGACACCGCCCCGCCCGCTCCCGGATTCTGGACACTCGCCAGCGTCGAGGGGTGGGAGCGTTGTGCCATCCAGGGTGCCAAGTCGCTGCTGACCCTGTTTCTGGTCAACGACCTGCTGGCGCGGGGGAACGGGGTGATCGGGCTGTCCGCGCTGCGCCACATGATTGAGGGGCTGACCGGGGCGCATGGCGACATCGCCTTCGCCTCGCAGCTTTACGGGCTCTACGGCGCGCTGACTTATCTGGTCCTGCCGCTGGGCGGATGGATCGCGGATCGCAGCGGACGGCGACGGCCCGCCATGTATGGCGGCACCGTGCTGATGCTGCTGGGCCTGCTCGCGCTCGCGAGCCGCAGCCTGGCGCTGCCCGGGCTGGCATTGCTGATCGGCGGCATCGGGCTGCTCAAGGGCAATCTGGCCGCCGAAGTCGGTGCGCTCAGGGGCGGTGCAAAGGGCGAGCGGGTCTTCGCCGCCTATCTGGCGTTCCTGAATGGCGGGGCGATGCTGGGGCCGTTGATCGGCGGGTGGCTGGCGCTGGAATATGGCTTCGCCGCCGCCTTCGTCCTTATGGCAGCCGGCATGATCGCGGCGATGCTGACCTTGCGCACCGCGCCGCCGGTGCGAGGGATCGAGACGCCCATGGGCGGTCGGGACGCAAGCGACTGGCCCCGCGCGCTTCTGGCCATCGCGGCGGTGACCCTGTGTTTCTGCGCCTATGAGCAGTTGAACAACATGGTCCTGGTCTGGGCGGAGGAGCGGGTCGACCTGACCATCGGCGGTTTTGTGATTCCGCCCAGTTGGCTGGCGGCGACCGATGGCCTGTTCACCATCGCGCTGGCGCTGCTCGCCTATCGCCTATGGCCCCGTCTCGCGCGCGAGCTGAGCGCACAGCACAAGCTGGCCGCTGGCGGGATCGTGATGGCGCTGGCCTATGGGCTGCTCGCCGGGCTGTCGGGCGGGACGCGGATCGGGCTGGGCGGGCCGCTCTGTGCGGTGTTGCTGTTGTCGCTGGGCGTCGTCCTGTCCTGGCCCTCGGCACTGGCCATCGTCGCGGCTGCCACGCCGCCCTCGCGCCGGGGGATGATGACCGGACTCTTCTATCTCCACGGCTTTGTCGCGCATCTGGTGGTCGGCGAGTTGGGTGCGCTCTATCCCCGCATGGCGCAACCGCAATTTTGGGCGATCCATGCCGGTTTCGGGCTGGCAGGCGCGGGCATCGCGCTATTGATCCCGCGCGCTCAGGCGACGACGACCTCCACCCCGGCCAGCGCCTCGGCATAGGCGGGCGACAGCGGCGCGTCGGTCACCAGCATCGCGACATCGCCCAGGCCCGCCACCTGGATCGTGCCGGGGCGGTCGAACTTGCTCTGGTCGGCGGCGATCAGCGTGCGGCGCGAGCGGGCGATCATCATCCGGCACACCGCCGCCTCGCCCGCATGATAATCGGCAAAGCCATGGTCGAGATTGACCGACTCGACCGACAGGATCGCCAGCGCAGGCGTGAACATGCCCAGATATTCGCGCGCGGTGGCGTCGAACGCGGCGCGATATTCATAATCCATCTCGCCGCCCGCCAGCATGACGCGATTGTCGTTGCGCCCGCCCAGTTCGGCGGCGACCCCCACCGCATTGGTGACGACGGTCAGCCCGTGATGGTCGCGCAGCGCACGCGCGACATAATGGCCGGTGGTGCTGGCATCGAGATAGATGGTCTGCCCCTCGGCCACCACCTGCGCGACGGCGGCGGCGATGCGCTGCTTGGCCTCGGCATGGCGTTGCAGGCGGGTGGCGAAGGAACCCTCGGTCTCGATCTTGGCGATGCGGACCGCGCCATGCGCACGCACGACCACGCCGGACGCCTCCAGCACGCGCAGCTCGCGCCGCACCGTCTCCTCGGACACGTCCAGGGCGGCGGCCAGTTCGCCGATGCCGTGAAAGCCGCCCTCTCCCAGAATCGCCACGATCTCATGCTGGCGGCGCTGGCGTTTCATCATGTCTGGGGACGCTCCTGTTACTGGGTCTCATGCTAGTGACGCCCGCGCGCCGGTCAATCGCGGCGTGCATCCGGTCAGGAACCGCACACAAAATCGCCGACGGCACAGGGTATGCGCCGTCGGCGGAGGTGCGCTCCGGTGCCACTTGGGGGGTGGCACCGGATCGGGGAGGGGATGAAATCAGAAGGCGTAGGACAGGTTGAGCATGTAGATGCGCCCCGTCTCGACATAACCGCCCTTGCGGTCGTTCGAGAGGTACGCCTTGCGCTCGCTGGTCGTCGCCCAATAGCTGTGTTCGTTGAACAGGTTCTGCACCGAGGCACCGACCGTCAGCCCCGAGGGCAGCGTGTAGTTGACGATCAGGTTCGAGATCGTCGTCGGCTGGATATAGGTATCCGGGCGGCTGGAGCGCAGATCGTACAGGCGGTCGCCGGTATAATTGTAGTTCCACTCCGCCGACAGGCCGCCACGGGTGTAGAACAGCGCGGCATTGTACATCACCTCGGGCGCCTGCGTCATCCGCTGCTGGCGGTTCTGGCCGTTGACGAAGACATTGGCCTTGGCCTTTTGCAGCGTCACATTGGCCTGGAGCCCCAGACCGTTGAGCAGCCCCGGCAGCCCCTTCAGCGAATAGCGGCCGAACAATTCGACGCCGTAAATCTTGCCGGTGGCATCGGTGGTCAGGCTCGACACCTCGACGCCGCCCTGCTGTTCCGACTGGGGATTGCCCCAAATATTATAGTCGCCGCCCGCATTGGTCGTGCCGGTCGCGAACAGGACATGGTTCAGGTTCTTGTAGAAGGGACTGACCGAGAAGAAATCGGTCCCCTGCCCCTTATACTCGACCGAGGCGTCGTAATTCCACGAGGTCTGGGCGTTCAGATTGGGGTTGGGGATGAACACCCCGGTCACCTCGCCCAGGTCGTTGCGCGACACCTGCGTCGGCCCGAGCAGCAGGTCGAAGGCGGGACGCGAATAGCTTTTGCGGATCGAGGCGCGGATCACCATGTCGTCATTGGGCCGGTAATTGGCGATGACGCTGGGCAACCACATGTCATAATGGCGGCTGGAGGTCGCAAAGGCGCCGGTGTCGTTGCCCTGATCCTGCCAATAGGTACCCTTGAACCGGTTATATTCGTATCGCACGCCCGGCACGACTTGCAGGTCGCCGAACTGCATCGTCGCCATGACATAGCCCGACAGCCGGTTCTCGCGCCCGTCGAGGCGGTTTTCCTTCAGCTTGACCGGATCGAGCCCGGCAATCTTCGGGGTCGAGAGCTGCGCGACCTGGTTCTCGATATAGTTGGTGTCGATCAGGAAGATCGGCACCTGCGCCGCACCGTTCATGAACCCGCCGAGCATCCGGCCGGGCAGCGTCATCAGGCTGGGACCGGTCGCGGCGTAGCGCGGCGAGGCGCTGCCATCGGCATTGGGGAAGGTATATTGCAGTGCGCCGTCATCGCCCAGCGCATTGGCATAGCGCTTGGCATCCTCGACCTTCGCGCCCGCCGATACGGAGACCAGACCCTGGTCGGCATGGTGCCACGTGGTGTCGAACTGCCCCTCCAGGCGGCTTTCCCAAGTGTTCTCGAACTGCTGGGTGACGTACCACTGCTTCAGCTTGGTCAGGTCGGTCAGATAGGCGCGTGCCGCGTCGGTCAGCACGACCTGCGGGAAGGTGCGCTGGCCGATCGAGGTGACCATGCGATAATTGGCGACGCCGGTATTGTCGGCGGTGCCGATATAGGGCGCGCCCGCGAAGCCCGACTGGATGCGCAGCGGATAGTCCTGCGACCCGCGCGAATAGGCGCCGTGATAGTCGAAGGTGAAATCGCCCGAACGGGTCTGGCCGCCGATCTTGGTCGTCACCAGCGCCTGGTTGCTGTGCTCGGTGCGGAAATAGTCGGTCGCGGTCAGGCCGTAATCGGCGCGATAGCCCGCCGCGTCATACGAGCCCTTATTCGGGTTCGGATTGATCTGGTACGGGGCCAGGCTCGTCTGGCGCAGCGCGGTCTGGTCCATCCAGCTCTTGAGGTTGTACTGGCCATAGGTCGAGTGCCAGTAGAGATCGGTCGTCTCGCCCTTCCAGTCGAGGTTCAGCGTGCCGCCCAGACGCTGGATGCGGTTGCGGAACGCCTGCCATTGGGCCCCGCGCGCGAACACATTGTCCAGATTGTCGCGGATCATGCCGGGGATGTTGGCGTTATACTTTTCCCAGTCGTGCTGCACGGCGGTCGATTCGCCCAGCACATGCTTCAGACCGTAATAAGCCGAGGCATAGACACCGAAATTGCCGAAACGCTGCGCCGTTTCAAACTGCGCGGTGCCGCCCCAGGGATCTTCTCCCCGTGCCGCCGCACGCCCCGCAACCTGGCCCTGGAAACGGATCTGGCTGCGATGGTTGGGCAGATCGAACGCGGTGATCGGCACCATGTCGATAATGCCCGCGATCGCGTCGCCGTCATATTTGGCGGTCGGCGCCTTGTCGACGCGCACCGTCTGCAGCGAGAAGGGCGACAGCAGGTTCATCGAGATGGCGCGGGTGCGCGCATCGGTCTGTGCCAGTCGCACGCCGTCGAACGAATAGGCGTTGTACGAGGTGTCGAGGCCCCGGATCGAGACATATTGCGCCTCGCCCGTCGCCGCTGCGTTACGCGACTGGTCGACCGAGGAACTGATACCCGGCAGGCGGGTCAGCAGGTCGGCCAGATTCTGTTGCGGCTGGATGCGCAATTCCTCGCCCGAAACGACGGTCGCCAGCGACTGGCTGCGCAGCTGTTCGTCCTGCGCGTCCACCAGCGCCTGGCGATGGCCCTTGACGATGACATCCTCACCGGCCTGCGGATCGTTGGAAGCGGCGACAGGCTCGGACACGGCGACCGGGATCGGATCGGCGGCCAGTGCCGGACCCGCGATCAGAAGCGTGGCGGCAGAGCCGCACAACAGACGCACGACATGCGCCCGCTTGGACGAAGCGGTCATGAGATTCCCCCTGGATCAATAATGATGGCGACGCCCCCGGGCGCCTTCGACGGCTCCGCTAGGGGCAGCCTGTGACAGTCCGATGACTTATTGACCGAATTTTGATGACTTTGAAAAATTCTGCCAAGCCCGCGAATGGGCGCGCGCCATTGTCCGGCGAATGTCACAGCAATGACCCGAAAACGCTCCAAAGTTGCCCGATGACCATCATCTCCTCCAACATCCGCGCCGCGCTGGCCTTGATTCTCCTAGGCGGCGTGGCTGTCCCCGACATGGCAGCGGCGGCGCGTCCGGCCGATCTGACGCTGGACCGCGTCGTGATCCTGATGCGTCACGGCGTCCGCGCACCGCTGGATGGCGAAGTGCCGGACGGCACCCGGACCGCTCGTCCCTGGCCGCACTGGACGACGCCGGAAAGCGAGCTGACGCCCCATGGCGCGCAGGCGCTGGCCGCCGAAGCCCGCGCCGACCGCGCCGCCTGGGTGGCGCAGGGACTGCTGCCCGCGACCGGCTGCCCCGCCATCCGCATCCGTACCAACAGCTCGTCGCGCACGATCGCGAGCGGCGCGGCCTATGCCAAGGCCATCGCCCCGGATTGCGCGCTCGCGGTCGAACACAATCCGATCGGGAAGGTCGACGCCCTGTTTGAGCCGTTGCGCGCCCGCGCCACGACATTCGACGCAGACGCGGCGGTGGCGGACATCAACCGCTTCACCGGCGGCATGGACGCGCTGGTCGCGCGGCACCGGGATGGCTTGCAGCTGCTCGACACGGTGCTGGGCTGCGGCGACCGCCAAGGCTGCGATCCGGGCCGGGCCGCCCGCCTGACCGCATCGGCCGATGGGCATGGCATCGACCTGACCGGCCCGATCCGCACCGCCTCGGGCACCGCACAGGTGTTGTTGCTGCAATATGCCGAGGGGTTGCCCCCCTCGGTCGGCGGCGCGGCCGTCGATGGCCGGGTGCTGGCGCAGTTGGGCAAGCTGCACGCCGCGCTGTTCGACGTCTATTCGCGCTCCCCCTATATGGCCGCGCACCAGTCGGCGGCGTTCGGGCGGCACATGATCGATGCGCTGACCGCGAAGGACGGGGCGAAGGTCGACATGCTGGTCGGGCACGACACCAATGTCACCGCGCTGGCCGCGCTGCTCGGCTTCGACCTGGTCGCGCCGGGCTATGCCACCAACGATGCCGCACCGGGCGGAGCGGTGCTGATCAACCGCTGGCACGATGCGGCAGGCAAGGCCTTCGTCACCGTGACCTACCGCACCCAGTCGCCCGACCAGATCCGCGCGCACGCCGCCGCCGTGACGGTGACGCCGGTCCGGGTGCCCGGCTGCCCGGCCGATGCGCCCTGTCCGCTCGATCGGTTCGTCACGCTGTTCGGGCAGAAGCTGGCCCCGCTGGCGAACTGATCTCCTGCGGTACGGGGAGGGTGTAAGCGCTCCCCGACGTGCCACCCCGATGTGAACGCTTCGCTTACTCTTTTTCGCGTAAAGCGAATGGCATGTCGTCCTCTGGACCAGCCCCGACTCCCGGCCCGATAGCCGGATCGTCCGGCACCGGCCTGATCGCGGTCGTGCGCGGATGTCGCCCGCATCTGGTCGCGGCGGCGATGTTCTCGGGGCTGATCAACGTCCTGAACCTCGCGCCGTCGATCTTCATGCTCCAGGTCTATGACCGGGTGGTGCCGACGCGCGGCGTGCCGACGCTGCTGCTGCTGACCCTGATCCTGGTCGTGGCGCTGGGCGTCTATGCGATCCTCGACGCGGTGCGGATGCGGCTGCTGCTGCGTGCGAGCATCCGACTGGAGCGGCGGCTGGCCCCCGCCATCCTGCTGCGCATCCTGGGTTCGCCCAGCGGCACGCCGGTCGAGCGCGCACAGGCGATGCGCGATTTCGATACCGTTCGCTCGACCCTGACCGGCGCGCCCGTGATCGCGCTGTTCGATGCGCCCTGGGCCCCGATCTACATCCTGATCGCCTTTCTCCTCCATCCGTGGATCGGCGTCCTGACGCTGGTCAGCGCGCTGCTGCTGGGCGGGATCGCCATCGCCAGCGAACGCGTGACCGAACCCAGCGTCGGCGTCATCCGCGCCCGCCAGACGCTGGCCCAGCGCGAGCAGGACGCCTCGATCCTGGCCTCCGACGTGGCGCAGGCGCTGGGGATGCGCGACGCGCTGGTCACCCGCCATCTGCTGGAGCGCGCCGATCTGGCACGGCGGCAGGCGTCGCTGTCGGGGACGTCGGGGCAGTTTTTGGCGGTCACCAAGTTCCTGCGCCAATTGCTGCAATCGCTGGCGCTGGCCTTGGGCGCATGGCTGGCGGTGCGCCAGGAGATTTCGGGCGGCGCGATCTTCGCCGCCTCACTGCTGCTCGGCCGTGCGCTCCAGCCAGTCGAACAGATTCTGGGCGCGATGAAGCCGCTGACCGCCGCCTGGGGCGCGTGGCGTTCGCTCGATGCGTTTTGCCGCCGCCCCGCCCCCGACCGCACCGCCACCACTTTACCTGCCCCCGTCGGGCGGATCGAGGTCCGGGGTCTGGATGTCATGGCGCCGGGCAGCGACCGGCCGATCCTGTCGGACATCAGCTTTACCGTGAATCCGGGCGAGGTCGTCGCGCTGGTCGGGCCCAGCGGCGCGGGCAAGTCGACGCTGCTGCGCGTGCTGGCGGGGGCGCAGGCCCCCGATGCGGGCGAGGTGCGCATCGACGGCGCATCGCTGTCCGACTGGAATCGCGAGCAGCTGGGCCGCCATCTCGGCTTCATGCCGCAGGCGCCGACACTGTTCCCCGCCACCGTCCACACCAATATCGCGCGCTTCCGGGGCGTGATCGACGGCGAAAGCGAAGCGCTGGACGCCGAGGTCGTCGCCGCCGCGCAGGAGGCGGGCGCGCATGAGGTCATCCTGGGCCTGTCCCAGGGGTATGGCACGCTGCTCGAACGCGGCGAGGCCGGACTTTCGGCCGGTCAGGGCCAAGCGGTGGCGCTGGCCCGCGCGCTGTTCGGGCGGCCGACCCTGTTGTTTCTCGACGAACCCAATGCCCATCTCGACAGCGAGGGCGAGGCGCGGTTGTCGCGCACCATCCTGGCCTTGCGCGAGCGCCGGGCGACGGTGATCGTCTCGACCCATCGCACCGGCCTGCTCCAGATCGTCGACAAGGTGCTGCTGCTGCGCGAAGGCCGCGTCCAGCTGTTCGACGAGCGCGCCAAGGTCATCCGGCCGCAGGCCCCCGCCCGCCCCGACGATGGTTTCGTCAACGCCGGAGCGACGCGATGAGCCGCGCCCAACTCGCCGAACGGCTGCGCCTCGACGATTCGCCGGGCACCGCGATCCGGGTCGGCGCACTGGTCGCGATCCTGTTCTTCGTGGTCGGGCTGGGCTGGGCCGCCTTCGCACGACTGGACGCGGCGGCATCGGGCGAGGGACAGGTCACCGTCTCGGGCAATCGCCGCACCGTCCAGCACCGCGACGGCGGCATCGTCAAGGCGATGGCAGTGCGCGATGGCGACCATGTGACGGCGGGACAGGTGCTGTTCCGGCTGGAGGGGGCCGAGGTCGCCGCCAGCGAACGCGCGCTCGCCGCCAGCGTCATCGACCTGCTCGCCCAGCGCGCCCGGCTGGAGGCGGAAGTGGCGGGCCGCGCCATCGTCTGGCCCGCCGAATTCGCCACTGCGACCGGCGACGACCGCCGCCTGATCGCCCGTGCGCAAAGCCTGCAACTGGCGCAGCTGCGCAGCCGGGGTGCCTCGCTCGCCGCCAGCGACCAGGTCTTGCGCCAACAGGCCGCCGAGGTCGCGCGTCAGACCTCGGGCTTCAACGCCCAGGCCCAGGCCAGTGCCCGCCAGCGCGCCAGCCTGGCGCAGCAGCTGGAAAGTACGAAGAAGCTCGCCGACGAAGGCTATGTCTCGCGCAACACGGTGCGCGCGATCGAACGCTCGATCCAGCAGCTCGAAGGGGCCGATGCCGATTACAGCTCGCGCTCGGCCGCCGCGCGCGAACAGATCGGCCAGACGAGCGCGCAGCGGGTGCAGACCCGCCGCCGCCAGATCGAGGAAGCCGCCGCGTCCTTACGCGACACCCAGTTCCAGCTGAACGAGATGCAGCCCAAATGGGCCGCCGCGCGCGAACAGCTGGCACGCACCGAAATCCGCGCGCCGGTCTCCGGGACGGTGGTCGGCCTGCGCGTCTTCACCGTCGGCGGCGTCATCCAGGCGGGGCAGCCCATCCTCGACATCGTTCCCGATGCCGCGCCGCTGATCGTACGCGCCAATTTCGCGCCGGGCGATATCGACGGGGTGGTCGCGGGGCGGCCCGCCGAGGTGAAGTTCCTGTCGCTGCACGACCGGGGCCTGCCGATCCTGACCGGGACGGTCCATTCCATCTCCGCCGACAGCCTGCGCGACGAAGCCTCGGGCCGCAGCTATTTCAGCGCCGAGATCGCGGTGCCGCACGACCAGATCGCCCGGATCGCGGCGGTGCGCGGCGGCGATACCGGCATTCGTGCGGGCGTGCCGGTCGCGGTGATGGTGCCGCTGCGCCGTCGTACCGCCCTGCAATATCTGCTCGACCCGCTGACCGAAGCCTTTTCGCGGTCCTTCCATGAACGCTAAGCACTTGCTCCTCGCCCTGCCGCTTGCCGTGCTGGTCGCCGCGCCGGTGCAGGCGCAGGAGCTGTACGATCCCGACACGCTCGACCGGGCGATCGCCGACGCCTATCGCTCCAACCCGACGCTGGAGGCGGGGCGTGCCCAGCTGCGCGTGTTCGACGAACAGATCATCCAGGCGGGCAGTCCCTATCGCCTGACCGTCGGCATCAACCTCAATGCCCAATATCGCCAGCAGGACCAGCGCAACCTGCTCGACCAGTTCGGCACGGTGCGCGCGCGAACCATGGGCGCGACCATCTCCGCCTCGCAGATCCTGCTCAATGGCGGGCGCACCGCCGCGCAGGTGTCGGCGGCCGAGGCGACCGTGCTGGCGGGACGCGAGCGGCTGCGCGAGACGGAAAACAGCGTCCTGCTTAGCGTCGTCGACGCCTTTGCGTCGGTGCTGCGCGACCAGGCACTGGTCGCGATCCAGACCCGCTCGCTCGACAGCTATGGGCGACAGGTCGACCAGGCGGTGGCGCGCGAACGCGGCGGCGACCTGACGCGCACCGACATCGCCCAGGCGCGCGCGCAACGCGAATTGATCGCCGCGCAGCTGGCGCAGGCCGAGGCCAATTTGCAGAGCAGCCGCGCGCGCTTCGCCGCGCTGGTCGGGCGCAATCCCGGCCGTCTTGCGCCACCGCCGCGCCTGCCTGGCATTCCCGGCTCGATCGACGCCGCCTTCCAGATTGCCGAAAAGGAAAGCCCCGCCATCTGGCAGGCGATCATGGCCGCCCGCGCCGGCGACGCCCGGATCGCCGCGCAGCGCGCCGAGCGCGCGCCGATCGTCGCGCTGACCGGCGGCTATGGCTATACCAGCCCCTATTCCTATCAGCTGCGCGACATGGGCGGGCAGGCAAGCGGCGGGGTCAGCATCACCATGCCGCTGCTCGCCGGGGGCCTGATCGGCTCGCGCATCCGTGCCGCCGTCGCCGAGCGCCAGCAACTGGGGTTCGAGGCGGAGGGGACACGGCGCGAAGCCCTCGCCAATGTCCAAGAAAGCTGGAACCGGGCGGTCGCCGCGACCGAACAGCAACGCTCGGGCCAGCTGGCGACCGAAGCCGCCGAAGCCGCGCTGACCGGTGTGCGGCGCGGCTTCCAGGAAGGCTTCCGGTCAAATTTCGAAGTGCTGGACTCCGAACAGAGGTTGCTCAACGCGCAGATCGTCGCGACCAATGCACGCTATTCCGGCTATGTCGCACAGGCCCGGCTGCTGGCGACGCTGGGCCGGTTGCAGGCGGGCGTGATCGAGGCGGGGGTGCCGGTGTACGACCCCTCGGCCAATATCCGCTCGGTCAAGGCGCAGGTTTTCGGTCCGTTCGATCCGCTGCTCGCCCCGATCGACCGCGCCTCGCGGCCGAGCGCGCTTGCCAGGCCCGCCCCCGTGCTCAGCATCGCCAACGCCCCCGAGCTGCGTGCCGCGACCGGACCCGCGATCGACGGCAAGCTGGGCACCGGCCTGCCGGTCGCGCCAATCCCCGCCCTGCCCGCGCCGTCCTTCGCGGAGTTGAGCGATGCGGTGGTGACGGGGGGACGGTAAAACTTTCCTCCCCTGCAAGGGGAGGGGGACCACCCGAAGGGTGGTGGAGGGGTGTCACCGTCTGAAAGGGCATCCCGACCGGCCGGGACACCCCTCCGTCAGGCCTGCGGCCTGCCACCTCCCCTGCAAGGGGAGGAAGGTGCTTTGGCCAATTCCCCATACAGCGCGCGGTACGCACCGATGATCGTCGGATGGTCGTAATCGCGCTTCACCCGTTCGCGCATCGTATCGCCCATGTCGCGGCGCAGGGCGGGGTCGTCCATGATGCGCAGGATCGCCGCCGCCGTCGCCGCCGGGTTGACCAGTGGAGTCACGATGCCGCCATGGCCCTGGTCCGCGCCGCCCCGTCCCTCGATCATCTCGCGGCAACTGCCGACATCCGGCGCGACGACGGGAATGCCGCACGCGCCGCCCTCCAGGATGACGAGCGGTTGCGCCTCGGACAGGCTGGTCAGCACCAGCAGGTCGATGCGGTTCATCCAGTCCTCAATCCGCACCCGCCCCTCGAACGACAGCGCTCCGCCCAGCCCCAGTTCGACGACCAGCGCGGCGCATTCGGCGGCATATTCGGGGTCCTCATCCTCCGGCCCCAGCACGACGAAGCGGATGTCGGGCCGGGCGGCGTGAACGATGGCGGCGGCGCGGATATAGGTCTTCACGTCCTTGATCGGCACCACCCGGCCAAGCAGCGCGACGACGGGCCGCACAGGGTCGCGCGCATCGGGCAGGTGGGCGAAGCGGCCGACATCGATGCCGTTGGGGATCACCCGCACCCGCGCCGCCGCCGCGCCCAGCCGGCGCTGCACCGCGTTATTCTCGCCATAGAGCGCGACGATGGGATCGCAGGCGTCGTAACACGCCTCGGCATAGCTGGTGAAAGCGCGCACCCACAGGTCACGCAGGTCGCGCACGCTGCGCTCCATCTGCAGGCCGGTATCGATCTGGTCGCCGATCCACTCGGCCATCATCACCTCGATCTGCCGCTCGAGCAGATAGATGCCATGTTCGGTGATGAAGGCGGGCCGCCCCGTCTGATGCGCCGCGCGCGCCGCCAGCAGTCCCGCAAAGCCGGTCGAGATGGTGTGATACACCCGCGCCCTGGGCAGCGGCGCGGTCAGCACCGCCAGCAACCCGCCCAGCAGCGTGCGCATCGCCCAGAAATAATGGTGGAAGGACGCGCGCGGCAGGATGGCGCGGTAATGCCGCTGCAACCGCTGGAACATCGCCGGATGCGCCAATATGTCGCCCGGCGCGGGCATGGGATGCAGCCCGGCGAACAGCTCCAGCAGGGTGGTGATCGCGTCGGGCCGCCCGGTCGCGACGAAGACCATCAGCGCATCGGCGATCCGCGTCGCGACCTTGGACGCCAGCCGGTGCGGCGCTTCGGCGGCGGGGGCCAGGCCGATCTCGGTGATGCCCACCACATTGGGCGGCGGGGCCATGCGGAAGGGCATGGCGGCAGGCCCCGGCTTGATCGCGACGATGGCGAAGCGAATCTCGGGCAGGCTGGTGATCAGGTCCTGCAACCAGCCGGAGACGCCACCGACGACATAGGGATAGGCACCCTCGACGATCAGGCAGACATCCGCCTCCTCGCTCATCGTGCCGCCTCGGCCCGCCACCAGGGGGCCATGTCGTCGTCGCTATCCGCCGCCGCGTACAGCCGATCGATCGTCGCATAGTCGCGCGCCGCCCACGCCGCCTCGACCGCCAGCCGGTTCGACTCCTCGGCCAGCCCACCCGCCTTCAGCAGCGTTGCGGCCTCGTCACGCAGATTCTGCCGCTGGCTGTCGGACAGCAGCCGGTTGGCGCGACCATGCTCGGCGAGCAACCGCGCCAGCGTCTCGACCGCGCACCTGTCCCCCGCAGCTATCCGTGCCTCCAGCGCGGCCCGCTGCTCGGTCAGATTCTGGCCAATCCGCGCGGCGGCGGCGGCGGCGAGCGCGCGGATGGTCTGGTCGGGATCGTCGAGCATCTGCGCGACCAGCGGCGACAGGCCAGGCTCGAAGGCGCGCACCACCGTCTCCAGCGCACGGCGACGCGCGGCGACCGGGCCGTGGCGCAGGATCGCGACCAGCGAATCGAGCCCCTCGGGCGCGGGGTAATGGACCCGCCCGTCGAGCAGGCGCGCCATGGCCAGCGCCGCGCCCTGTCGCCGAACGGACCGCGCGGAGAGCAGCGGCTCGGGCGGCGTGTCCAGCGTTCGCCGGACGCCCCACCGATCCGCCAATCCGCCCAGCCCTGCGCCGACGATCAACCCGGCGGGCCCGGCAAGCCCCAGCACCGCCGCCATGAAACCCCCGCGCAGATCGGACCGCAGCCAGAGCGCATAGCCGATCCCCACCCACAGGGCATGACCCAGCAGCGCGACCGTCACCCCCAGCCCGGCCGTCATCGCCAGCGCGATCCAGGCCAGGTCCAATATGGCGAGCGCGCGGTAACGCGGCGTCACGCAACCCGCCCGGTCGGCTTGCCGGTGGGCAGCCCTGAACGGCCCGCCGCCCGGATCGCGTGAAGCGTACCCTGCCCCGGCGCGACCAGCATGGGGCCCAGCCATCCGGCGATCTCGGTCCACTCGGCCAGGCGATGCGCGTTGAACGCCTCGATCGGCAGGGTGTGGAACAGCAACAGGCCACCGACCGCGCCGCCCGGATCGGCCAGCGGCACCGCCGCGACGCCCAGCCCGCCCAGCCATTCGCGGTCCGCCCGCCGCGCGACGTGGCGGATGCGGGGATCGGCCAGCAGCGGATGGACCATCGCCGACGGCAAGCGCTCGGGCCGCCCCAGGCTGGTCCCCGGCACCCCCGGCCCCCGCAACCAGCTTTCCGCGCCATCGGACGTCAGGCGATAGCAGGTGAAGTCGTCGGTGCCCGCCGCCAACGCGATCAGCTCGGCCATGGCGGCACGGCGGGCGGCGGGGTCGCTCGCGGCCAGCCGAGTCGCCGTCGCCACGACATGGCCCGTGGTGCGCGGATCGCCCGCGACCCGGCGTTGCAGGCTCTGATTGGTACGGGTCAGCCGGTCATGCGCCTCGGCCAGCCTGGCGATGTCGCGAGTCGCCTGGGTCGCGCGACGCTCGGCCTTGGCCAGACGGCGTTTGCGCAGCAGCGTGACCTCGCCGATCGCCACCGCCGCGACACCCCAGAGCAACGGCGGCAGCGATAGGTGGAGCAAGGTGTCCAGATAATCCCGTTCGGTCCCGTCGCCATGCGCCGCGACCAGCCACAGGACCGAGGCGACCGCCGCCGCCACGACGCCCGGCCCGGTGCCATAGACCAGCGCCATCACGAGCACCGGCACCCAATAGGGGCTGGGCCGCACACCAGCGAAACCGGAGCCACCGGTCAACCGCTGGTCGATCGCCGCGAGCAGGGTGAAACCGACCGCGATCTCGATCAGGATGCGCAGCCCGCGCCGCAGGCTCCGGCGGCGCGCGGCGACTTCGGGGCACACGTCCTCGCCGGTCATCGCGGCGCCCCCAGGCTGCGTGTCAGCACCGCGCGGCCGAACAGTTGCTGGCCCGAAAAACCCGGACGGCTGACCGAGGTCAGGCCGCCCGACGCCTCGACGCGCCACACCAAGCCAATGGGCGCGGCCAGCCCCAGACTGGCATTGGGGCCGTCGCCCCCGAACCGGTCGACCGTCCACCCCGCCAGCCCGGTGACCTGCACCTCACCCAGCGCTTCACCCAGCATCGCCTGGACAGTGTGATTCTCCCGGTCGGCAAGGGGGATGAGCGGCGTGCCCGCTGCGTCGAGCGTGCTATTCTGAACATATTCCGCCTCGACCCGGTAGCTGAGCCCGAGCAGCGGATAGCGGCGACGGATCAGGTAATCGATCCCGCCCGCCAGCGTCACCGTGTCGCTGGTCCCGCGCCGGTCCGCCAGGCCATAGCGATTGACCCCGACATCGCCTTGCGCGACCAGCCCCGAACCCAGCCGATAGACGCCGCCGATCGCCGCGCGCGACAGATAGCCGCCCGCCAATACCTGCGCGGGCGTGACATAATCGGGCATGTGGCGGGTCAGCGTCACGCGCAACTGCGCCTCGGCCGGGCCATAGGTGATCCGCGCGCCGCCCCCCGTCACGCCGTCGTCCAGCGCGGCCGAGGCCAGCAGCTGCAACCGCACCGCGTCGCTGAGCGCCACGGCCAACGCGGCATCGACGACATTCGCCCTCGCCTCACGCCGTCCGGCGGTCGTATCCACCCGGCTCTCCAGATGCCGCAGGCCCGCGCCGACACCGATTCTCGCGGCGACGGGCACATCCGCGCGGACACTCGCCTCCAGCTGCGCCAGATCGCCGCCTTCGCGCGCGACCAGCCCGGCGCTGGCGGTGCCGCCCGCCGCTGCCATCACCCGCTGCGCCGCACGGTCGGTCGCGCCCTGTGCGCGATAGTCGCGGCCCGCCCCGGCGATGTCATTGTCCAGCACCCTCGCATCGGCGAGCAGCCGCGCCGCGCGACGATCGCCCGGATCGCGCGCCAGCAGCGCCTGCGCCTCGCGGCGACCCCGTCCCGGATATCCGGCGGCCAAATCCGCCTCGATCACCGCATGAGCGAGTTCGCTGGCCCCGGTGTCTGGACCGCCGGGCGTCTCGTTGCGCGCCATGCGCTGGAAGGCGACGATCAGCATCGGGCCGACCAGCCGGGCGTCCATGCTCCACCCGCTGGCAGGGCGCAGCACCAGGCTGACATCGTTCCAGCGGAGATCGCCGACCGCCTCGCCCGCGCGCTCCTGGAACATGGCAATCGCGTCCGCCGAGGGCGGCTGGTCGGACCGGACGATCACCTCGCCCTCGCCCCGCTCAAGCGTCAGCACCGCGCCGCGTGGCCAGACCAGGCGCGGCTCGCCATCCGCGACGATCCGGTGATCGGCGAAGATCGCCTCGGGCACCACCAGCTGCGGCGCACCCGCTCCGGCGGTCAGGGGCGTATCGCTGGCGATCATGGCGTCAGCACCGCGCGGGCGCGGCCAGGCTGGCCCGCCGCGATCAGCATCCGCGCCTGCAGCGCCGCCAGTTCGGTGTCGCGCGGTGCCTCGCGACGAAGGCGCTCGACCAGCGCCAGCGCCTCGGCCCGTCGCCCCAGCCGGTCGAGCAGTTCGGCCCGCGTCCGGCCACCGGGGGTCTGCGCCAGCGCCCGCTCCAGCCAGGGCCGCGCCGCCGCCGCACCGCCCAGCCTGGCTTGCGCATCCGCCATCAGGCGCAGGGCGCTGGCATCGTTGGGCGTCTCGGCCAGATACTCGCGCAGCTGGTCGCGGGTCCGCGCCGCATCCCCGGCATTCCATGCTGCCCAAGCTAAGTCGAGTCGGTCGCGCGGCCCCGCCACGCCGCCCGCGATCCGCCGCTCGGCCAGCAGATGCGCCTGATGCGGCTCGATCCCGTCGGCAAGCGCACTTACCCGCCGCAACACGCCCTGCTCCAGCGGCCGTCCGTCGAGCAGCACCGCCACGGCCCGCCGCGCCGCCGCCCGGTCCCCCGCCGCCTGCGCCAGTTGCAGACGGAGCAGCGCGATATCGGTGCGCGCTGCCAACGGATGACGCTCGATCACGGACAACGCGGTCGCGGGTGCCTCCCGCTCGGCATAGGCCGCCAGCCAGCGTGATTGTTCGGCGGCGGCCCCCGACAGCGCCTGGGCGCGAAGCCATGCGCGGTCCTGCTCCGCCGGGCGCGGGCCCATCAAATAGAGAAGCCGCTGAGCAGCGGGCGTGCCGACCGGCTGGCCGCTCGCGGCACGGCGCAGGAGCGCGATGGCATCATCCCGCGCGCCCAGCACCAGTAACCGTTCGGCCAGTTCCGGCAGCGGTGCGCCCGGTCGGGTCGCCTGCGTCAGAATCTGTTGCCGCTGACCCGCCCGATCACCGGTCCGCGCCAGCAGGTCGGCCTGTGCCGCCTCACGCTCGCCTGCCGGAAGCGCCGCGATCGCCCACTCCGCCGCCGCCCGGTCGCCCAGGCGGAGCGCCACCCGCAGCGCCAGCCAGGGATCGCCCGTTCGCCAATCGGCCGCCCTGGTCCGCTCCAGCGCGGCGATCCAGTCGAGATGGCCCTTGGCCTCCGCCCGCTGCGCCAGATCATGCGCCAGCCGGGCATCGGGCGGCGGGATCGCGCCGGAAGCGGTGGCGGTGATGATCAGATCGGGGCGATCCAACGCATAGCCCGCCGCGATCAGCGCGGGCGGCGCGACGCCCGACGGTTGGCGAGCGGCCTGGGCCAGCAGTTTTTCGGCCTCGCCCGTGCGCCCCAGCTTGCGCAACGTCTCGACCCGCAATGGCCAATGGGCGGGCGCGGCACCATCGGGCCGCTCGGCCAGATAGGCGAGCGCCACCGCCGGGCGGCCGTTCGCGACCAGGTCATAGGCGACCTGTGCTGTGGAGACCGGCACCTGCTGTTCGATCAGCGTCGCGGTCAGCGCGGCCAGCGTCGCCGCATTCCCGGTCTTCAGCGCCGACGCGAGATCGGGGTGCGACGGCACGGGCGCAGGCGTGGCGACGGGAATCGGATCGGGTGTCTCCGCGACCGGCGCGGCGGGCGGCGCGGCGCGGCGCTCGGCCTGCTCGACCTCGCGTGCGCTGGGCATCAGGAACAGGCCGAGCGCCAGGATCGCACTCCCCGCTCCGACGGGCAATGCGATCGCCATCCAGCGCTGGTTGGCGCGCCGCATCATCCCGACGGCTCCGCGATCAGATGATCGAGCGCCAGCGTCGCGACATAGGGCCGGAACCCCGCCGCCCGCTCGCGCGCATAAAGTGACGCCACCGTCCGCTCGTCCGCCGGGTCCCAGTAGTCGAGCGTGGTCAGGATCAGGCGCGGATTGCGGGCCTTGGCGGCACGCAACCGCTCGGCCTGCCATTGCCAGTCGCTGTCGGACAGCATCTCATAGCGCTTCTGCGCGAAGCTCCAGCGCGAGGCCATGGATTCGCCGAGCAGATAATCCAGATGCACCGCCGAGTCGGGCAAGGCGGCATAACCCCGGTTGAGCATCAGGCGGATGCCCGGGAATCGCGCGCGCAGGGCGGCCACCAGCGCCGCGCCCGCCGCCACCATGCCCTTGTTTTCGATCGGATTCTGTCTCTCCATCGCCTCGGCGTTATCGAGCGTATCCATGAAGATTCCGTCATAGCCCTTGGCCAGGATGGCGGGCACGGCGATGTCGACCAGGGTGCGCCGCCATTCGGGGTGGCGAAGGTCGACATGGCGCGCATCGGGCCAGTCAGGATTGGGCGCGCGCAGGGCCCCCGCCCGATCGAGCGCGGCGAAATAGGGCCGCCCCTTTTCCACCTCGCCCAGGCTGACATAGCCGAGCAGCGTGCTGCCCTCGCCTCGCAGCGGCGCGATGGGTCGCGCGTGATGCGGCTCCAGCACCAGCAGGTCGAAACGACGCGCGAGTTCGGGATCGGTCGACGCCCCGTAGTCGACGCCCCAGCGCCATGCGGCCGTCCCGTCACCCCGCCCCTGCCGCGCCACCGCCGCCAATCCCAGGGCGCCCATGCCCATCCCCAGCATCGCGCGGCGTCCCATCATCATGTCGGTCATGCCCGGTATCACGCCCAACGCCCCTCGCGCCCGACGACGGCGGGGTTGTTACCGACGAACAGCAGATAGACCAGCCGAATCGTGGCATCCGCGACCAGTGCCAGCCCGACCGAGGCCCCGACCACCGCGCCCGCCATATAGCCCCAGCCGAAGGCCGCCGATCCCGCATCCCATTGCAGCCACACCGCCAGCGCGCTCGCCAGCG
>NZ_LDTE01000039.1 GCF_001476905.1 Sphingomonas sanguinis | reverse complement strand
GCCCGACAGCCCGCAGGGGCCGCGACTATATCGCCCGGCATGGCGAGACGGTGTTCAACCGGATCGGCCGAATCCAGGGCGACCGGGCGGACCTGCACACGCCGCTGACCCGGAAAGGATTCGCCCAGGCCGACCTGCTCGGGCAGGTACTGCGCCAACGGCTGGGCGAAGCGCCCGCCTTGACGCTCTGGTCCTCGCCCACCGGCCGCGCGCTCCAGACCCTGGCGGTCATTACCGAGCATCTGGCGCTCGACTGGCACGAGACCCATCACGATTCGCGACTGATCGAGCTGGGTTTCGGCAGCTGGGGCGGCCAGACCTTCGCGGAACTGAGCGCGGTCCACGGGACCATCGTCCATCCGCACGGCATGGCGGTGGGCGCACCCGATGGCGAGAACTATCCGGCGATGGCGGCGCGGCTGGGCGATTGGCTGGCGGATACGGCGGATCATGACGGCGACCGGCTGATCCTGATGCACGGCCTGTCGAGCCGGGTGCTGCGCGGGCTGATGCTGAGCCTGGCCGACGATCCGCTATGCGGCGTGCCGGTCGCCGAGCGCCTGCCGCAAGGATCGATCGTGATGATCGAGGGGGGCCAGGAGACGCTGATCCACCGGGCCGGGCCATGAAGCGGCTGGCGCTGCTGCTGACGCTGGTCGCCGCCCCCGTGCTCGCGCGCGAAACGATCGGCATCTACAAGGGCTGGGGCGCGTTTCGCGATCCCGATCGCTGCTATGCCATCGCCCGGCCGGTGCTGGCGAACGGTCGCCCGAATGGTTTTGCCAGCGTCGGCACCTGGCCCGCCCGGCGGCTGCGCGAATCCTTCCACCTGCACCTCAGCACGGCGCGCGACCGTGCCGCACCGGTCACGCTGGCGATCGGCGAGCGGCGCTTTCCGCTGGTCGGCACGACCCAGGACGTCTGGGCCCCCGATGCCGCCACCGACCATGCCCTGGTCACCGCCATGCGCTCGGGCCGCAGCATGAGCGCATCGACCGTCGACCCGCGCCACCGCCCCTTCGCCGACACCTATGCGCTGGCAGGCGCGGCGGCGGCGATCGACGCGGCGACGCTGGCGTGCGTGGCGTGAACTTGATTTTTCGGCATCTATACACTATGTATTGTTCATCAGGTCCCCGGCAGCCGTCTTGAGGCGCTCGCAAGAGCAGACATCAGCTCAAGGCCAGCTTCCGGGGACATTGCGTTTCTGGTAGCCATCGATGCCCACTGCCGTCGTAATTGATGGCGCGTTCTTTCTGCGCCGCTTCAAATCTGCCTTCCCCAATCTCGTCGCCAGCGAGGCAGAGGATGTGGCGTTCGGCGTGATCTGCATGGCGGCGCATCACATCACCGCACGGCTGCAAGCCAATCCGGCATGGTCGACCGTTGCCGCCGACTATTGGCGGCCGCAGGAAACGGCGGAACTGTACCGCATCTTTTTCTACGACTGCCCGCCACTGACCAAAAGGCTCCACACGCCGATCGACAAGCGCGCGATCAATCTGGCCCAGACGCCGGAGGCCAAGCTGCGCTTGGCCATTCATCGGCGACTGCATGAGACGAGGAAGGTCGCGCTGCGCCTTGGGCGTCTGAACGAAAATCTCTCGCCATGGCGATTGCGTCCCAACGCCATCCACCGTTGGCGCGAGGGACATCCGCCGCGCGATGACGATTTCGAACTCGATGTCGTACAGAAGGGCGTAGACATGCGGCTGGGCCTCGACATCGCCGCGATGGCGCATAAGCGGCAGGTCGACCAGATCGTGCTGGTCGCCGCCGACGCCGATTTCGTACCGCCCGTCAAACTCGCCCGTCGCGAAGGCATCGATGTCGTGCTCGACCCGATGGGCGCGCCGGTTGCTCCCGATCTTCTCCAGCACGTCGATGGCGTGCGAAACTGCTATATGCAGGTCAATTCCCGCCTAACGGATGACAAAGAATGACTCCTGACATGCCCATTCCGGGGCACATCGATCCCGTGCCCGTGCCGCGCGGCGTGCAACCGCGTCCCGATGGCCGCGTCGACCTGATCGGCCTGACCAAGGACCAGTTGCGCGAGGCGTTGCTGTCCGGCGGCATGGAATTGAAGCAGGCCAAGCTGCGCTCCAAGCAGATCTGGCACTGGCTCTACAATCGCGGCGCGGTGCGCTTTGCCGACATGACCGACATTGCCAAGGCGCAGCATCCCTGGCTGGAGGAACGCTTCGTCATCGGCCGTCCCGAAGTGGTCGAGGCGCAGGTGTCAAACGACGGCACGCGCAAGTGGCTGCTGCGCTCGGCCGACGGGCAGGATTACGAGATGGTGTTCATCCCGGACGCCGATCGGGGCACTTTGTGCGTGTCGAGTCAGGTCGGCTGCACGCTGAACTGCCGTTTCTGCCACACCGGCACGATGCGCCTCGTGCGCAACCTGACCGCGGGCGAGATCGTCGGGCAGGTCATGCTGGCACGCGACTCGCTCGGCGAATGGCCCAGCCAGCCGGAAGGTCGCATGCTGACCAACATCGTCATGATGGGCATGGGCGAGCCGCTCTACAATTTCGATGCGGTACGCGATGCGCTGAAGCTGGTGATGGACGGTGACGGCCTGGCGCTGTCGAAGCGTCGCATCACCCTGTCGACCAGCGGCGTCGTGCCGATGATGGCGCGCGCGGGCGCGGAGATCGGCGTGAACCTGGCCGTGTCGCTCCACGCCGTGACCAAGGACGTGCGCGACGAGCTGGTGCCGCTGAACAAGAAATACGGCATCGAAGAGCTGTTGCAGGCCTGCGCCGACTATCCGGGTGCCAACAACGCCCGCCGCATCACGTTCGAATATGTGATGCTGAAGGACAAGAACGACTCGGACGCCGATGCGCATGAGCTGGTCCGGCTGCTGCGCCATTACGACCTGCCCGCCAAGGTAAATCTGATTCCGTTCAATCCCTGGCCGGGTGCGGATTACGAATGCTCGACGCCGGAGCGGATTCGCCGCTTTTCCGACATCGTGTTCGAGGGCGGAATCTCGGCACCGGTCCGCACCCCGCGCGGGCGCGACATCGATGCGGCGTGCGGCCAGCTGAAGACCGCCGCCGAGAAGAAGAGCCGCGCGCAGCTCGACCGCGAGGCGGAAGAGAAGTTCGCAGCCCTGGGGTAATTATCTTTCCTCCCCTGTAAGGGGAAGGGAACCATGCGCAGCATAGTGGAGGGGTGTTACGGCTAGCGGCGACACCCCTCCGTCAGCCCTTTGGGCTGCCACCTCCCCTTGCAGGGGAGGAATGTAGTGCACGCTTGCCCCGCGCCCCCGCCTGAGGCACGGAAGCGCCGCACCATGCATTACGCCACCCGATGACCGACTGGACCTTTCTCGCGCTGGCCGCCGCCGGGGGCTTTGTCGGGGGTGCGATGAATGCGCTGGCGGGCGGGGGCAGTTTCTCGACCATGCCGACGCTGATCGCGCTGGGCCTGCCCTCGACGGTCGCCAATGCCACCTCCAATGTCGCGCTTCAGCCCGCCGCGATGGCGAGCGCCTGGGCCTATCGCCATGGCCTGGAGCCGGTGATGGGCGTGTCGATGCGGCGCATGGCGGCGCTGACCTTCGTCTTTGCGCTGCTGGGCAGCCTGTTGCTGTTCCTCACCCCACCGCGCGCCTTCGACCTGATCGTGCCCTGGCTGTTGCTGGTCGCGACGCTCGCCATTGCGGGCGGGCGGCATGCATCGGACTGGCTGGCGCGGATCGCCACGCCGGGCCCGCGTGCGTTGATCGCCGCGCAGGCGGTGCTGGGTGTCTATGGCGGCTATTTCGGCGGCGGCATCGGCATGATGCTGACCGCCACCTGGGGATTACTGTCCGGGCGCAATCCCGCCCAGCTCGCTGCCCCGCGCACGCTGATGCTGGCGACCGCCAATGCGGCAGCGACGCTGGTCTTCGTGCTGACCGGCATGGTCGCCTGGGCCCAGTGCCTGCCGATGCTGGCGGGCGGCATCCTGGGCGGGTGGAGCGGGGCGCTGATCGGACGCCGGTTGCCCGCCGGACTGATCCGCGCCTGGACGCTGCTGCTGACCACGGTGACGACGGCGGTGTTCTTCTATCGGGGTTATCTCGCCTGAAGAGCGATTGTCGGACGCAGCGGTTCGATCCGGCCGGATGTCGCCAGACCGCCCTCCAATCTGCTCAGAAACAGATCCTCGGTCTGCAACATGCGATGGATTTCGGGACGAAACCGCGCCGACTCCGCACGATACAGACTCCATTCGGCGATGATCGCGTCCATCGGCCACCGCGCCAGAAACGTCGAAATTCGCTGGCGATAGGCCGGCAGCGCAGCCTTGTACGACAGCATATCGGCCGCGCCCGGGACATCGGCATGGCGCTCGGCCGTGACGAAGACGACATCATGGAGAAACGTCATCCGCTGGCGGCTGGAATGCGCCAATCGCCAACGAATATGCCCCAGCGCATGGCTATCGGGAGAGGGTGCTTCGCACAGCGCCCGATGCTCCTGCATCAGCGCCCGCAAGGAGTGATGAAGCTCGCGCAAGTCTTGCAACATAAGCGACTGAGGGCCTTCTATGGGCCACATGTCCGGCACCCCACTTCGCAAGCCGGGCGAAGTGAAAATTGTCGTCCTGATCCATGTGGTGTCAGCCCCCCCGGGTCGTCACGCATCCATGACCGGCGGCCAGACCATGATCCGGCGCAAATATCCGTCGGCATTCTCGTCAAGCCATCGCGCGTCTCCCGTCGCCGCAGCGACACGGGCACGCCCCTAAGCCCATTCTAATACCAAATACAATCCATTTTAGTGGGTGATGTTAAGGCCGGGACAGTGCGCCCCGGCCCCCTTCGCATGTTATTTGGCCGCGTCGCATTCGCCGATGCGGCGGCCTTCGCTATGCACCTTTTGCGACATGGCGTGGGCGCCTGACATCTCCATCTCCTGATCGGTGGTGAAGCTGGTTTCGGTGAAATTGCCCTTGGTCTTGCTCTTCATCGTCATATTGCCGGGCAGCTTGCAGGTCAGGTCGCTTTCCACCTTGCCGCCCGCAAAGGTCGAGCTGGTGACGGTGCAGTCGGACTGCGCACCCTTCAGCAGTTCGGCGGGGCCCTTGGCGGCCTGTTCGGCGGTCAGGCAGACGGTGTTGGTCGCCGCAGGCGGCGTCGAACTGACGCCCTTGGGCATATTCTCCATCTTGAGGTCGCTGACCTGGGTCTTGATCTCCCACTTGCCGGGCTGCAGCTTGGCGACGGGCGAGCCTGCACCGGTTTCGGTTTCTTTGACTTCACCAGTCGCGGCGTTGGACGTGACCGTGGTCGAGCCGGTCTTCTGATCGCATGCCGCCAGCGACAGCGCGGCGACCGCCATGAGGGGAATGAACGGCTTCATAGGTCTCTCCTCCATTGCCGGGCCTCATGCGTTATCGCCTGCCCGACAGATGATGGATGGATCGCACCCGACGTGATTTCGTTCCATCCCCGCATCCTTTGGATCAGTCGGGTCGACGCATCTCGAACCGCGCGGCCTCGGTCACCTCGAAATAGTCGACCGGGCCGCCGCCGCGCAGGATGGGGCGGGCGCGGGCCGTCTGATAGACGCCGCTTTCGATCAGGTCGGCAGAGATATGGATGCCGACCGCCTCGCCGATGACCAGCCACTGGTCGAGTTCGCGCCCTTCCTTGGTCTCCAGCCGGATCAGCTGAGTCAGGCGGCATTCGAACGATACCGGGCTTTCGGCGACGCGCGGCGCGGGTACGATCCGGCCATCCTCGGGCGTCACGCCCGCCAGCATGAATTCGTCGACCTCCGCCCCGACCATCGCCGCGCTGGCGTTCATCGCATCGGCCAGCACCATCGTCGCCAGGTTCCAGGTGAAGACCTTGGTCTCGGCGACATTGGCGACCGAGTCCTTCCACCCCTGCGACGAAAAGCCGATCAGCGGCGGACGGTAGTTGAACACGTTGAAAAAGCTGTAGGGTGCCAGATTGTTGACGCCCGCGCTCGACCGGCTGCCGATCCAGCCGATCGGGCGCGGCGCGACGATCGCGTTCAAGGGATCATGCGCCAGCCCATGACCGTTGACGGGTTCGTAGAAATGCCAGTTGTCGATCATGAATGGTCACCGGAAAGGGAGTGGGAATGGAAGCCGAAACGCCGACCGAGCCGGAAAGAGCCCCGGAAGCCGCTTCGGCTGAACCGGGTTCCGTCATCCGTCGCCATGGCGTGGTGACTCGCATCTGGCATTGGGTCAATGCGGTCGCGGTGCTGATCCTGCTGGGGTCGGGGCTGGGCATCTCGAACGCGCATCCCCGGCTCTATTGGGGGCGGTATGGCGCGAATTTCGATCGCGCCTGGGCCACCCTGCCCCATTTCCCGGACTGGCTGACCATCCCGGCGCGCTACAATCTGGCGATCTCGCGGCGCTGGCATCTGTTCTTCGCACTGGTGCTGGGCTTCGGGCTGCTCGCCTATATGATCGGCGGGCTGGCGACGCGGCATTTCCAGCGCGACTTGCGTATCCGGGGGCGCGAGTTGCGGCCCGCCGCGATCTGGGCCGATTTTCGGCGGCATCTGGCGTTCCGCTTTCACGACGAGCGCGATCCGCGTGCCTATAACTTGTTCCAGAAGCTGAGCTATGCGGGCGTGCTGTTCATCGCCTTGCCGCTCGCAATCCTGACCGGCATCGCGCTATCGCCGGGCATGAACGCGGCCTGGCCCTGGGTGCTGGACCTGCTGGGCGGACGGCAATCAGCGCGGTCGATCCATTTTATCACGGCAACGCTGCTGGCGCTGTTCCTGATCGTCCATCTGGTGCTGGTCATCCTGGCCGGGCCGCTCAACGAACTCCGCTCAATGATTACCGGCCGCTGGAGGGTTCCCGAATGATAGGACGTCGCACCATCCTGACCGGCGGCGCCGGGCTGCTCCTCGCGGGCTGCGACAAGGTGATCCAGCAGCCGACCGCCCGGAAGATCCTGTTCGCGGGCGAGGATATGCAGAAAGGGCTGCAACGCGCGCTGATGGACCGAGGCGCGCTCGCTCCCGAATATCGCCGCGACCAGATGTCGCCCTTCTTCCGCACCAACGGCACGCGCAATCCCGGCACGCCCGAATATGCCGCGCTGGTCGCCAATCGGTTCGAGGACTGGCGGCTGAAGGTCGGCGGGCTGGTGGCTAAGCCGCTGTCGCTATCGCTGCGCCAGATCGGCGAGTTCCCCGCGCGCCGCCAGATCACCCGCCATGACTGCGTCGAGGGGTGGAGCGCGATCGGCGAATGGACGGGGCCGATGCTGGGCAGCATCCTGAAGGCCGCCGATATCAGCACGCGGGCACGCTATGTCGTCTTCACCTGCGCCGACCTTTATGGCGGACAGCCCTATTATGAATCGATCGACCTGATCGACGCCTTCCACCCCCAGACGATCCTGGCCTGGGGCATGAACGGTCGGATGCTCGACGTCGGGCACGGCGCGCCCTTACGCCTGCGGGTCGAGCGACAGCTGGGATACAAGCACGCCAAATATCTGATGCGGATCGATGCGGTCGAAAGTTTGTCCAACATAGGTTTGGGCAAGGGCGGATATTGGGAAGATCACGTCGATTATGACTGGTACGCCGGAATTTAAGACACTAGGGCGTGCCGTATGGCGCTGATCGATCTCTTTCTGTCGCGCGCGGTCCGCAAGGGCCGCCTGTCTCTCACCCATCATGATGGAAAGGTCCGCGAGTTCGGCTCGCCCGAACCCGGTTATCCCGATGTCGCGATCCGCTTCACCGACGCCCGCGTCGCCGGGCAGATCGTGCGCAATCCCGCCCTCGCGGCGGGCGAATGCTTCATGGACGGCCGGCTGGTCGTCGAGAAGGGCGATGTCCGCGATCTCGTCGAGCTGCTGACCGCCAATGACAAATGGGAAGCGGGTCGCGCGAACCTGAATCCGTCGCGCTTCGTCCGGGCGGCAGGCGCGATCAAGCACCGCATCGACCGGATCAACATGGAGCGCCGGTCGAAAAAGAACGTCGCCCATCATTACGACCTGTCGGGCACGCTGTACGAACTCTTCCTCGACACCGACAAGCAATATAGCTGCGCCTACTTCACCGATCCGCAGAACGATCTGGAGCGGGCGCAACGCGACAAGAAGGCGCATATCGCCGCCAAGCTGGCGATCCAGCCGGGGATGAAGGTCCTCGATATCGGTTGCGGCTGGGGCGGAATGGCGCTGTATCTCCACCAGAAATGCGGCGCGGAAGTGCTGGGCGTCACCCTGTCCGAGGAACAGTTGAAGGTCGCCCGCGCCCGGGCCGAGGCGCTGGGTGTGTCGGACAAGGTGAAGTTCGAGCTGATCGACTATCGCCGCGTCGAGGGGCAGTTCGACCGCATCGTCTCGGTCGGCATGTTCGAGCATGTCGGCCCGCCGCAATATCGCACCTTCTTCCGCAAGTGCCGCGACCTCCTCACCGAGGACGGTGTGATGCTGCTCCACACGATCGGGCGGCTGAACGGGCCGGGCGTCACCGACGACTGGACGACCAAGTATATCTTCCCGGGCGGCTACAACCCGGCGCTGTCGGAGATCGTCCGCGCGCAGGAAGGCTTGCGCATGTTCCTGACCGATGTCGAGGTGCTGCGCTGCCATTATGGCTGGACGCTCGACATCTGGTACGACCGGACGGTAGCCGCGAAGGACCGCATCGTCGAGCTGTACGACGAACGCTTCTATCGCATGTGGCTCTTCTATCTGGCGGGCGCGGGCGCGGCGTTCCGCAATGGCGGGCTGTGCAACTATCAGGTGCAGTTGACGCGCGGGCGCCTCTCGGTCCCGGTCACGCGCGACTATATGTACGAAGGCGAACGCGCTCTGCGGGATTGAGGGGAAATTCCTCCCCTGCAAGGGGAGGGGGACCAGCGAAGCTGGTGGAGGGGTGTCGCCATCTGCAAGGATGGTCGAACCTCTCCAACCGGAACACCCCTCCGTCAGACCTTCGGTCTGCCACCTCCCCTTGCAGGGGAGGAATGATCAGGATCAGGCGCGCAGGCGGCGGATATCCAGCACGTCGACCCCGGCGAGCATCACCGGCCCGAACCGGCCATCGACTTCGGCCACGATCCCCTCGGCGGTCGAGCGGACCCGCGCCCAGGGGATTTCGCGCACCGCGATGCGCCGCCCCTGCAGCTTGATCGCCGCGACGCGACCGTCCTGCGCAACGGCCAGCGCGCCCTGCCCATCGGCTCCGACCACCGCGCCCGCGACGGCAAAGCCCGCCAGCGCCGCCTCGGCCGCCGCCGCGACCTCTTCGGGCGAGCCGACGCGGCGGTCGCGGCGATGGCGGACCAGCCAGCCGATGCCGACCCCGCCCAGGACCGTGCCGACGCCCAGCCCGGCCAGCGCCCAGCCCGCCAGTGCGCCGGTGATGGGCAGGCTCATCCGGCGGCGTCCGCCAGCGCGTCCAGCGTCGGGCGCAGACCGGACAGATCGTATCCGGCGCTTTCCGCCTGCATGACGATCAGCGTCGGGGTGCGCCCGGCTTTCGCCGCCGCCAGCGCCCACAAATTGCAGCTGCGCGTGCCCGACCGGCAATAGGCGAGCACCGGCCCCTTGGCCTCGACCAGCGCCTGGGTCATCTGGTCGACCATTTCATGGCTGAACCCGCCCGGCGTCACCGGGATGGCGGTATAGGCCAGCCCCTGATCCTCGGCGGCGGCGCGAATCGCATCGCCGCTGGGCTGGCCGGGCTCCTCGTCATCGGGCCGGTTGTTGACGATGGCGGTGTAGCCCGCGGCCTTGATCGCGGCGACATCCTCCGGCCGGATCTGGGGGGCGACGGCGACGCTTTCGTTGAGTGGACGGATCATGCAGCTCACCTATTCAATGGACCGTTTCACCGCAACTGGCGGCACGCCTTCCGCGCCATAAAAGACGCATCAGCCGGGCCTTGGCTCCTGGGCGGCGGAACATCCCCGCCCGCCCCTCGTCTGACCTGACGAGCACAGCGCCATCCAGGAGTATCCCCATGCCCATGATCGATCGCCGTCAGGGCCTGTGGGGCGTCGCCGCCCTGGGCTTGGCCTCCCTCCTGCCGCTGGCATGGCGGCGGGCCCAGGCGGCGGTTCCGGCGCGTTCGCTCGCCGTGGTGGAAAAGGGCGCGGGGCGAGTCGCCTTCTACAGCCTGCCCGAGGGGCGTCCGCTCGGCCATGTGCCGCTGGGCACCCAACCGCATGAGATGGTCGCCGATCCGGCGGGACGCTTCGCCTATATCGGTGGTTACGGCGTGAAGGGCTGGCAATTCGGCGGCGAGGGTGGGCACCAGCTTTGGGCGATCGATCTGGCCGATCGCAAGCTTGCCCGCACCATCGACCTGGCGCCGCATCGCCGCTGGCACGGAATGCGGATGGACGCGAAGGGCCGCCTCTATGCGCTGTCCGAAAGCGACAGCCTGCTCGCCCGTTTCGATGCGCCCGCCACCGCCGACGGCCCCGACCGGATGATCCCGGTCGGCGGCGCGCGCAGTCACTATTTCGTGGTGAAGGCGGATGGCTCGCGCGCCTATGTCGCCGACACGATGAGCGGCACCGTTATCATGGTCGACCCCGACGATGCCAGCTTCGCGCCCGTCAAGCAGCATATCGGCCAGGCACCCGAGGGTTTGGCGCTCAGCCCCGACGAGCGGACGCTCTATGTCATCGACCGCCCGGCAGGCGTGCTCCACGCGCTCGACGCGGTGACGCTGCGCCCGCGTGCCCGTACCACCCTGCGCGGCGAGGCGGTGCGGGTGGTCGTGCAGGCGGACGGCCGGTTGATCGTGTCGAACACCGCCGACAAGAGCCTGACCCGCCATTCGCCCGCCACGCTGGCCGAGGAAGCGCGACTGGCGCTGCCCGCCGCCGCGCCGGGTCTGAACCTGCCCGCCGGAGGGTCGATCCTGTACGCGGCACTCGAGAATGACCGGATCGCCATCATCGATCTGGCAGCGTGGAAGATCACCGGCGGCTTCGCGACCGGCGAAGCTCCCGACACCGCCGTCCTGCTGTGATGGTCGTGGCCCTTTGCCTTGGCCCCGCTTTCCGGTAGCGGTGCGCGGATGGCTGCCAAAATCTCTTGTGATGTCGCGATCATTGGCGCCGGGCTGGCCGGTGGACTGATCGCGCTGGCCCTGAAGGCCCGGCATCCGTCGCTCGACGTGCGACTGGTCGATGCGGGCGAGACGATCGGCGGCAACCACCTCTGGTCCTTTTTCGGCAGCGACGTCGCCAAGCGTGACCGCTGGATCGTCGAGCGGCTCGTCGCCCATGCCTGGCGCGGGTATGACGTCGCCTTTCCCGCCCATTCGCGCACGCTGAACCAGACCTATTATTCGATCGAGAGCCACCGGCTCGACACCCAGGTCCGCCGCGCCCTGCCGCCGGAGGCGTTGATCCTGGGCCGCAAGGTGCTGGCGGTATCCGCCACCGCCGCCGTCTTCGCCGATGGCGACCGGGTGGAGGCGACGGGCGTGATCGACGCGCGCGGCGCGGGCGACCTGTCCTCGCTGTCCTGCGGATGGCAGAAATTCGTCGGGCAGGAGTTGAAATTGACTCGCCCGCACGGCGTCGAGCGGCCGGTGGTGATGGACGCCACCGTCAAGCAACTGGACGGCTATCGCTTCGTCTACACCCTGCCCTTCGCCGAGGACCGGATCTTCGTCGAGGACACCTATTACTCCACCTCCGCCGAGCTGAACCGTCGCGCCATCGTCCAGCGGATCGAGCGCTATGCCGACAGCCGCGACTGGGTAGGGGCCGAGGTGGTGCGCGAGGAGGCGGGCGTGCTGCCGGTCGCGATGGGCGGCGATTTCGACGGCTATTGGCGCAGCGGCGGGGCCAGGACGCCCAAGGCCGGAATGCGCGCCGGGCTGTTCCACCCGACCACCGGCTATTCGCTGCCCGATGCGATCCGCATGGCGGCGATGCTGGCCGATCGGCGTGACTTTGCCGGGGCCGACCTGCACGACGCAACCTATCGCATGGCGCGGGCCGCCTGGGACGCGCGCGGCTTTTACCGTATGCTCGACACGATGTTGTTCAAGGCCGCGGAGCCGGATGAGCGATACCGCGTTCTGGAGCGTTTCTATCGTCTTCCGCCCGACCTGATCGGGCGTTTCTATGCGGGGCAATCGACCATGGCCGACAAGGCACGAGTTCTGACCGGACGGCCGCCGGTGCCGATCCTGCGCGCCATCGCCGCGCTGCGAAGCCAGTCGGGGGGCCGGGTATGAAGAGCGCGGTCGTCATCGGATCGGGTTTCGGCGGGCTGGCGCTGGCCATCCGCCTGCAATCGGCGGGCGTGCAGACGACCATCGTCGAGGCCCGCGACAGGCCGGGCGGGCGCGCCTATTACTGGGAGCGCGATGGCTTCACCTTCGATGCCGGGCCCACCGTCATCACCGATCCGGCGTGCCTGGAGGAGCTCTGGGCGCTGACCGGCCGCTCGATGTCCGAGGATGTGAAGCTCGATCCCGTCAGCCCCTTCTATCGGCTCAACTGGATCGACGGCACCAATTTCGATTACAGCAACGACGACACCCAGCTGCGCGCCGAGATCGCCAAGCTGAACCCCGACGATATCGCGGGCTATGGCAAGTTCCTGGACTATGCGGCGGGCGTCTATCACGAAGGCTATGAGAAGCTCGGCCATGTCGCGTTTCTCGACTTCGCCTCGATGGTGAAGGCCGCGCCCGCGCTGGCGAAGTACCAGGCGTGGAACTCGGTCTATGCCATGGTGTCGAAGTTCGTGAAGTCGGAAAAGCTGCGCGAGGCCTTGTCCTTCCACACGCTGCTCGTCGGCGGCAATCCGATGACGACCAGCGCCATCTATGCGCTGATCCACAAGCTGGAGCGCGACGGCGGCGTCTGGTTCGCGCGTGGCGGCACCAATCGGCTGGTCGCGGGCATGGTCGCGCAGTTCGAGCGGATCGGCGGCGTCATCCGCTTAAGCGATCCGGTGACACGGATCGAGACGCTGGGCGACCGTGCGACCGGCGTGGTGACCAAGAGCGGCCTGACCATCCAGGCCGATGCGGTCGCGACCAATGCCGACATCATGCACAGCTATCGCGACCTGCTGTCCGACAACCGCTCGGCGCGGCGCACGGTCAACCGGCTGGAGCGCAAGCGCTACTCGCCGTCGCTGTTCGTCGTCCATTTCGGGATCAAGGGCGCGTGGCCGGGCATCCCGCACCACATGATCCTGTTCGGCCCGCGCTATAAGGGCCTGCTGACCGATATCTACGACACCGGCGTGCTGTCGGAGGATTTCTCGCTCTACCTCCACCACCCGACCGTCACCGATCCCAGCTTGGCGCCCGAGGGGCATTCGACCTTCTATGCGCTGGCCCCGGTGCCGCACATGGGCAAGTTCCCGATGAACTGGGACGAGGTCGGGCCGATCCTGGAAAAGCGCATCCTGGACGAGGTCGGCCGCCGCCTGATTCCCGATATTCACGACCGGATCGTAACCAAATTCCATTATGCCCCGGCCGACTTCGCGACCGATCTGAACGCGCATATGGGCTCGGCCTTCTCGCTGGAGCCGATCCTGACCCAGAGCGCCTATTTCCGGGTCCATAACCGCGACGATTCGATCCCGAACCTGTATTTCGTCGGCGCGGGCACGCATCCGGGTGCGGGCATTCCCGGCGTGGTCGGCAGCGCCAAGGCGACCGCAGCGCTGATGCTGGAGCGGAAATAACCCCCCCCCTCCCCGGCACGGGGAGGGGGACCATGCGAAGCATGGTGGAGGGGACGGCCGCATGGGTTGTCCCTCGGAGAAGCCCCCCTCCGTCAGCGCTTCGCGCTGCCACCTCCCCGTGCCGGGGAGGATGTATTTAGCCTTTCCGCTAATTAGCGTTTATGCTAAACACCGGTCATGGACCCGGTGTTCGAGGCTCTTGCCCATCCCACCCGCCGCCGCATCCTCGAGATGCTGCGGGGCGGCGGCTTGTCGGCGGGCGTCATCGCAGACGCGTTCGACGTCTCTCGCCCCACCATGTCCGCGCATTTCGCCAAGCTGAAGGCCGCCGGGCTGATCCAGGCCGAGCAGCAGGGCACGACCATCACCTACACGCTCAACCTGTCGGTGCTCGAACAGGTGGTCATGGGGTTCATGACCCGGCTGGGCGTCGGCGAGGACAATCAGGAGGATTCGGCATGTCGTTCCGCCCGCTGATCGTCGCATCCGCCTTGGTGGCGGGCGGCATGGCACTGGTCTCCGCCATCGCGCTGTCCCGATTGCCGCCGGGCACGATGTTGCCGACCCACTGGAACGCCGCCGGACAGGCGGACCGCTTCGCCGAGGCGGGCTATGCGCTGTTCCTGCCGGTCGTGATGACCATCGGCGTCTCGGCGATCCTGGCGGCGCTGCCCCGGATCGAGCCGCTGCAACGGAATCTGGAGGGTAGCGCCCCGCTGCTTCGTACCGTCTGGGCCGGGTGCCTGGCGCTGTTCATCGGGATCGAAGCGATGGTGGCGGGCCCCGCCTTTGGCTGGACGCCGCCGGGCAGCCTGATGCTGGTCGGGCTGGGGCTGTTCCTGATCGCGATCGGCAACACCCTCCCCAAGTCGCGGCCGGGCTTCTTCGTCGGCATCCGCACGCCCTGGGCGATCATGGACACCGACAACTGGATCGCGACCCATCGGTTCGGCGGCTGGCTGTTCGCAGGCACGGGACTCGCGATCGCGATCGTCGCGCTGCTGCCGATCGATGCCGAGGATCGCGCCGGGATCGTCACCACCGCGCTTCTATCCGCCGCGCTGACGCCGGTCCTGTTCTCCTATTTCCGCTGGCGGGTGACGCGTCCGCGCTGATGTCCGGTCCTGATGGGGGATTGCCATGTCGTTGACCGCATTCTTCGCTGCCCTGCTTGCCGCCGCCACACCGATGGCCGACCGAGACATCTCCGCCCCCGGACCGCAGGGGGCGCTGAAAGGCAGTTGGGCAGGCCCCGAAGGTGCCAAGGTGCCGGTGGTACTGATGATCCCCGGATCGGGCCCGACCGACCGCGACGGCAACAGTCCGAGGGGCCTCAAGGCCGCCTCGCTGCGCCTGCTGGCCGAAGGGCTGGCGGCCAAGGGCATCGCCAGCGTGCGCATCGACAAGCGCGGCATGTTCGCCAGCGCCGGAGCGGTCCCCGACGCCAACCAGGTGACGATCGACGATTATGCCGCCGACACCCGCGCCTGGATCGCCGCGATCCGTGCAAAGACCGGCGCGCGCTGCGTCTGGGTGCTGGGACATAGCGAGGGCGGCGTGGTCGCACTGACCGCCGCCGCCGCGCGGGCAGAGGGGCTGTGCGGCGTCATCGCCGTCTCCGCCCCCGGCCGCCCGCTGGGCGCGGTGATGCGGGCGCAGTTCCACGCCAATCCGGCCAACGCCCCGCTACTGGCCGATGCCGACCGCGCCATCGACGCGCTGGAGGCCGGCCATACCGTCCCCGCCGCCAGCCTGACCCCGCCGCTGCCGATGATCTTCGCCGATCCGGTCCAGCCCTTCCTCATCAACGCCTATGCCAAGGACCCGGCCAAGCTGGCGGCGGCGGTCACGAAGCCGATGCTGATCGTGCAGGGCGAGGCGGACCTTCAGGTCACGGTCGAGGATGCCCGGACGCTGAAGGCCGGACAGCCTCGGGCAACGCTGGTCCTGCTGCCCGGGGTCAACCATGTGCTGAAGACGGTCGAGCGCGACAGCCGGGGCGCGAATCTCGCCACCTATGCCGACCCCAACCTGCCGATCGCGCCCGGCGTGGTGACGGCGGTGGCGGACTTTATCGACGCCCATATCGCAAAATAGCGGTCCGCCCGATCCGGCCTTTTTTGCGCCACGATCTCCAGCAATGTTGCACATACGCAACATTATGGGAGAAAATGTTCGTGGCCATTGACTTTCCAAAATTCACATTCCCTGTAATCGCACTTCTGTTGACCGCAGCGGCTTCGCCACCCTCGGAGCGCGTCATCCCCCCGGATGGACGGGAAATGGTCACGATCAACGGCGTCGCACGCTCGGTACGGATTGATCCGGGCGTGCCCGCGATGCCGATCATCACCAAGGAATTCGCCGAAGCCGCCAGCATGAAGCCAGGCATGTTCGGCTTCGCGATGGGTTTTGGACCCAAAGCGATGATCGCCGGGAGAACCGCCGTGGCGCGCGTCGCGTTCGGCGACGCCAAGCCCGCCAAACAGCGGATCGGCTTTACCGAAAAGCCCTATGTCGAGGGCTTTGCGGGCGTGTTCGGTCCCGGCAGTCTGCCCGACCCTATCGTCCGCTTCCGCCTGCGCGACGCGGTTGCGGGCGAACGGGTCACCGCATTCCCGATGGTGGACCAGGGCGACCTGTTCGGCGGCTGGGCCGAACGTTTCGCGATCATCATGGTCGAGGGTCAGCCGATGCGCGTCCGCTTCGATCCCCACCACCCGCGAACCCTCGCCAATGCGGGCGCGGCGGTGCGGCTGGCGCGGGCCTATGGTGGCACGCTGTCCGGGGCGACCAGCCCGACCGAGATCGCGTTCGGCGTCCAGCGCCCCATCCGCACCATGACCCTTTCCACGCCCTTCTCGGTCGGGCCGCTGACCATCGCGACGCTGGGCGTGCGCACGGTCGATCATGGCAGCACCGAGACCATCGCCGATGCCGACCAGCATGCCGATCCCAATGAGGTCGTCGTAACCGGCAAGGGCAAGCACGACATCAACCGCGACCGACTGGCGATCGGTGCGGACCTGCTCAACCGCTGTTCGTCGATCGTGTTCGACAAGCCCGCCAGGCAGGTGCGGTTGAGCTGTCGGTAACATCCTCCCCGGCACGGGGAGGTGGCAGCGCGCAAGCGCTGACGGAGGGGGCGTGCCGCCTAGGCCACCCCATGAGGCGATCCCCCTCCACCACCCTGCGGGTGGTCCCCCTCCCCGCAGGCGGGGAGGATCAGGCCAGCACCGCGTCCTCGTCCGCCTCTTCCACCTCGGCGGCCTGGCGCGCCCACATTTCCGCGTATAGCCCGTCCTTCGCCAGCAGCTCGCCATGCGTGCCGCGTTCCGCCACCTGGCCACCGTCGAGGACGACGATCTGGTCGGCATGGACGATCGTCGACAGCCGGTGGGCGATGACCAGCGTGGTACGCCCACGCTCGATCGCCTGCAGCGTCGCCAGGATGTCCGCTTCGGTCCGGCTGTCGAGCGCGCTGGTCGCCTCGTCCAGGATCAGGATCGGCGGGTTCTTCAGCAGGGTGCGCGCGATGGCAACCCGCTGCTTCTCGCCACCCGACAGCTTCAGCCCGCGTTCGCCGACACGGGTCGCATAGCCCTGGGGCTGGCGCTCGATGAAGTCGGCGATGGCCGCCCCCTTCGCCGCGCGCTCGACCTCGGCTTGGTCGGCACCCTCGCGGCCATAGGCGATGTTGTAGCCGATCGTCTCGTTGAAGAGCACCGTGTCCTGCGGCACGATTCCGATCGCCGCGCGCAAGCTATCCTGCGTCACCGTGTCGATCGCCTGACCGTCGATGGTGATCGCGCCCTCCTTCGCCTCATAGAAGCGGTAGAGCAGCCGCGCGAGCGTCGACTTGCCCGCCCCCGACGGGCCCACCACCGCGCAAGTCGTGCCCGCCGGAATGTCGAGGCTCAGCCCCTTCAGGATCGTCCGCTCCGGGTCATAGCCGAAGACGACATGGTCGAACCGGACATGCCCGCCCGTCACGCGCAGCGGCGGGGCGCCCGGCGCGTCGACCACCTCGGCGGGGGTGTCGATCAGGTCGAACATCGCCCCCATGTCGATCACCCCCTGACGAATGGTGCGATAGACCATGCCGAGCAGGTCGAGCGGCCGGAACAGCTGCGACAACAGGGTCGACACCAGCACGACGTCACCCGCCGACGCCGCCCCGCGACTCCATTCGCGCACGACCCAGGCCATGGCAAAGCCCAGCATCAGGCTGGTGATCGCCGCCTGCCCGACGTTCAGCCACGCCAGCGAGTTTTCCGACTTGGTGGCGGCGCGCGCATAGGCGGCGACGCCATTCTCATACCGCCGCGCCTCGCGCTCCTCGGCGTTGAAATATTTGACCGTCTCGAAATTCAGGAGCGAGTCGACCGCATGCGCCACCGCGCCGGTGTCGAGATCGTTCATCTGGGTGCGCAGCGCGTTGCGCCAGTCGGTCACCTTGCGGGTGAACCAGATGTAGAGGACCACCATCGCCATCGTCGTGACGACCAAAACGGGTCCGAAGCTGCGCCCGAAAATGGCGAGCACCAGCCCCAGCTCCAGCACCGTCGGCGCGATGTTGAAGAGGAGGAAATACAGCATCGTGTCGATGCTCTTGGTCCCCCGCTCGACCACCTTGGTGACCGCGCCGGTCCGCCTCTCCAGATGGAAGCGCAGCGACAGGCGGTGGAGATGGCGGAACACATCGGCCGACAGCCGCCGCGTCGCATCCTGCCCGACCATCTCGAAGACCGCATTGCGCAGATTGTCGAACAGGGTGGTCGCAAACCGCGCGCCCGCATAGCCGACGACCAGCAGGATGACGAGCGTCACCGCGCTCCGGTCTCCCCCCGCCATCCGGTCGACAGCATATTTGAACGTATAGGCCGCGCCGAGCACCTGGACGAGCTTGGACAGGATGACCAGCGCCATCGCCCCGACGATCCGTAGGCGGAGCATCGGCTCCCCGGCGGGCCAGAGATAGGGCAGGAAACGCCGGAGCGTCGGCAGCAGCGGCCGGTCGGACGTACCGGCGGTGGGATCGATGGGAGGCATGTCGCCTCCATGTCGGACGATCCGTGCCGGAGTTCAATGGCGGGATCGGCCACAGCCTGTGCGGTTTGTCGTCGCCCTCTCGTCCGACACCGGGAACCACTCACCGCACCTTGGTGTTTTACCAGCAACTGGAGGCGGTTAGATGGAACCGATTTTCTATGTGATGGCGATCCTGGGCTGCGGCGACGGCAGCGTGGATTGCACCGAGGCCCGGATGGTCCCCGCGCGGTACGCGACCATGGCACAGTGTCGTGCCGACCTGCCCAACCGCATCGCCGCCAACACGGATGTGCCCTATCCCGTCATCGGTGCCGACTGCCGCCGCATGGGCGCACAAATGGCAAAGGCAGAGCGTAAACTGACGCGCGGATAACGCTTGTTCGTTTTAGCGCGGCCGAGTCCATAGGGTCGTATCGCGGGGCTCGATCCTCATCTTTCCCCGCCGTGCTGCCTGGACACTGGCGCGCGTCATGAAGCCCAGTTTCTCAAGCTTGCTCGTCCCCACGCGGCTGTCCCAGGCCCGCCGCCCGCGCTGGGCAACCTTGCGGCCGATCGCGCCATATATCGCCGCCGCCGACAGGACGGCCCAAGCCGAGCGATAGGATAAGGCGGGCGTCCCCATGCGCGCACTGGCCTCGAACGCCGCCGCCCGGTCGGTCAGCCGCCGCGCCAGCGCACTCAGGCCCGGCCGGTGCGACGGTGCCATGATCGCGTCGGGCGCGATGCTCTTATAATCGAGCCACGCCCGGGGCAGGTAATGCCGCCCCGCCTCCGCATCCTCGGCAATGTCGCGCGCGATATTCGCCAGCTGAAACGCCATGCCCAGATCGCATGCCCGGTCGAGCGTCGCCTCGTCATCCGGCGCGACGCCCATCATCACCGCCATCATGCAGCCGACGACACCCGCCACATGATAGCAATAGCGGTAGAGATCGTCCTCGGTCTCGGGCCGCCAGTCCTGGGCATCGAGCGCAAAGCCCGCCATCAGGTCGCGGGGCCAGCGATGCGGCATCCCCGTCTCGGCGACGACCACCCGCAGCGCGTCGAACGCCGGGTCGCCGACCACCTGCCCCGCCAGCGCCGCTTCGGTCTTTGCGGTCAGCTCGGCCAGACGTGCAGGCGCATCGGCGACGCGGGTCATCCCATGGCCATGATCCTGGCCATCGGCGATATCGTCACAACGGCGGCACCAAGCATAGAGAAGCCAGGCCCGCTCGCGCGTTTCGGGGTCGAACAGCAGGCTCGCCGCCGCGAAGCTCTTCGAGCCCTTGGCGATCGATGCCCGTGCCGCCGCGACCAGTGCCTCGCGCTCGGTCGGGGCGGCGGTGTCGCTCACAGATCGCCCGCGTTCATCCGCACGATCGGCTGGGTTGGCACATGCGCCCCCATCCGCGCGAGAAGGCCGTCGAGCGTGGTGTCGACGATCAGCAGGTCGCGGTGCTGCGGCCGCAGGAAGCCGACCTCGCCCATCTTCTCCCAGAAGGCGACGAGATGGTCGTAATAGCCGCCCGTGTTGAGCAGCCCGACCGGATCGGCATGATAGCCGAGCTGCGCCCAGCTGAGCGCTTCCCAAAGCTCGTCCATGGTGCCGGTGCCGCCCGCGATGGTGATGAAGCCGTCCGACAGGTCGGTAAACGCCTTTTTGCGCTCATGCATGCCCGGCACGACATGGAGTTCGGTCAGGCCGCGATGCGCGACCTCGGCATCGACCAGCGCCTGCGGGATGATGCCGATCACCTCGCCCCCGGCTGCCAGCGCCGCATCCGCCACCGCACCCATCAAGCCCAGCCGCCCGCCGCCATAGACGACACCGATTCCCCGCTCCGCCAGCCCGCGCCCGACGGCCCGGGCGGTTTCGATATATTGGGGGTCGGAGGGGGTCGCCGACCCGCAGTAAATGGCCAATCGCTTCATGCCGCCAGCGCTAGGCCATGGGACGGAGCGGGGCAAGCGGGGTTGGCCCTGGCCCATCCGTTCAGGCTTACAACATGCCGATATCGTGCAGCCATTGCCGGGCCTGATCGGGCCATTCCCGTGTGATCGGATCGGCGGTCGGGCGCAGGCCGAAGGCATGACCGCCCTTGGCATAAAGCCTCAAATCGACCGGCACACCCGCATCGCTCAGCGCCAGCGCATAAGCCAGCGGCTGGCGAATCTTGTCCATCGGATCGTTCATCGCATGGATGATGAGGGTCGGCGGCGCCTTGGGACTGATCGTCACCCAGGGTTGCAGCTCCAGACTGTTGCGCCCCTTGCTGTCGTCCAGCATCCGGGCGGTATAGGCGATGATCGCAAAATCGGGGCGCGAGGGCTGCCGGTCCGCCGGGTCCGCCGCCGGATAGGTGCGATCGTCCGTGTTGCTCATATTTGCGGCCAGATAGGCACCGGCCGAAAAGCCGATCACGCCGATCCGGTGCGGGTCGATTCCGTACGCCGCAGCGTTCTCGCGAAGCAGCCCCATCGCGCGCTGGGCGTCCTCCAACGCCAACAGTGTCCTGGGTCGTTACTGCTTGCCATCGACACGCGGCCATATCTGCGGCACCCGATATTTCAGCACGGCGCAGACCATGCCCTGTCGTACCGCCCAGCCGCAGATCTCGGTGCCTTCCAGATCGGTCGCCACCACCTCGAACCCGCCACCGGGCAAGACCAGCATGGCCGTTCTGCTCTTGCGTCCGCGCGGCCGATAGACGGTCATCGTCGGGCGCGTCACATAGCTGGCCCAATGCCACAGGCGACCGCCAACCATCCCGGTGCCATTTCCCGTCGCTTCCGGGCGATCGCCACTATCCGGCTTGGCGAGCGGGATCGAGGCGGGCCAGAGCGGGATTTGCTCACCGCCATCGGTGGGTTGCCATACGCCCTCACGTTCATGCTTCGGGATCGCGACCTTGGGCACAACGTGAACTTCTCCCGGAGCCATGCCCGCGGTCAGGCTTGCCAGCAGCAGAGCACCCACGATTCCCAAACGTGACAATTCCTGTCTCCCGTCCCCGATGCGGCGCTGTGATAGGGAGACCGGCTCGGATCGCCCGAGCTGACTTTAGAAACACGGATTATGGCCAACAAAGCATGTTTGGTCGGGGCAGGCCGCAATTTTCCTCATGCCGCCGGGAGGACACGAAAAAGGGCGGTGCCGCCCAGCGACACCGCCCCCATTCTAAAATCGCGACCGAGCTTACTTGCCGCGCAGTGTGTTCAGCAGCGCGAGGCCCACCACGCCGCCCAGCGCCGCAGAGGCGAAGGGGCGGTCCTTCACGAACTGACGCGCCTGGTCGATCAGCGGGCGGACCGACTGGTCGATGCTGGTCTTGGCATCGCCGAACGCCTTTTGCGTCTTGCCGCTCAGCTGCTCGCCCTTGCCTTCAGCCTCCATGGTCTTGTCGCCCAGCATTGCGCCCAGGCCCTGCTTGACCTTGCCGCCGAAATCGGTGGCTGCACCATTCATCGTGTCGGTGTTCATCGAACAGCTCCTTTTTGGATGGGGGTGATGGAGGGTCAAAACCCCGCAAGGCTCCGATGTTTCCTGGTATCTTTGCATTATCTGGCCGTGACGATTGTCTCAAACACCCTTAGTCGCCAGCAAAATGCCGCTCCAGCCGGTCCGCTTCTTCCGGCGTGATCGCCGTCACCGATCCGTGCTTTGGTGAGGTAAAGTTGGTTGCCTTCATCGGCGAACCGGGGTCGTTGAAGTGGCCGATGTCGCGAAAGGTACGAAAGTCGCGGGTTTCGGAAAAGCCCATATTGTTGGGCCTGGCGCCGTAGACGTCGTACATCAGGACGTAGGTGTCGGTGCCGTGCCGCCGCCACAGGGTGGGCGCCTCCGTCGGCACTGCCTCCGGATCCACCTTGGCGGGATCGAAGACATAGCCGGCATTTACTCGCTCCGAGACGGCCTGGCGCAGATTGCCCGGCTTGTCGTCGGTGACATAGAACATGCGATAGGTGTCGCCCACGCGGGTGATGTCGGCATCGACCGTACTGGCCGTGGTCTTGGGATAGCGGAACAGCGGCTTGGGCGAGGTTGTCAGCCTGCGGAACCCCGGATCGGCATAGGCATAGACCAGATGGTTTTTGCCGTTGCCCAGCCGCGTGGTGAAATACACCATCATCCGCCGCGCGACCGGATCGTAGATGGTCTCGGGTGCCCAAGCGATCCCGGCATTGCGATACGCAGGGAAAGCGCGCGTGATGTCCACCTCGGCATGGGTCCAGTGGATCAGATCGCGGCTTTTCATCAGGATCATCTTTCGATTGTTGCCCCAACCATAATCCTTTTCCGGCCGCTCCCACTTGGTCGTGCGCAGCCCCTCTTCCTGAGCGTAGATGTGGAGGTCGGTCATCACCAGATAGAAGGCGTTATCTGGACCGCGCGTCAGGTGCGGGTCTCGGATTCCCTTCTGCTCGGCGATCCCCGTGCTGGGCAGGACCGGCTTGCCGTCGTTGATGTCAGTGAAGTTATAGCCGTCGCGCGAAACCGCGAAGTGCAGCGCGTGTACATGCTCCTTGAAATAAGACAGCAGATACACGCTGCGGGCGCTTTCGGCGGGTGGGCGGGGGTGGGGACCACGGTCGACATCGGCGACGATCTGCAACCGGGGGGCAGCAGAAGAGGCGGTCTCCCGGCCGATCGCGCCGGTCCCGCCCAAGACGGCGGCAATGGATAGCAGTCCGGTCAAAACCCGCATGATACTTACTCTCCAATGATCCCGATCTGCGCCGGTCGATGACAATTTGTCAGAGTTTTGCCACGATGCAAGCCCGGCGAACGACGGCCCGCCGAAAGCGGTGGCGCCCCTTTCCCCGGCTCTTTGCGCTCGCTACATGCACGGCAATGGTCGTCGACCCCCTTGCCAAGCTCCACGAAGTTTTCGGGTACAGCCAGTTCCGCGGTGTGCAGGAACAGGTGGTCGACCGCGTGTTGAACCGGCAACGCACCCTGGCGGTGATGCCGACGGGGGCCGGCAAGTCGCTCTGCTACCAGTTGCCCGCGGTGATGATGGACGGCTGCTGCGTCGTGGTAAGCCCGCTGATCGCCTTGATGCACGACCAGCTGCGCGCGGCCGAGGCGGTCGGTATCCGCGCCGCCACGCTGACCAGCGTCGACCAGAACCGGGCCGAGACGGTGGCGCGCTTCCGCGACGGCCAGCTCGACCTGCTGTATGTCGCGCCCGAGCGCGCGTCGTCGGGGCATTTTCGCGAGCTGCTGGGCTCCGCGCCGCTCAGCCTGTTTGCGATCGACGAGGCACACTGCGTCAGCGAATGGGGCCACGACTTCCGCCCCGACTATCGCCTGCTCGAACCGCTGATGGACGCCTTTCCGGAGGTGCCCCGGCTCGCGTTGACCGCGACCGCCGATGCGCATACCCGCGCCGACATCGCCAAGCAGCTGGGTATCCCGACCGAGGGGATGATCGTCTCGGGCTTCGACCGGCCCAATATCCGCTATGCGATCAGCCCCAAGGCGAATGTGAACCTGCAGATCGCGCGGGTGGTGGCGGACACGCCCGGCCCCGGCATCGTCTATGCCCAGACCCGCGCGGCGACCGAGAAGCTGGCCGAGGCGCTGGCCCGCACCGGTCGCCCGGTGCGCGCCTATCATGCCGGGCTCGACCCCGCGGTGCGCGCGAAGAACCAGGCCGATTTCGTGGCGAGCGAGGACATGGTGATCTGCGCCACCGTCGCCTTCGGTATGGGCATCGACAAGCCGGACGTCCGCTTCGTCGCCCATGCCGGGCTGCCCAAGTCGATCGAGGCCTATTATCAGGAAACCGGGCGCGCGGGCCGCGACGGCGATCCGTCGGTCGCGCATCTCTTCTGGGGTGCCGACGACTTCGCCCGCGCGCGCCAGCGCATCGCCGAGGTCGAGCCCGAACGCCAGCCGGGCGAACGCGCCCGCCTGTCGGCGCTGGGCGCGCTGGTCGAGACGGGCGGATGCCGCAGGCGAATCCTGCTGCGCCATTTCGGCGAGGAGCTGACCGAGGACTGCGGCAATTGCGACAATTGCCTCGGGTCGCCCGATGCCGTCGATGCGACAACCGTAGCCCAGAAGTTTCTCTCGGCCGTGTTCCGCACCGGCCAGATGTTCGGCGCGGGCTATATCGAGCAGGTACTGACCGGCCAGTCGAGCGAGCGCAGCCTGATGAACGGACATGAGGCGCTGTCAGTCTGGAACATCGTGTCGGGCGACGAGGTGGCGCTGCTGAAGCCCGTCCACCGCGCGCTGCTGCTGCGTGACGCGCTGCGCACCAATCATCATGGTGGGCTGGAGTTCGGCCCCGCCGCCCGTGCGCTGATCAAGGGCGAGGCGCGGCTGTCGCTGGTCGTACCGCCCAAGCGCGAACGCAAGGGCCGCCGCGCCGCGCCCGTCGCCGCCAACCCGGCCGACAATCCACTGTTCGAGGCGCTGCGCACCAAGCGCCGCGAGCTGGCGCAGGAGGCGGGGGTGCCGCCTTACGTCATCTTCCACGACTCGGTGCTGCGCGACATGGCGGCGCAGCGGCCGACCAGTCGCGCGGCGCTGTCGCTGCTGTCGGGGATCGGCGCGCGCAAGCTGGATGCTTATGGCGAAGCGTTTCTGGCGGTGATCCGCGAGGCGGATTAAGCTCTCGGGCCATGAGCGCCCCGACCCTGACCACCGAGCGGCTGACCTTGCGCGGCCATCATCCCAACGATCTCGACGCACTGGCGGCGATGTGGGCCGATCCCGGCGTCTACGCCATGATCGGCGGCAAGCCCCGCGCCCGCGAAGAGGTGTGGATTCGGCTGCTCCGCTCGATCGGGCAGTGGACGGCATCCGGCTATGGCGCGTGGGTGGTATGCGACCGCACGACCGGCGCGGTGCTGGGGGATATCGGACTGCTGGAGTCGCGGCGTGCGATCATGCCGGAACTGACGGTGCCGGAGACGGGCTGGACGCTCATCCCGGCGGCGCATGGCCGGGGCTATGCGGGCGAGGCGATGCGCGCGGTTCTCGGCTGGGCGGACGGGCAGGGTCTGACGCGGACCTGCTGCATCATCGATCCGGGGAACGCAGCGTCGATCCGGCTTGCGGAGAAGCTGGGCTATGGCGCGCCGGTCGAGGGGGTCTATCACGACCGAACGATCCGGATTTTCCACCGAGGCTAGACGCTCTCAGTTTATTCCTCCCCTGCAAGGGGAGGTGGCAGGGCGAAGCCCTGACGGAGGGGTGTCCCGCTATCGAGACGGTGACACCCCTCCACCAGCTTCGTGTTCGAGCGAGATTGTGCCCCCGGCACAATCTTGGTCTGCCGGGGGCAGACCAAAGCTCGAACACCCCCTCCCCTTGCAGGGGAGGAATAAAAACCCCGTGCTTCATTCTGCCTATCGGAGGTGGGGGTCGCGGGGAGACGCGGATGGAAGCCCCCGGCCGAAAGGCCCTCTCTCTTCCTCGACGGTGCGGCATCGGCAATCGTCAATGAAGCCCGAACGCTGACGCCCAACCAAACCTCTCTGCGCCTCCGCGTCTCCGCGCGAACAAAAGGCCGCTCACAGGACGTTCGCGGTTCAAGCCCCGTCCCCGATAGGGTACAAGGCTCCCGTGACGCTTGCCCTGATCCTGTCCGCCATCGCCATGACGCTGATCGTCGGTGTCCGCTATCTGCTCGCCTCGGGCGCTTTCGCGCTGGCGACCAAGGCGCGGCATCCGAACCTCTATACCGGCCTCGATCCGCAGATCCGGCGCGAAATCGCCTGGAGTTTGGCCTCCGCCGCCATTTACGGCGTGCCGGCGGGGATCGTCGCCTGGGGCTGGCAGAATCGCGGCTGGACGCGGATCTATGCCGACCTCCACACCTATCCGCTCTGGTACTGGCCTGTCTCGATCCTGCTCTACTTGATCGCGCACGACACCTGGTTCTACTGGACGCATCGCTGGATGCACCGTCCGGCGGTGTTCAAGGCCGCCCATGCCGTTCATCATGCCAGCCGCCCGCCGACCGCCTGGGCCGCCATGGCGTTCCACCCGATCGAGGCGGTGACCGGCGCTGTGGTAATTCCGCTACTCGTCTTTCTGATTCCGATCCATATCGGCGCGCTCGGCTTGGTCCTGACGATCATGACCGTTATGGGCGTCACCAACCATATGGGCTGGGAAATCTTTCCCCGTTTCATGTGGCGGGGGCACCTGGGGGGGTGGCTCATCACGGCCAGTCATCACCAACGGCATCATGAGCAATATGGGTGCAACTATGGACTCTATTTCCGTTTCTGGGATCGCCTCTGCGGCACCGACCGCGGCCTTGGCGACTTCGACCGGGCCCATGCGCAGGCCGCGCGCCGTGCTTCTGCTGCTGGCCGCCCTGCCCCTGATCAGCGCCGCGCCGGTCAGCCGTCTGGACATCGGGATTGACCAGCTGCGGTCGACCAAGGGGCTGATCCGCCTCTGCCTTACTTCCGACCCGGACAATTTTCCCGCCTGTGTCGATGACGCCCGCGCGCTGACCCGTTCGGTCCCCGCCGGACAGCGCGGCATCCATCTCGACGGGCTGCCGCACGGCAATTACGCCGCCGCCGTCATCCATGACGAAAACAGCAACGCCAAGCTCGATACGCTGGCGGGCATCCCGCGCGAGGGTTTCGGCTTTTCGCGCAACCCGGCGATCCGCTTCGGTCCGCCGCGTTTCACCGCCGCGCGCTTCACGCTCGATTCTGTTGCCGAAACACAACAGATCAAGATGCGGTACATCTTCTGATACAATTCGCCGGAGCGAAATCGTTACAGTCGCGTTGCATTTCGGATAACCGATTCAGGGAGTTTTCCGTCTTGCGCCCATTTTCGCGCGTTTCCGCCCCGCTGATTGCCATGGGCGCGCTATCCCTGTCCGTCCCCGCCTTTGCGCAGGACAGCACGGCCGCCAGCAACCCCGCCGCCGCCGAAATGGCCGGACAGCTGGGCAAGAATACGATTACCGTCGGGCTGGGTGCGGCCTATCTGCCGGATTATGAGGGGTCGAAGGACTATTCCTTCTCCCCCGCGCCCGCCGCGCTCGCCTATATCGACGGGCATACCATCACCTATATCGGCAACCGCGTGTCGGTGGACCTGATCGGCGACAAGGCCAATCGCGACTGGGATATCCAGGCGGGACCGATCGGCGTGGTCAACCTGGACCGGACCGCGCCGTCGCGCATCGACAACAAGCAGGTCGCCGCGCTGGGCAGGATCGGTGCGGCGGTCGAGCTGGGCGGCTATGTCGGGATCGGCAAGATCGGCGTGGTCACCAGCCCTTATGACCGGCTGTCCGTCTCGGTCAGCTACCGCCATGACGTGACCGGCGTGCACGACAGCGGCATCTGGCAGCCATCGATCAACTATTTCACCCCGCTGTCCACCAAGGCGGCGGTCGGCCTGTTCGCCACCGCCGAGCGCGCCGGGCGCGGCTATGCCCGCCGCTACTTCTCGATCACGCCGGACCAGAGCGCGGCGAGCGGCCTGCCCGTCTATAATGCGCGCGCCGGGTGGAAGGACTGGTCGGTCGGCGGTCTGGCCACCTATTCGATCACCGGCAACCTGCTAAAGGGCTGGAAGGTCGTCGGCGGCCTGACCTATGGCCGGATGGTCAATGATTTCGGTGACAGCCCGATCGTGTCGCAGGTCGGTTCGCGCAGCCAGTGGCTGAGCGCGCTGGGACTGGCGTACACCTTCTGAGGACCCGACCGGGGAGGAATTCCCAGAGGCGTATCGGGCGGCGCCCCTTCCTGGAATGACCGCCTGTCATACGGATTAGCCGCCGCTCCTTGCTCTCCCCTCCCGCAAGCGGGAGGGGTCGGGGGAGGGGAAGGAGTCTCACAGAGACCGTCGCCTGCGGCCTACCCTCCCCCATCCCCTCCCGCCTGCGGGAGGGGCGTGCTTCGTTGCGAGCTGCTGGCGCCTTCTCGCCATGCGCTGGGGGGTTACCCCTCTTGCGGGCATTCCCCCGGCTGGGTCACCGGCGCGCCACCCATATACCATTGGCTGCGGTCGCCCATCGTCTCGCGGTCGTGATAGCAGACCCGCGCCTTGGCCGATTTCAGGTCATATTCGACCGTCCAGTTGTTGTCCGCACAGTCATGCGGGGTGCAGCCATGCGCGGCCAGGCCGTTTTTGCCCCGGCGGAAGATCGGCACCGTCACCGCGCCACGCGACATGACACGCTGGACCAGCTTCTGATCGCCCACCGCTTCATGCAGCGCGCTGGCCACCTCGGTACGGTCGAAAAAGGTCACGCCGTCGACCGCGTCACTGGGATAATGGCCGATATAGGCGGTCAGCGGATTGACCTGCGCCACGCCGGGCACCGGCGTCGGCTTGGCCGTGCCGGGCGGGGTGAAGTTGCCGGGCGCGACATCCGAGTCGGTATCCCCGTCCTTGCCGCCGCACGCCGCCAGCGCGAGGAAGGCCAAGGGGGCAAGGAAGGCGAAACGGCGCATGTCTCTCTCCTGAGGAATCTCTTCTGGTACGGAACGCATCGATGTCATGGCCGGTTGCCCGGGACATGACGCATCCCCCCGCCCATGATGCCGCGCTCACCCGCTTTGTCGAGGCGCAAAGCCTCAGCCATGCCGCCTCTATCGGCGAACTGCGGCGGGGGCGGAAGGAAAGCCATTGGATGTGGTTCGTCTTTCCGCAGATCGCCGGGCTGGGCCGCAGCCCGGCCGCGCAATTCTACGCGATCCGGGACGCCGGGGAGGCACGGGCCTATCTCGCCCATCCGCTGCTCGGCCCCCGGCTGCACGAGGCGGTGGCCGCCGCCATCGCCGCACCGGGATCGGCCGAGGCGATATTCGGCGCGGTGGATGCGATGAAGTTGCGCTCCTCGCTCACCCTGTTCGCCGTCGTTGCCGACGACCCGACGCCGTTCCGCGCCGGGCTCGACCGCTTCTTCGGCGGACAGGAGGACGAGGCGACACTCGACCGTCTGGCGCGACAGCACCCATGACGGTCGAGTGGCCAAGCCCGCTTACTTCTTGATCGTGATCGGGCCCGGACCGGTGACGCTGGCCGACTGATCGGCGGTCAGCACGATGCTCCACTGAGTCGTGTCGTCGCACACCGCGTTCCAGGTCGGGTTGCCGTTGGTGGGGGCAGCTTCCTGCATCGCGGTGATCGACTGGCAGCTGGCGCCCGACGGGCCCGCATCGCGGATCGCGCGGAACAGCACGCCGCGCCGCTGACCCTCGGGCAGCGCGCGCACCTTGGCACCCAGCGCGTCGGCGCTCATCTCCGTGCCGTTGGTGGTCGCGGCGGCGGCCATATTGTTGGCGGCGGGTTCGCTCGAGGAGCCGCACGCCGCCAGCGGCAGGGCGGCGGCGATGAGAGCCAGGGCGATCGTGGAACGCTGCATGGAACCAGTTCCTCCAAGGGACGGTCGCCGACATGGCAACCGTATCGGCTGCATAACGAATATCGTCGCCGCCGGTTGCGCGCCATCCCCACCATCGGCAAGACAATCGGCATGACGGATATCCGCTTGCACCAAAGCTGGCTTGGCCCCCTGCGATCCGAGTTCGACGAGCCCTATATGCAGGCGCTCAAGACCTTCCTGGCCGAGGAGCGCCAGAGCGGCCAGCGCGTCTTTCCGCGCCCGTCCGAATGGTTTCGCGCGCTCGACCTGACGCCGCTCGATCAGGTGCGCGTCGTCATCCTGGGACAGGACCCCTATCATGGCGAGGGACAGGCGCATGGCCTGGCCTTCTCGGTCCAGCCCGGCGTCCGCCCGCCGCCCAGCCTGGTCAACATCTACAAGGAGATGGCGACCGACCTGGGCATCGCGCCGCCGGGCCACGGCCTGCTCGACCATTGGGCGCGGCAGGGGGTGCTCTTGCTCAATTCGGTGCTGACCGTGCGCATGGGTCAGGCCGCCTCGCATCAGGGGCGCGGTTGGGAGCGGTTCACCGACGCCGTGATCCGCGCCGTGGCCGCCAAGGCCGAGCCGGTCGTCTTCATCCTGTGGGGCGCCTATGCCCAGAAAAAGGCCGGGTTCGTACGCGAGATGGGCGCGGGGCGGCACTGCGTCCTGACCTCGGTCCACCCCTCCCCCCTTTCGGCGCGGGGCGGGTTCTTCGGATCGAAGCCCTTTTCCAAGGCTAATGCTTTTTTGGTCGAGCATGGTCGGGAGCCGATCGACTGGGCGCTGCCGCCCCTATCCTGATCCGGGGCTCATCCGATCTGTAATCACTATGGCATCATTTGACGGGAGCGCGCATAGGCGCCGTCATTTCCCCGATCAGACTAAGGACGATGCGCGATGGCCGACGACGAATATGTGTATGACGAAGCGACCGGCGAATGGATCAGCGCCGCCGACGCCGCCGCCAAGGCCGGTACGGCGGGCGACGACGATGCGGTGGTGGTCCGCGACTCGGTCGGCAACGTCCTGAGCGACGGCGACCAGGTGACGCTCATCAAGGACCTGACCGTTAAGGGCGCGGGCCAGACGCTGAAGCGCGGCACCCTCATCAAGTCGATCCGCCTGACCGGCGACGCGCAGGAAATCGACTGCAAGTTCGACGGGATCAAGGGGTTGGTGCTGCGCGCGGAGTTTGTGCGGAAGCGATAATACCCCGCCGCAAACACTCTTGACAAATCCCACTGGACGATTCCCGTCAAAAATCCTATATGTCCTATCCTAAACCTAAAAGGAGATGGGCGTGGAAATCACGCGGGAAAACGCCCACGATCCTCGGGCGATAGCGAATAAGATATTGAGCATGCGCGAAAGCACGGGCCAGCCTGTGACTATGATGCAGCTTATCAAGCTTGTTTATATCGCGGATGGTTGGTCTCTCGCACTGCTTGGGCGGCCATTGGCTAAGCACAATCCACAGGCCTGGCAGTATGGACCGGTCTATCCGGCATTGTATACTGCATTGCGAAAGTTTGGATCGCAGCCGGTGACCTCACCTGTGCTTCTAAAAGGCACAGATGTACCATTTTCCGAAGAATTTGGTGAAGATGAAGAAAAGATTCTACGTCAAGTTGTAGAGTCGTATGGAAAACTGTCAGCCTTCAAATTATCTGATTTAACCCATCGACCTGGAACCCCATGGAGCAAAGCCATGGAAGCGGGCATATACTCTGAGATTAGTGCCACAGAAATGGCTAAGCACTTTGAGGAACTAAGGGGTAAACGCCCTGTCCAGCGATGATTCTCCCGATTTGGGCGCAATATCAGCGGCGGCAGACCATGCCGCCGCTTTCTTTGAATCAGCGTCCGACGAAGCAAGGCTGGATGCTTTAGAGAAACGCTTGGCAGACCTTGAGGGCATTCAAGAGGATTTTGGCAAAAGAGATTTCGCCTACTCTGAATTGACTGATTACATTAAGGATCTTCGGTCAGACCTTAAGGACGTTCGTCGCGCACGGACTATTTATGGCGGAACGGCGCTTCTCATTGTTGGCTTTCTACTAGCGCTACTGGTTGGGCTAGCATTTAGCCCAACCAGTCCCGTAATTCGCCTGCCCCAATATCCAGCCGCGGCACTTCTGATTGGTGTATTGACAGGTGCGATTGTTATCATACTGGCACTCGCAAAAAATGCACACCGCCTTCCAAATGAGCGCCAGTCAGAGGATGCGAATCTTCCTCAGGTCGAATTAATTACGCAGATTATAAAATCCTTCAAAAATTAATCACTCCGCCGGAAGGTAAACCTCCCCGCCCTTCTCGCGGAATTTCTCGCTCATTTCCTGCATCCCCGCCTCGGCATCCTCGGCCGCGACGAAGGTTTCGACCGGGGCGTTCTGCTTCGCCGCGAATTCCCGAGGTTCGGGATCGCGACCTGCCCCCAGCAGGTCGCTATTTGCTGCGCGAGACGCAGCAAATTCCCGAACCTCCTGCGTGATCTTCATCGAGCAGAATTTCGGGCCGCACATCGAACAGAAATGCGCGGTCTTGGCGCCTTCGGCCGGAAGGGTCTGGTCGTGGTAGGATTCCGCCGTGTCGGGGTCGAGCGACAGGTTGAACTGGTCGCGCCAGCGGAACTCGAAACGGGCGCGGCTCAGCGCATCGTCGCGCATCTTGGCGGCGGGGTGCCCCTTGGCCAGGTCGGCGGCGTGGGCGGCGAGCTTGTAGGTCACCACACCAACCTTCACATCGTCGCGGTCGGGCAGGCCCAGATGCTCCTTGGGCGTGACGTAGCAGAGCATCGCCGTGCCGTACCAGCCGATCATCGCGGCACCGATGCCGCTGGTGATATGGTCGTAGCCCGGCGCGATGTCGGTCGTTAGCGGCCCGAGCGTGTAGAAGGGCGCCTCGCCGCACGCCTCCAGCTGCTTGTCCATATTCTGCTTGATCTTGTGCATCGGCACATGGCCGGGGCCCTCGATCATGACCTGCACGTCCTGTTCCCAGGCGCGCTTGGTCAGCTCGCCCAGCGTGTACAGTTCGGCGAACTGCGCCTCGTCATTGGCGTCGGCGATCGCGCCGGGACGCAGGCCGTCGCCCAGCGAATAGGCGATGTCATAGGCCTTCATGATCTCGGTGATCTCGTCGAAGCGTTCGTAGAGGAACGACTCCTTGTGATGCGCCAGGCACCACTTCGCCATGATCGAGCCGCCACGCGACACGATGCCGGTGACGCGCTTGGCGGTCAGCGGGATGTAGGGCAGGCGCACGCCCGCATGGATGGTGAAATAGTCGACGCCCTGCTCGGCCTGTTCGATCAGCGTGTCGCGGAAGATTTCCCAGGTCAGCTCCTCGGCGATGCCGCCGACCTTTTCCAGCGCCTGATAGATGGGGACCGTGCCGATCGGCACCGGCGAATTGCGGATGATCCACTCGCGCGTGTCGTGGATGTTGCGCCCCGTCGACAGGTCCATGACCGTGTCCGCGCCCCAGCGGATCGACCAGACCAGCTTGTCGACTTCGGACGCGACGTTGGAGGCGACCGCCGAATTGCCGATATTGGCGTTGATCTTGACCAGGAAGTTGCGGCCGATCGCCATCGGCTCGGATTCGGGGTGGTTGATGTTGTTGGGGATGATCGCCCGGCCGCGCGCCACTTCGTCGCGGACGAATTCGGGCGTCACGTAATCGGGGATCGCCGCGCCGAAGCTCTCGCCGTCGCGGATATAGTCCTTCAGCATCTCGCGGCCCAGATTTTCGCGGGTCGCGACATATTCCATTTCGGGCGTGATGATGCCCCGGCGGGCATAATGCATCTGGCTGACGTTCATGCCGGGCTTGGCCCGCAGCGGACGGTTCAGCCCGGTGCGCGGGAATTGCGGCACGCCGCCCGACCGGTCGGGGCCGAGCTGGCCGTTATCCTCGGGGCGGATCTCGCGGCCGTCATAGGCCTCGACATCGCCGCGCGCCTCGATCCAGGTACGGCGGATCTGCGGCAGGCCCGCCATGATATCGATACGGGCATTCGGGTCGGTATACGCGCCGCTGGTGTCATACACGCGCAAGGGCGGCTCGCCCGAGGACGGATCGAGATGGATTTCGCGCATCGCGACATTCAGCGGGCCGACGTGAATCTTCTTCGAGCCACGGATCGGGCCGGTGGTCACGCCAATCTCGGCCTTTGCGGGGATATCTGCCATAGTCGTCCACTCCATGCGGAGGAAACGGACCATGAGAGATGGTGCCGCTCCCTCCCTACGCCGGTGTCAGCCGGATCAGGTTCAGCGGGTCAGGGGCTCTTGCCCCCCTCTCAAGCGCAGGCCAGCGCTCCCCCGGGGATAGACCATCCATAAGCGGTTTTTCGACGGATAAGAAGGGCTTTCCCCTCGGATCGCTCACACTGCGGCGCTTCGTGCATAAAAAAAGCCCCGGATCGGCCAGGGGACTAGCGACCGATCCGGGGCAAAGGACCCTTGGGAGGGAGAGGGTTATCCGCTGGCGGCGCTGGTGCGGACGTTGCCGTTTAGGCCACCGGGGAAGAAGCCGCCGCCGGTGACCGCCGCCTTGTTGAGATACACGACGTTCAGCACCTGGCCGGGGGTGCGGACAAAGGCGATGGCGTTGGAGTCGGCGGGAACGATATTCGCCACCTGGGCGCCGTTCACGGTCGCGACGATGCCCTGATCGAGATCGGTCGATCCGTCCAGGCTGTCGCGCGCGTCCGAGATTGCCCCTGCGGCGGCGATCAGCGCCCCGCTGGGGATTTGCGACGAGCTGCTGAGCGGCAACGGGCTGGAGATGGGCGTCGTGGTGCTCACGCCCTTGCGGTACAGCGTCGTGCGGACCAGACCCGCATGATAGGCCTCGGCCGCGTGGATGCCCGCCGCCGCCTCGATATAGGTCTTGTTGGTCAGCAGGGAGACGCCGCCCATATAGGCGGTGACACCGACATCCTCGAACAGGAATGCCCCGAGCAGGAAGGCTTCGTCCGACGCATAGGGGTCGAAGGTCGCGCTGTCGCCGACCACTTTGGCCGCGCGTGCCGCCGCCGTGAAGGCGCCATTGGCATCGCCCGACAGGTTGATCGAAGGCTGTGCGACCGCCGCGCTGCCCAGCGCGTTGCGCAGGAAGGTGACGTGCGCGATCTCGTCATAGGCGATCTCCCGCGCATATTGCGCGACGATCGGGTCCTGGAACTGGACCTGGCGCGGCTGCCCGGCGCCCCCCGAGGCACTGGTGTTGATCGCCACCGACCCTTGCGTGCCCGTGCCGCTGAGCAGCGACGAGGACAGGCCCGTGCCGAATGCGGCATAGCTGTAGAATTGCGCTTCCAGATATTCGAGCTGGAGCGCGAAGTTCAGTACATCGGCATCGGTAACCGATCCGGTCGCGCTGGCGGTGGGCGTCGGTGTCGGTACGACGATCACATTGTCATCGTCGCTGTTGCAGGCACCCAGCATCGCCAGGCCGCCCACGGCACCCGCCCCGGCGGCCATGCGCATGAAACGGCGACGTTCGGTCCGGCGCTTGGCCGAAGCCTCTTCGATCACATCGAGAATGAAGCGTTCTTCGCTCATGATGAAAAATCCTCTCCAGAGGAGGAAAAAGGGAATTAGTTGGCGGTGCTGGCGCGCAGGGTGCCGTTGACGCCGTTCGGGAAGAACCCGCCCAGCGTGGCCGCCGCCTTGTTCAGATAGACGATGTTGAGCACCTGGCCCGGCGTCCGGCTGAAGGCGATGCCGCTCGTGTCGAGCGGCACGATGTTGGACACCAACTGCCCATTCACCGTGGTCTGCGCGATTCCCTCGTCGAGCTTGGTCGAGCCGTCCACGCTGTCCCGCAGAGCGGAGATCTTGCCGGCCGCGTCGATCAGGCCCGACTGCGGATTGGTCGGGTCATAGCCCCGGCCGTACAGCGTCGTGCGCACGATCGCGGCGTGATAGGCCTCGACCGCCAGGATGCCGGCGGCGGCCTGGAGAAAGGTCTTGCTGCTGATCAGCGGTGAGGCGCCCTTATAGGCGGTCACGCCGACATCCTCGAAGATATAGGCGCCGAGCAGGAACGCGTTGGGCGAGCTATAGGGGTTGAAGGTGCCGCTGGTGATGACACCCGCCGCCAGCGCCGCCGCCGTGAACGGGCCATTGGCATCACCCGAAATGTTGATCGCGGGCTGTGCCACCGCCGCACTGCCGAGCGCGGTGCGCAGGAAGGCGACATGGGCCGCTTCGTCCGCCGCGATCTCGCGCGCATAGGCCTGAACTATCCGGTCGTCGCCGAACGCGACCTGCTGTCCGCCGGTCACTGCGCCTTGCGTGCCGGTGCCGGTCAGCTGGTTGGCGGGAAGACCCGTGCCATTGGCCGCATAGGCATAGAATTGCGCTTCGAGATATTCGAGATTCAGCGCGAAATTCAGGATGTCGGTGTCGGTGATCGTGGACTGCGCCCCGGCCTTGCTGGTCAGGCTGAAGGCGGTGACACCCGCCGCCGCCGCACCAAAGGCCGTTTTGAAGAAGTCACGCCGGTGGTTACGGCGTTCGGCTCGCGCATCGAAGGCGTCGAGTAGCTGTTCGCTTTCGGTCATCATGCTCCTCCCGGTCAGGAACCATGAAGAGCCCTTGTGTCGCCATGTAAACGACAGAAAAACTCTTCACAGGGTGGAGCCGAAGACTTTTATTGCCAAATTCCGACCCTACCGAACAATCAAACGTCACGATCCGAAAAAGGACGCATAAAATTAATCAGAATTATCTTTGCCGGTCCACTACGAGGCGAAACGTTCACGGCGCGAGCCGAACCGATTGCGCTTCCGCCAGATAGACCGAGAAAAGCTGGTCGGGGTCGGTCCATTCGGCCACCGGAGTCCAACCACCGGCACGCAACAGGATTTTGGCATCGCGCGGGCCATATTTGTGGCTGTTCTCGGTATGGATCGTCTCCCCCGCCGTCATGGCGAAGGGGCGCCCCTCGATGGTGAAGTCGACGTCACGGGTTGCCGCCAGGTGCATCTCGATCCGCGAGCGATCGTCATTCCACACCGCACGGTGGCGGAAGGCCTCGACGGGGATGGTGCCGTCGAGTTCGCGATTGATCCGGTCGAGCAGGTTGCGGTTGAACGCCGCCGTCACGCCCTGCGCATCGTCATAGGCCGGAACCAGCACGTCGCTGGACTTGGCCCGGTCCATGCCGATCAGCAGCATCGCCCCCTCGCCCAGCGATCCGCGCATCGCGCGCAGCAGGTCGGTCGCCATGGCGGGCGTCATGTTGCCGATGGTCGAGCCCGGGAAGAAACCCAGTTTGGGCGCATCCGCCACCATCGCAGGCAGCACCAGCGGCCGCATGAAGTCGCCCTCCAGCGGATGGATGGGCAGATCGGGGAACGCCTGTTGCAGGGCACGCGCGGAGTCGCGCAGGAAATCGCCCGAAATGTCGATCGGCACATAGGCCGACGGCTCGACACAGCGCAGCAGCACCGGCGTCTTGGTCGAGGAGCCCGATCCGAACTCGACGACCGCGCGGCCCTTGCCCACATGCGCGACCAGATCGGGACACATGGCCTTCAGGATCGCGGTCTCGGTCCGGGTCGGATAATATTCGGGCAGATCGGTGATCGCCTCGAACAGCTCGGACCCCTTGCGGTCGTAGAACCAGCGCGCAGGGATGGCGCGCGGGGAACGCTCCAGCCCGGCCAGGACGTCGGCGCGAAAGGCTGGGTCGGCCAGCGACATCTGGCCGTCCTCGATCTCGGGCTTCAACATGATGGAAGGTCCTTTGCCAGACGGACGCCGGTGAATTGCCAGCGTTGATGGGGGTAGAAGAAGTTGCGGTAACAGGCGCGGGCGTGGCCACGCGGCGTGGCGCAGCTGCCGCCGCGCAGCACGAACTGCCCGTTCATGAACTTGCCATTATATTCGCCGACCGCGCCCTCGACCGGATGGAAGCCGGGATAGGGGCGATAGGCGCTGCCGGTCCATTCCCAGACATCGCCGAAAAAGGCCGGGCCGCCGGGCGAGGGGCGCGGCTCGATCGCGCCCGCGCCGTCGAGCTGGTTGCCGCCGCTTGCGTCATGCGCGGCGGCCGCGGCTTCCCACTCGAATTCGCTCGGCAGCCTTGCCCCCGCCCAGGTGGCGAAGGCATCGGCCTCATAGAAGCTGACATGGGTAACCGGTGCGGCGGGATCGATCGCGCGACGACCATCCAGCCCGAACCGGGTCCAGCCGCCGTCGCGCTCTTCCCAATAAAGCGGCGCGGCGATCCCTTCGCCCTTTACCCAGGCCCAGCCATCGGACAGCCAGAGCCGGGGATCGCGATAGCCGCCATCCTCGATGAAGGTCATCCACTCGGCATTGGTGACGGTGCGGTCGGCCAGGGCATGAGGATGGAGCAGCGCCTGGTGACGCGGCCCTTCGCAATCGAAGGCAAAGCCCTGGCCGCCATGGCCGACCTCGACGATGCCCGCCTGCCCCTCGATCCAGCCGATCGGGCCCGGCATCGCGACCGGTGCCTTGGGTTCGGGCGCGAAAAGTGCGGGCTCCAGCGGATTCTCGGAAAAGAGGTGGAGAATGTCGGTGACGAACAGCTCCTGATGCTGCTCTTCGTGGTGACAGCCCAACGCAACCAGCTCGCGTGCAGCCTCGGGCAGATCGGGCAGCGCGGCAAGCAGGGCGGAATCGACATGCGCCCGATACGCCCGCACCTCGTCCAGCGTCGGCCGGGTGATCATGCCCCGGCGATGGCGGGCGTGGCGCTTGCCCTCCGCCTCGTAATAGCTGTTGAACAGGAACGGAAAACGCGGGTCGTGCAGCGTATAGCCCGGCACATGGTCGCGCAGCACGAAGGTCTCGAAGAACCATGTCGTGTGCGCCATGTGCCATTTCGCGGGCGACGCGTCCGGCATCGACTGGACGCTGGCATCGGCATCCGACAAAGGCTCAGACAATGCCAGGGTCATCGCGCGAACCGCGTGGTAGCGGGATGCGAGATGATCGGCAGGCGTCGAGGCCGCCGTCGGGTACGGAAGGAGGGTCGGCATTGGGCGCTCCCCGGATCATGGGGAGGCCGGTCGGCCCTTTACCGTCCCATGCGCGCCCCTCCTGGAACCCAAAGAACGTCCGATGCGCCGTTTTGGTTCACCGCCCGCGCGGCGACAAAAAGCCAATCGGACAATCGGTTGAGATAGGCCAGCGCGGGCGGGTTGATCGCCTCCTGCTCGCCCAGCGCCACGGTCGCGCGCTCGGCGCGGCGGGTGATGGCGCGAGCCAGGTGGAGATGCGCCGCCGCCGGGCTGCCGCCGGGCAGGATGAAGCTGGTCAACGGCGACAGGGCCGCGTTCATCGCATCGATCTCCGCTTCCAACCGCCGGACCTGTTCAGCAACGATGCGCAGCGCCCCCTCGACATCGCCGGGCGTGGCGAGGTCGGCGCCCAGATCGAACAGGTCGTTCTGGATCATGATCAGTTGCGCGGCCAGTGGCCCATCGACCGACATCAGGGCGACGCCGATCGCGCTGTTCGCTTCGTCCACCTCGCCGATCGCGACCATCCGCGAATCCGCCTTGGACCGGCGCGATCCGTCGACCAGCCCGGTCGTGCCTTCGTCACCCGTACGGGTGTAAATTTTCGTCAGCTTGACCAAGGGATTAGGTCCGCCCTGCCATGAACAGGAGGAGCACGACGACGGTGATCGCCAGCGCCTGGAAGAAGATGCGCTGCTGCATCATCCGGTTCGATTTCAGCTGCGACGCGGTCGGCCCTTCGCCCTTGGCTTCGGCCGTCGCCTCCTGAAGAAAGGTGATGATGCCGCGCACCAGCGCGACCAGGGTGGCGAGCATCGCCGCGATCAGCAGGATCACGAGAAAAGTGGTCATGGCGCGAAGCTTACGCCTCCCCCAGCCGAAATCCAGCAGGAAGCATATTGCGCCGCAGCGCATCGGCCAGCGCACGGCCATCCGCGCCGCCCTCGCGCATCGCCGCCAGCGCGGGCGCGCCGTGCCGCTTGGCCAGCCGCTGGCCATCCGCCCCCACGATCAGCGGATGGTGGTAATAAAGCGGCGTCGGCAGGCCGAGCAGCGCCTGGAGCAGCCGGTGGACATGCGTCGCCGCGAACAGGTCGAGCCCCCGCACCACGTCCGTCACGCCCTGCGCGGCATCGTCGACCGTGGCGGCCAGATGATAGCTGGCGGGCGCATCCTTCCGCGCCAGGATGACGTCGCCGTGCGAGAGCGGATCGGCCAGAACCGACCCCGCCCGTTCGTCTTGCCAGTGCAGCGCCCCCACCCGCTCCACCCCTCGCGCCATGTCGATGCGCCAGCCATGCGGCTCGCCCATTCGTGCGGCCCGCTCCGCCGCCGAACGGTGACGACAGGTGCCGGGATAGACCGCCTCCGGGCCATGCGGCGCGGACAGGCTGGCCGCGATTTCGGCTCGCGTGCAGAAACAGGGATAGAGCAGGTCGGCCAGCCGCGCTTGCGCCGCCGCGTACAGGTCCAGCCGCTGCGACTGGAAGGACAGCTCGTCCCATTCCAGCCCCAGCCATTCCAGATCGCGCAGGATCGCATCGACATGCTCGGGCCGGCTGCGCGTGCCGTCGATATCCTCGATCCGAAGCAGGAAACGCCCGCCGCCTGTCCGCGCCAGATCGAATGCGCGCACCGCCGAGAGTGCATGGCCCAGATGCAGCCGCCCGGTCGGGCTGGGCGCGAAACGCGTGGCGCGCGGCGTTCCGCTCATCGCGCACACTCTTGACCGCGATTCCGATCCCATGCTGTCATAGCGTGCAGTGTCATAGCCTTGTCACGCCGTTGCGCGAATAGGCGCATCGTACCACGAAGGGAGGAGCTGTGTTTCATCCCGACCTGATCCGACACCCGGACTCCTGTCCGGCACTTGTGCTCAATGCGGATTATACGCCGCTGTCCTATTACCCGCTGTCGGTCTGGCCCTGGCAGACCGCGGTGAAGGCCGTGTTCCTCGACCGGGTGGATATCGTCGCCCATTATGAGCGCGAGGTGCGCAGCCCGACCGCGAAGGTCAAGCTGCCCTCGGTCATTGCGCTCAAGCAATTCGTGAAGCCGTCGCAATTCCCGGCCTTTACCCGCTTCAACCTGTTCCTGCGCGACCGCTTCTCCTGCCAATATTGCGGATCGCACCGCGACCTGACCTTCGACCATGTCATCCCGCGCGCACAAGGCGGGCGGACGACCTGGGAGAATGTCGTCACCGCCTGCGCGCCCTGCAACCTGAAGAAGGGCGGGCGCACCCCGCGCCAGGCCGCGATGCCGCTGCATATCGAGCCGATCCGCCCGACCAACTGGCACCTTCAGGAGCATGGCCGCAGCTTCCCGCCCAATTATCTGCATGAAACATGGCACGACTGGCTGTATTGGGACGTTGAGCTGGAAGCGTAACGAAGCCGGGAGTGTCGCATGCGTGGATGGGCCAAGGGCCTTGTTAGCCTGGGGTTGATGGCGTCGGTCGCCACCACCGCCGCCTGCGGCAAGAAGGAAGAGAAGCGTGCCGAGGCGGACCAGGCCGCCGCCAAGGCGGGCTTCGTGCCACCGTCAGTCACCAGCCGCGTCGACTTCGGCAGCATGATGGCGCGCCGCTTCCGCGAGCTGGACCGCGACGGCAACGACATCATCACCGCCGACGAAATGCCCACCGCCAACTCACGCCTGTGGGAGCTCGACCGCAACAAGGACGGTGAGATCACCGAGAGCGAGTTCTTCGAGGGGATGCTGGCGCGATTCGACCGGATGGACCTGAACCGCGACGGCACGGTGACCTCGGAAGAACGCGAAGCCTCGCGGACAGAGCGGCCTGCGACTCCGACCAATCCGGTCGCGACGGGGGCCGGCGCGCCGGGGAATGCGAACTGAGGGCTTCGCCTGCAATCCAGCCGGTCAGGTGATCCAGGTCGGCGTGGTATAGGCTTGATGCCAGCGTCCCGCAGCATCGCGGACCAGCGTCGTCGCCCAGCCGCCGCCGCCTAGCAGCCCGGTCGATCCGAACGTAACCACCGCCTGTCGGCCCGATGTGTCGATAGCGGCAAGGGAGATACTGAGGAAAGTCACCTTCGCATCCTGCCGCCGAAGGGCCTGCTCGACCGCATCGGAGCCGTAAGCCACGTGGTGCCGATCAAGGAAGCGGCGCACCGACGAACAGTGGCGGACGGCACTGAACCGAAGATTGTCGAGACGATAGGACCGCCCGATCCTGCGGTCGGACGGCGCGGGCACGCGGTTTGCCTTGGCATAGGCCTTGGGCTGCCATCGATAGTCGGCCGGATCGAAATCGCGCTCGTCCGCGCCCTGCCACTCGCTGTAGATGACCGAACCGCCCGGCATCGCGACCTGAGACCGGATCAGCGCGAGCGAGGCTCCGCACGCCGCCTTGACGGCCACGGGTCGTCCGATCTGCGCGCCGTCCGCAGATGCGATGGCGGCGTAGAGAAGCACCCCAATCATCGTGCGGCGCCATCCTGAAACGGTCCGCGCCCCCCGTGCCGGAGTGCCGTTACGACGACCGCGACCTGCCAACCGATCCCGCCCAGGATACCCAGACCCATAGCCGTCATAACCCTGCCGTTGATCACTAATCCCCTCTCGCGTCTGCGCAGACATATCCTACATCGGCTCACCCCAACCAGTCCACGCACTTGAAACGCAATTTCTAGCCTGATCCAGTCACAATATTATACCAAAATTACGAACCGCAATTGGTTGACGCCCGGCCTATTGCGTTGCAGCAATGGCGCCCATGACGACCCTGCCTCCCATCGCCAACAATGCCGACATCCGCTTTCTGGGCGCCCAGCTGGGTGACGTGATCCGCCGTTATGGCGGCGACGCGTTGTTCGAGGCGACGGAGGCGATCCGCCGTGCCTCGGTCGATCGCTATCGTGGGCTGGGTGAGGACGGGTCGGTCGACCTGCAACTGGAGAAACTGGCGCTCGACGAGACGCTGGATTTCGTGCGCGGCTTCATGCTGTTCTCGATGCTCGCCAACCTCGCCGAGGATCGCCAGGGCATCGCGCGCGAGCCCGCCGCCGATATCGCCGATGTGCTGGAAACGCTGAAGGGCCAGGGCATCGACCGCGACGCGGCGATGGAGCTGCTCGGCCGGGCGCTGGTCGTGCCGGTGCTGACCGCGCACCCGACCGAGGTGCGGCGCAAGAGCATGATCGACCATCGCAACCGCATTGCCGAGTTGCTGACGATGCGTGATGCGGGGCGCGACGTGACGCCCGACGGCGACGATGTGGAAGCAGCGATCGGCCGCCAGATCGCGCTTCTCTGGCAGACCCGCGTGCTGCGCCGCGAGCGGCTGTACGTCACCGACGAGGTGGAGACAGCGCTGTCCTATTTGCGCGATGTGTTCCTGCCGGTGCTGCCCGCCCTCTATCAGCGTTGGGACAAGGCGTTCGGGGCGCGCGTGCCCGCCTTCCTGCGTCCCGGTTCGTGGATCGGCGGCGACCGGGACGGCAATCCCTTCGTCACCGCCGAGTCGCTGACCAACGCGCTGGCGCAAGCCGCCGACGCGGTGCTGACCCATTATTGCAAGGCGGTGCACGCGCTGGGCGCCGAGCTGTCCATCTCGACCGAACATGCCGAGGTCGATGAAGGCGTCCGCGCGCTGGCCGATGCGAGCGGCGACGAAGCGCTCAGCCGCGCGGACGAGCCCTATCGCCGCGCGCTGTCGGGCATCTATGCCCGTCTCGCCGCGACGCATGAGAAGCTGACCGGCAAGACCTCGCCCCGCCCCGGTCGCCTGACCGGCGAGCCCTATGCCGATCCCAAGGCCTTGCGCACCGATCTGGTCGCGATCGCGCGCGGGCTGGCGACACAGGGCGACGGCGCGCTGGCGAGCGGTGGGGCGCTGGGCCGCCTGATCCGGGCGGTCGAGACGTTCGGCTTCCACCTCGCCACGCTCGACCTGCGGCAGAATTCGGCGGTGCATGAACGCGTCGTCGCCGAGCTGTTGAAGGTGGCGGGCGTCGAGCCCGACTATCTGGCGCTGGATGAAGACGCCCGCGTCACGCTGCTCCGACGCGAGCTGGCCAATGCCCGGCCGCTGTTCAGCCGTTATGCCGATTATTCGGACGAGACCCGCTCCGAACTGGCGATCGTCCAGGCCGCCGCCGATGCGCACGCCAAATATGGCCCGAAGTGCATCACCAACTATATCGTCTCGATGGGCAAGTCGGTGTCCGACCTGCTCGAAATCAACCTGATGCTGAAGGAATTCGGCCTCTACCGCCCCGGCGAGCCCGCCACCGCCGCGATCATGGCGGTGCCGCTGTTCGAGACGATCGAGGATTTGGAGGCAGGGCCGGAGATCATGCGCGCCTATTTCGCGTTGCCGGAGATCGCTGCGATCGTCCGGGCGCGGGGCCATCAGGAAGTGATGATCGGCTATTCGGATTCGAACAAGGATGGCGGTTACCTGACCTCCACCTGGTCGCTGTCCAAGGCGTCGAGCGCGTTCCGCCCGGTCTTCGACGAACTCGGCGTCAGGATGCAGCTGTTCCACGGACGCGGCGGCGCGGTCGGGCGCGGCGGCGGCAGCGCCTTCGCCGCGATCCGCGCCCAGCCGCACGACACGGTGCAGGGCCGCATCCGCATCACCGAACAGGGCGAGGTGATCGCCGGTAAATATGGCACCCGCGACTCCGCGCTCGGCAATCTGGAGGCGATGGCCTCGGCCACGCTGCTCGCCAGCCTGGAGCCCGACCGGCTGTCGGCGGCGGACAATGTCCGCTTTACGACGGCAATGGAGCAGCTGTCGGCAACCGCCTTCACCACCTATCGCGGGCTGGTCTATGGCACGGACGGCTTCCGTACCTTCTTCCGCCAGATGACCCCGATCGCCGAGATTGCGGGCCTGAAGATCGGCAGCCGCCCGGCCAGCCGCAAGAAGTCCGACGCGATCGAGGATTTGCGCGCCATTCCCTGGGTGTTCAGCTGGGCCCAGGCGCGCGTGATGCTGCCCGGCTGGTACGGCGTCGGCACGGCGATAGCGCAGTTCGAGGACAAGGCACTGCTCGCCGAGATGGCGAAGAATTGGCCTTTCTTCGCCGCGACGCTGGCGAATATGGAGATGGTGCTCGCCAAGTCCGACATCGGCATCGCGCGGCGCTATGCCGGGCTGGTCGAGGACGAGGGCCTTCGCGACGCGATCTTCGGGCGCATCCATGACGGCTGGCACCGCGCGCGCGACGGGTTGCTGGGCGTGACGGGGCAGACGCGGCTGCTGTCCGACAATCCGGCGCTGGAGGCATCGATCCGCCTGCGCCTGCCCTATATCGAGCCGCTCAACCTGCTCCAGATCGAGCTGATGAAGCGCCACCGTGCGGGCGAGAGCGATCCGCGCATCGGCGAGGGCATCCTGTTGTCGATCAACGGCATCGCCACCGCGCTGCGCAACAGCGGGTAAAGCCGATGGCGGATTTCGTCGTGCATTACGAAGGCGGCCTGCGCTGTCACGTCGCTCATCCCGACAATGGCGCGGTGCTGGTCATGGACGCGTCGAAGGAACTGGGCGGACCGGGCGAGAATTTCTCGCCGAGCGACCTGTTGTCGGTGTCGCTGGGCGGCTGCGTGCTCAGCATCATGGCGATGGCGGGCCGCGTCGCCGGGCTGGACCTCGCGGGCGCGACCGCGACGGTGACCAAGCAGATGGGCAACGCGCCGCGCCGGATCACCATGCTGGGCGTGACGGTCCGCGTGCCGGGGCAGTATGACGCGGCCCAGCGCAAAAGGCTGGAAGCGGCGGCGGCGGCCTGCCCGGTCCATGCGGTGCTGGGCATCGATGCGCCGATCGCCATTGTGTGGGAAGAGGCGTAAAATCCTCCCCGGTACGGGGAGGTGGCAGGCCGCAGGCCTGTCGGAGGAGGGCTTCGACAGAGGCCACCCCGCGCCGCACGCCCCCTCCACCATGCTACGCATGGTCCCC